>NZ_AP026763.1:1225353-1531691 GCF_026000435.1 Vibrio sp. STUT-A11 | reverse complement strand
CTGGCTAAACGGTATGTCTGGCACGAACGCCCTACTTCTGGGTGCGGTGATTGGCTTGTTCGTATCTTTCGACCTTGGTGGTCCCGTAAACAAGGCGGCTTACGCTTTTTGTCTGGGTGCAATGGCGAACGGTGTTTACGGTCCGTATGCCATCTTTGGTTCGGTCAAAATGGTATCGGCGTTCACAGTAACGGCTTCAACTCTGCTTGCGCCTCGCTTATTCAAGGACTTTGAAATCGAAACGGGTAAATCAACGTGGTTGCTTGGTCTTGCTGGCATCACAGAAGGTGCTATCCCAATGGCAATTGAAGATCCAATTCGTGTTATTGGCTCATTCCTTCTTGGCTCTGTTGTAACAGGGGCAATGGTAGGTGCAGCTGGTATCGGTCTATCAACTCCAGGCGCAGGTATTTTCTCAATCTTCCTACTGCATGATGCTGGTCTGGGCGCATTCACTGCCGCAGCAATCTGGTTTAGCGCTGCGCTGGTTGGTGCAACCATCTCGACCATCACCCTCATTATGTGGCGAGCACATGCTGTAAAAAAGGGCAAATTTGCCACTGAGGCTACTGCACAAAATTAATTCGAATCACTCATAGATTCGCTCAACTCGAGCTTTGGGCGCGGGATTACTGCGCCCTAAATATTCGTTGGCAAACTTAAATGCCGCAAAAGCGAATGGAAAACAATCAATTTTAAAACAAATTAACGGCAATTATTGCCTAAGACGGTAAAAGTTATGACTACATCTCGCGTTCATATTACTCCTCACATGCACTGGGATCGTGAATGGTATTTCACTACAGAAGAGTCTCGCATTCTGCTAGTGAACAACATGGAAGAAATCATGACTCGTCTGGAAAACGATCCAGACTACAAATACTACGTTCTAGACGGTCAAACCGCAGTTCTGGAAGATTACTTCGCTATCAAACCAGAAAATAAAGATCGCGTAAGTGAACTCGTACAAGCAGGTAAACTGATTGTTGGTCCTTGGTACTCTCAAACGGATACGATGCAAGTATCTGGCGAATCTATCGTACGCAACATGCTTTACGGATTGCGCGACTGTCTAGCGTTGGGCGAGCCTATGAAGATTGGTTACCTGCCAGACTCATTCTCAATGAGTTCTCAGCTCCCCGCTATCTACAACGGTTTCGGTATTACGCGAGCCATGTTCTGGCGTGGTTGTTCAGAGCGCCACGGCACAGATAAAACCGAGTTTTTATGGCAATCAAACGACGGTAGTGAAGTATCAGCGCAAATATTGCCACTGGGTTACGCCATTGGTAAATATCTACCGCAAGACGAGGAAGGTCTTCGCGCCCGTCTAGATAAATACTTTCCTGTACTAGAAAAGCCGTCAGTAACCAAAGACATTCTACTACCAAACGGTCACGACCAAATGCCTATCCAAAAAGACATCTTCGAGGTGATGGATAAGCTGCGTGAAATCTACCCAGATAAAGAATTCAAAATGAGCCGTTTTGAAGAAGCGTTCGAGCGTATTGAAGCCGAGCGCGAGCAACTTGACACCATCAAAGGCGAGTTCAACGACGGTAAATACATGCGTGTGCATCGCACTATCTCTTCAACTCGTATGGACATCAAACTCATCCACGCAGAAGTCGAGAATAAGATCGTCAACATCCTAGAGCCGTTAGCGTCTATCGCTTGGACACTCGGATTTGAATACCACCACGGCTTGATCGAGAAAATGTGGAAGGAGAGCATGAAGAATCATGCTCACGATTCAATTGGCTGCTGCTGCTCAGACAAAGTGCACGCCGAGATATTAAATCGCTACATCCTTGCTGACGACATGGCAACCAACCTGATCAACTTCTACAAACGCAAGATTGTTGACCACATGCCAACACGCGAAGGCTGCGACAAGTTAGCGCTATTCAACCTATCTCCATACGCTCGTGAAGAGGTGGTCAACACCACCATCACAATCCGAGCAGAAGAATTCAATATCTTTGATGAAAATGGCACACCAGTTGAGTACTTCATTCAAGACCAGCGCATCATTGACCCAGGTAAGATTGACCGTCAGATCGTACATTACGGTAACTACGACCCGTTTATCGAGTACGACATTCAAATCAAGTATTCAGTGCCAGCCATGGGCTTCACAACCCTACACATTAAAGCCAACGAGAAAGGCTCGCAAAAAGTGGCTGAGCAAAAAGAGTTCCTTCTTGAGAATGAATTCTATCGCATCAACGTAAATGCAAACGGTACTCTGAATATCTTCGACAAAGAGACTGAGCATCTTTACGAGCAAGCGCTGCGCATTGAAGACGGCTCTGATGATGGCGACGAATACGACTACTCGCCTTCTCGTAAAGAGTGGCTACTGTACTCTGACGAGTTCGATGTAGAAGTGAATGTGAAGCACGAAGGCTTCCAGTCTGTCGCAACCATCAAGCTACGCATGAACTTGCCTGAGAACCTACAACAACGTGAAGAGCGCACAGGCCAAAACGGGTACCTAGATGTGAACTGCCAAGTGGTTCTGAAACAAGGTACACGCCGTATTGAAGTTCGTATGGAGCTGGACAACCACGCTGACGACCACCGCGTACGCGTACTAGTACCAACACCGTTTGTATCGGAAACCGTGGTAGCGGATAACCAGTTCGGCTTGATCACTCGCCCAACCAACGATCCAGAAATGGCGAACTGGGAAGCAGACGGCTGGAAAGAAGCGCCTGTACCAGTTTACCAGCTAATGAACTTTGCCGCGGTTGAAAACGCACAAGGTGGTATGGCGTTAATGAGCAACGGTTTGCGTGAGTTTGAAGTGATTTCAAGCCAAGGTAATGAAGAGCGAGACACATTCGCCCTAACCCTTCTGCGTGGTGTCGGCGTGTTGGGTAAAGAAGAGTTGTTACTTCGTCCGGGTCGTCCATCTGGTATCAAGATCCCAACGCCAGATTCACAAGTACGCGGCAAGATTGTTTGTGAATTCGCATTGTTCGGTTTCGCAGGAAACCACATCGAAGCAAACGTCATGGCAGCGGCGCGTGACAACGTGACTCCAATCCAGTGCTACAACAAAATTCCTTACAACGCAATGAAGCTCAACGTTGGCGAGCAAAACCTGCCACTAACACACAGCTTGTTGAACAAATCGCAAGACGGCGCAGTATTGAGCGTATTGAAGAAAGCAGAAGACGAAGATGCGCTCATCCTACGCGTTTACAACCCATCAGAAAGCGACGTGATTAACGACACAGTGACGTTCACCTCAAAAGTGGCCTCATGGAAAGAAACACAGCTAGACGAAAAAGTGCTACCAAATGAGGTAGACACAGCATCGTTCGGCATGCTGAAACCGTGTCAGGTTAAGTCTTTCCAAGTGAAATTTTAAGTTAACCATAGCTCCGCGACATGCGGAGCTTAAGGAATCTTCATGAAAATTGTAATCGCCCCAGATTCTTTTAAAGAATCACTCAGCGCTAAGATGGTTTGCTCTGCAATTGAACGGGGTTTTCGCGACTCATTTCCAAATACTGAATACGTGCATCTTCCTCTCGCGGATGGCGGTGAAGGAACTGTGGATGTGCTACTGGAAAGCTTAGGTGGCTCATTGCAGAAAACGCAAGTTGAAGGACCAACGGGTGAATGGGTCAACGCACACTGGGCTTTGTTAGATGACGGCAACACCGCACTCATAGAAGTTGCTGCGGCCTCAGGGCTAGACTTACTCACGAAAGAAAAACGCGCCCCTCTTTTTGCATCTACCTACGGTACGGGTCAGTTAATTAAAAGCGCTCTGGACCATGGTGTGAGTAAAATTCTCATTGGTTTGGGGGGAAGCGCTACCAATGACGGAGGCGCAGGTATCATTCAAGCACTTGGAGGCCACCTATATGACTCTCAAGGTAATGAATTGATTAGAGGGGGAGGAGATTTATCTCGGCTTAGCAAAGTCGATCTAAAAGGTCTCGACTCTCGTTGTCAAAATATTGAGATGATAGTGGCCTGCGATGTCACGAACCCGTTGTGTGGTCCACACGGAGCGAGTCATGTGTTCGGCCCTCAAAAAGGTGCTTCGGTGGCTGATATAGACAAGTTAGATACCGGTCTCATGACTTTTTCCTCTTTCGTTTCACCTAACAAGCAATTCGACCCATTATTCACTCCCGGATATGGGGCTGCTGGAGGGACGCCACTAGGTTTGTCGTTAGCTTTCGACGTTCAATTAAAGCCTGGTATAGATATGGTTTTGGAAGCTATAGATGCCAGGAGCATCATCAAAAGTGCGGACCTCGTTATAACTGGTGAAGGGCAAATGGACAACCAAACTATACAAGGTAAAGCACCTTGGGGGGTTGCAAAGTATGCCAAAGAAAAAGATGTCCCTGTGATCGCAATAGCAGGCTCTTTGGGGACAGATATTCACAAGCTTTACTCACATATTGATAGCGTATTTGGCTCAGTGCGCAGCCCTCAGTCTCTCTCACAAGTCCTGATAGAAGCCGAAGCAAATTTGATAAGAACAGCAAGAAATATTGCTGCAACTCTCAAACTAGGTAAAACGTTAATCTAAAGAGGATTGCACTATGAAAAATTTATTTTTTAAGCTTGAGAATACCATTCAAAACTATTCTTGGGGCAGTCGTGATGCGATTAAAGAACTTTTTGGTATAGAAAACCCTGACAACTCACCCCAAGCTGAGATTTGGATGGGCGCACACCCAAACGGATGCTCGCGTAAAGCCGAAACCCATGAATTGCTATCCGATGTAATAAACCAGAACAAAGTTCAATCGTTGGGAAACTATACAAAGGAAAGATTTGGCGAGCTGCCTTTCTTGTTTAAAGTGTTGGCCGCAGAAATGCCACTCTCAATCCAGGTTCACCCAAGCAAAAGCAAAGCTGAAATGGGTTTTACTCGTGAAAATGAACAAGGTATTCCACTTAACGCGTCAAACCGTAATTACAAAGATCCAAACCATAAGCCAGAGCTAGTTTATGCGCTGACCTTTTACAAAGCGATGAATGGTTTCAGACCAATAGAACAAATTTTAACTTTGTTTGAGCAAGCGAATATTACAACGCTTAGAGCAGAAATCAGTGCATTAAGAGCGTCTCCAAACAGTGACGGTCTCAAAGGCTTTTTTTCTGCAATTATGTCTCTGGAAGGTGAACGCAAGCAACAAGCACTGGAAGAGCTTTACACGAGTCTTGAGCGCCCAGCAAAAACAGCTATAGCTCGTGAGGCTTATGGTTATATTAAAGATTTTCGTCAGTACTATGCCGATGATATCGGTTTGTTTTCACCATTGATGCTAAACACCATTGAGCTTGAACCTGGTGAAGCTATGTTTTTGCATGCGGAAACACCACACGCCTATGTTCAAGGCACCGGCTTAGAGATTATGGCGAACTCAGATAACGTGCTACGCGCAGGCTTAACCACAAAGTACATAGATGTGCCAGAGCTGATTGAAAATACGACGTTTATACCCATTGATCCAGCACATATAAAACTTGATCCCATCCATAAAAACGGAAAACTAAGTTACCCAATTCCAGTTGATGATTTTGGATTTGAAGTTGTGCCTGTCGCAAATCAAAACATCATACAATTCGTTCGCAGTCCAGAGATTCTATTTTGTATTGAAGGAAATGTGACCATTTCCAACCAGCAGGATCAAATACATCTAAAAGCAGGAGAATCCGTCTTTGTCAGCAGTCATTCCGTTAAGTATTTGTGCGAAGGGAACGGCACATTAGCTCGTGCATTTAACTAATTAAAAGCAAGAGCGAAACGCAAAGACTAATCAACTAATATTATCTTCATTTTTCGTGACTGTTAATTTGAAGAAAAAACAGTGCTTGTTATCAAATATAAACAAGTTACATATGGCCGACGCTACTCCCTCCTTGGGCCATTCCCACCAATGCTCACGTTCATTGGTGGGTGATTTTTCTTCATAAAAACTGTTCCTGAATGTAAATCTCCGCGTTAGGGCAATAGGCGACGAATGTTTTCCAGATAATTAAGCACTGACTGCTTATCATACAAAGCATTCAATTTTTCACCTGAACTTTGCCTCACCACCAAACTAACGGGCAATACTTCAGAGATAATTCCCGCTCCCTTCTCCACCTGGCTTAGGACCAATTTGACCGCCTTACGCCCGAGTTCGTTAAAGTCTTGTTTAACCGTTGTCAAAGGAGGTGAGAAAAATTGACTGTCCTGAATACCATCAAACCCAACTACGGACACGGTTTTAGGAACATTAATGCTCACTTCGGAAAGCGCACACAATACGCCCAGCGCCATCTGGTCATTGGCGACTAAGACCGCATCAAAAGATATACCTTTTAGCACTGCATCTTTAATTGCATTGTAGCCACTGGCGGCTTGCCAATCACCCTCGTAGAAAGCAGCTAGTGTAAGCCCATGTTGCTGGATTTGGGCCCCCCATTCTTTGTATCGTAGCATCGAGGCCGTCGATGCTTCTGGCCCTGAAATACACACAAAAGCTTCGCGCTTTTGATTAATCAAATGAGATACGGCGAGGTACGCTCCCGTTTTGTGGTCACAACTTACGTGATTAACCAATGTCCCCTCAGGAACATCAATAAATACCATTGTGAGTTGACTGAACTGCTCGACAAGGCACTCCGCCGTATCTCGTGCTACGGGCGCATTGATAATAATGACATCAACTTGTTGAGCGATCAGTTCTCGAATTGCTCCTCGAAATTCATCTATGGAATTTTCACTTAATACTGTCAGCGCAGTCGCATAACCCATCTCGTGAGCTTGGTTACGAATGCCGTTGGCGATTAATGCCACACCATGCAGCGATATATCCAAAGAGACAATGCCGATAATGCGTGATTTGGCTCGGCTAAGCATTTGTGCACCTTTGTTCGGCACGTAGCCAAGCTTTTTGATCGCATTATTCACTCGTTTACGAGTTTCTTCCGCCACGTTATCTGCACCATTGGTTACACGTGATACAGTTTGTGTTGAAACCCCCGCTAAACGTGCGACATCTTTAAAAGTAACAGCCATGGTGTTCTCCAATTTTTATTTTTCATCTACGATAACAAATTCAAGCGTCCCCCCTCGTGAACAGTGTCACACAAACATCAATTAATGTTTCCGAAAACAATCGATCCATGGCACAAATTTAAACTCAAAATCCTCCTCTAGATCACACTTAAATGGCAGTTATGTCGAAATTCAACTTAATAAGCGCATTATTATTTTTAAATTGAATGTTTGCGTAAACAGGAAAATAAAATGCAAAGAATCGTTCACCTAAAATCCAAGAATCACAGCATGATTATTAAAGTTGATCGTGTTCCTGAAATCCTTCATTGGGGAGCAAAGATCGCGCAAATCGATCCAGATTTAATGTTATCAACAGAGCGCCCTATTTCTCAGGCTCGTCTCGATGTTGATGTCCCACTTTCACTATGTCCAGAACTAGGTAGTGGTCACTTCAATGCGCCGGGAATTGATGGGCATAGAAATGGCAATGACTGGGCGCCAGTATTCAAAACCAAATCCATTGAACACGACGATAACAGTGCAACATTTAGGCTTCAAGACGACGTTGCAGGACTTGAGTTATTAATAGAGCTGCAAATGGATTTTAGAAGTGACGTGGTACAAAAACGCATCACCGTTAAAAACACGGCTGCTGGCGAATATTGCTTGGGTAAGCTCTCCTCTACTCTGCCACTTCCAAACCATGCCAACGAGCTGATGACTTTCCACGGACGTTGGTGCCATGAGTTTCAGACTCAACGCTTAAACTTTGAGCATGGGGGTTTTATGCAAGAAAACCGCCGTGGTCGCACCTCTCATGAAAACTTCCCTGGACTATTTGCTGGCACCAACGGCTTCAGTGAGCAATTAGGGCAAGTTTGGGGCTTCCATCTAGGCTGGAGTGGTAATCATCAATTGCGTGCTGACGTTCGTAGTGATGGTCGTCGTTTTGTTCAAGCAGGTGAGCTGTTACTGTCTGGAGAAAAGCGCCTGAAAAGTGGTGAACTGTACCAATCACCTTGGCTATACGCAACCTACAGCACCTCAGGCTTGAACGGTATTTCAGAGCGATTCCACGAGTTTGTTCGCGCCAACATTGTTAAGTTTCCTAGCAATAAACCACGCCCTGTTCACCTAAACACATGGGAAGGTATCTATTTCAACCATAAGCCTGAATACATTATGCAGATGGCTACCGAAGCCGCTGAAATGGGCGTTGAGCGCTTCATTATTGATGACGGTTGGTTCATTGGCCGAGATGGCGAACGTGCGGGACTTGGAGACTGGTATTTAGATGAAACCAAATACCCTAATGGTCTCGAACCTGTTATCGAACACGTGAACAATCAAGGCATGGAGTTTGGTCTTTGGGTTGAGCCAGAGATGGTCAGCCAAGACTCTAACCTGTATCGCCAACATCCAGATTGGGTGTTAAGTCTGCAAGGCTATGACCAACCTTCGGGCCGTTGGCAATACGTACTTGATTTACAAAATCAAGATTGCTTCAACTACCTGTTCGACCGTCTGAACGACTTATTGACTCGCTACAACATTGGTTACCTGAAATGGGACATGAACCGCGAGTTGGTACAACCAGGGCATCAAAGCAAACCAGCAGTGCATGATCAAACTAAAGCCCTTTACCGTTTATTAGATGAACTTCAAGCAGCCCATCCTGCCGTTGAGATTGAGTCTTGTTCTTCTGGTGGTGGCCGTATTGATTTCGAAATATTGAAACGCACTCACCGCTTCTGGGCTTCTGATTGTAATGACGCGCTGGAGCGTCAAGCGATTCAACGTGGCATGAGCTACTTCTTCCCACCGGAAGTGATGGGCGCTCATATTGGTCCAGCCGAATGTCACTCAACCAATCGTCGTCATGCGATCAACATGCGTGGCGTGACAGCATTAAGTGGCCACATGGGCGTGGAACTAGATCCTGTAAGAGAATGTAAAGAAGAAAAGCAAGCTTTCGCTCATTACATTCAGCTGCATAAACAATATCGCAATTTGCTGCATTCTGGACGTACCTTCCGTATCGACCCTGCTGATCAAAACCAGAACATCTATGGCGTAGAAAACGGGCAAGAAATGCTGATTACGGTGTGCCAGTTGGCAATGCCAAACTACGCGTTGCCATCCCCACTGCGAGTCAATTGTGCGGATGAAAACACGCGTTACGAAATCAAGATTGTTGAAATGCCAAAAACCAGCTTCCAATTGATGAAACAACGTCCCAAGTGGCTAGACAATACTCTGGTACTCAGTGGTGACAACTTAAAAGAAATTGGGGTAACACTCCCTATTCTCGACCCTGAGTCGGCGCTTATTGTTCACCTGAAAAAACTTTAAACCTCTTTATGTCCCTCTAGCAACGGGTTTCAACTTAACGTTGTTCCTGATAAAACACTCTTACTAGATGCTAGAGGGACACCCTACGACCAACAAGCAAAAACTTATTGCTTAACTTGTTAAGGAAACAAAATGTCTATTACAGTATTACTTTCGTTCTTGCTGTTTACAGGCTTTGTTGTGGTGTTCACTTACAGCAAAGTCAGAAACGATAAACACAACTCTCAAGATGGTTTCTTCCTTGGTGGACGAAGCTTAACGGGAGGATTAATTGCCAGTTCCTTGATTTTAACCAACCTCAGTGCGACCAGCTTTGTGGGCATGAGTGCGCAATCCTACACACACAATATGAGTGTCATGGGTTGGGAGGTTGCTTCTGGTGTCACGCTGGTGATAATCGCATTACTGCTTGTTCCACGCTACCTCAAGCAAGGCATCACCACCATCCCTGACTTCTTGGAAAGCCGTTATGATATGTCGGTGAAAAAATTTGTAACACTACTGTTCTTATGCCAATACGTCATTAATATTTTACCTACAACACTTTACGCTGGCGCAGTAGTGTTGGGTGAAATCTTCGATGTACAAAGTTTACTGGGAATATCTGAGTTCAGTTCCATCGCACTTATCTCAGCAACCATTGGTTTACTGGGTTTCTTCTACGCGATTTACGGTGGCCTAAAAGCCGTGGTTATCGCAGACACCATTAATGGCGTAGGTTTAATTACAGGTGGCTTGATGATCCCTGTGTTTGGTCTGATGGCACTGGGTGGTGGCAACTTTATGGAAGGCTTAGATATGCTGCTGACCGCGGCACCAGAAAAGCTTCAATCAGTCGGACAAGAGACCGACCCACTACCGTTCTCAACGTTGTTCACAGGCTTACTGTTGGTGAATTTGTACTACTGGGGTACCGACCAATCTATCATTCAACGTGCACTTGGTGCGAAGAACCTAAAAGAAGGTCAAAAGGGTGTCATTTTGGCAGGCGCAATCAAAGTTATATCCCCATTATTCCTTATCATTCCGGGTATTATCGCATTCCATATGTTTGGTGCAGATGCGGGCAACCCAGATACGATGTACACTCGCTTAGTCAACGAAGTATTACCTAAACCTCTGGTTGGCTTCTTTGTTGCGGTGATGTTTGGTGCCATATTAAGTACGTTTAATGGAGTATTAAACAGCTCAACAACCCTGTTTGCTTTGAACGTTTACAAACCTCTTTTTGGCAACGACAAATCCGATGAAGAGCTAGTAGGTAAAGGTCGCATTTTCGGTGTCATTATCGCGGTCATTTCAGTGTGTATTGCACCATTCATCCTTTATGCACCAGAAGGGTTATTTCAATATTTGCAAATGGTTGCAGGATTCTTTAGTGTGCCTATCTTCACTATCGTATTTGTTGGCTATATTTCAAAACGTGTCCCTGCCATTGCTGCCAAAGTAGCGCTCACGGTATTTGTAAGCTCCTACGCTGCAATGCAACTGATATTTGATACACCGATTCACTTCCTACACCAATTAGCAATCTTGTTTGTGGTGTGTACAGTACTAATGTTTGTGATTGGTCACTTTATGCCACGTGATACGGATTATGTAATGCCAGTCAATGAGAGTATTGACGTAACGCCTTGGTCATTCCGTTTTGAGGCCTCAGCAGTAATAATCTACATGGTACTAGGCGCGTACGTAATGTTCTCGGATGCTGGCTTTGTATCGAACGATCCAACCATCATGCATGTATACGGCTTCTGTGGCGTAATCCTGTTCTTTGGCGTGCTATCAAGCTACCTGCTTAAACGAAGAAGCAATGACAAAATAACCAAATTAAAAGACATGTATATACCTTAAAGCTTTTTAACTGCGTGATAGTTCACAGTGACACAATAGTCTATATACCTAACTCTCTCATGTTTTAGATAATCGTAGACTATCACACCGAAATTGAGACAACCTCAAGTTTGGATTGTTCAGCGTAGGCATGTTACGTCTGTGTCATTTCTTTTTTTACATACAACTGAAATGACACAGACTTATAAAAATTACCGTCAAGAGTTACAAATTACTTCATTTGTTAATAGATCCGAATCGTCGATTGTATAAATTACGGTTGATCTCTTTGGCAGACTTCACCAAGGGCTCATATGGTGTATCCGTTACTGTCACAAAACCCACGTTATAGTTTTCACCATCCCATGCACGCCCTGTTACGGGTGAATCCATATACTGGAACCAATGTGCACCAACAAAGTACGGGTTATCAATCACGCTTTCCATATACTTAGCGTAAGATTGCGCACGACCTTGTTGATTGTCACTACTGATAATACCAGGGTGGAATAAACCTGAATCAGTAGAACCAAAGTGGAACTCACCAATAATGCTAGGTTTATCCAACTCCGGTAAACGGCTCCAGTCCCCTTTTGCATTTAGATCAGTGGCGTAAAGATTGTAACTCATCACATCAACATAACGTGCGGCTGCTGTCGCAGCTTCAGGTGTTATCCCCCAATCAGAGAATCGCACTCCCATGTATAGATGGTTAGGTAACACTTTCTCCATCTCTTCACTAACAACCGCAAAATACTTATCAGCAAATGCATCTAACAATACTGAAAGATCGGCTTTCACTGTTTCAGTGTATTCACCTTGATAATTGAAGCCTTTAGCAAAAGCATCCCATGAGGCAACATCAACGCCCCATGCAGCGTTGAACTTCTTGATCGAGCCATATTTTGCTTTAAGTAATGCATCAAACGCCGCTTTGGCCGAGCTTTCTTTTGTGCTGGCACGTAAACCAGAAATCGCCAGTGCGTAGTGGTTTGTATTGTTGACGGTATTGCCCCAGCTCAACTCATTGTCAACGAAATAACCGATACACCAAGGGTCATTGTCAACCTCTTCACCCAACTCCTTCGCCATTATGGCCACAGAGACCCGAAAATTTGTGTCAAATGGGTCATGCATAGCCCCCCAGTAGTCGTTACCTGTACTAACTCGTTGGTGGTCTCCCGTAATCCAACCATGTGCTGTATACGGCACTTTACCGTTTTTTCGGTACATAGGATCGGACCAGTTCCCTAAGGAAGTGAAACCCCAGTCCTGCATTCGTGCAAGTGTCACGTCCTTCCAAATCTCAATCGCTTCTTGTGCAGAGTCGGTATCATACTTACGCTGCAAGTTCGCCGAATAGAAGCTGAACACTTCACCATGCTTGAGAGGTCCTTTATGCACCATTTGCGTATAGCTGTAGTTGTCAGCCAGTGGATCATTGAAATCAGGTAACCAATCAAACATACCACGGCGGAGTGTTGAGGCTTCTACACGCTCACGCTTGTCATCAATGTAACGCTCAGCGGCAACCTGACTTGGACGCATCCCCTTAGTGTCTGCCTCTACCGCATCAGCAAAGTCCATCCCTGTCACTGTGTAGCTGTCATCCATACGAATATTGTCTACCCCTGTAGCGAAGTAGAGGTATCCTTCAGGGTCCACCAGCGCCCACTTATCATTGACTTTCTCTGTGCGGAAATAACCTGTTGCCTCTAGTTTCGGACCTTTAGCCCAGCCACCGAACTTTGAACGATCACTCATCAACGAGGCATTCTTCAACAGTTTTTTGTCGACTTTGGCTTGAGCCTTTAGCTGATCCAAATCGGTGATTTTTTCTGGCCACGTTTCTTCCTGATATTGACCAAACTCATCCAACAGATTGGCGTATCGCGTAGTGTCCGTACTTAGGTTAGGAATCAACGATAGGTTATCGATAACCAATGTCGCCTCTTCTTGAGGGTTCATCATGTAAAGCTGCACGCTGACAATGTTCGATAGATCAAGCTCAGATTCGCCCCAACCAAACACCACTTGGCTTGCTGAGAAGGATTTCTTTGGCGGCTCGCCACGCATACCTGAATCCAAGCCTTCAGCCAAGTCTTTAAATGTGAAGTAATATTTGTCTTCTGAGTTTGCTGGAATCTGTACATAACCCGTACGGCTGTTTACTGCCCCCGTAGCCGTACCACCCAGCTTTTCATCTAGTGCATCATCGACACGCACAAATAGCTGCATGCCTGAATCACCAATGTTTTTCGCATCAAATGCTAGGGCAACATCGCCATACTTTGACCAATCCCAAGCCTGACCGTCTTTTCCAGCCGAGAATTTGATTGTCGGATAGTCATCATCGGTTGTGTAATGAACCTTAATTGCAGAGCCTGTGTCAGACTTGACGATATCAACATTAGAGCCGGAATGGCGTTCAACAATACCTTCAACACCACTTTCAAAGTCAGTTACTGTTAAAATAGTGGGAATTTGCGCCTCAATAACTTGACCTTGACGCGCTTCTGATAGAACAAAATCTCCAGTGCGTTCAATAAAATCAATGTCATGTACTACTACTTTTTGCTCACCTATCGGGCCAACCGCGTAGAATTGGAACTCAGCAATATTTCGTAAATCAAGCTCACTACCACCTCGGTAACCTTCAATATTCATCTCTGCACCATTAAAAAGGAAATCGACTGTCGTGGTTTTGCCAGCAGGTAAATATATTGGCAGATCGAGCTGGTGCGTCGTCGCTCCCATAATGCCAATGTTGTCCGCCACTTTCATTTCAATTCGAACTTCTCTGTCGCCGGGGTTTTCGAGTGTCAGCTGTAAGCCACCTTTGGTATTCCAATCATAAGAACCAGACTCCGGGCGAAACTTCATGTTTGGCCATTTAGAGTTTGCTTCTGACTCAGAAATCGCATCGAACACGATTTCCAGGTTTTCGCCAGCCACATTATATGAGGTGTGTGTGTTGGCGGTTTTTGATAGAAACCCATCATCTGTCATGACAACAGGTTGAACGCTACTACTCATATCTTGTTGAGTTGTTTCGTTATTGGATGTGTCTGGTGTTTTTGTAGCGGCAATGCTGCCTGCTGCAAGAGTGCTGGCAATGATAGCGAGCGCGATAGTATTTTTGTTGAAACGCACTGAGATTCTCCTTTCCTTCACGTAGTTATTGGATAACCAATAAAACGAATAGTACATACCAATAAAGTTTTTTGGAGTGATCCAATACTAATTATCGGTCAACATATGCACTGATTGCTTATTCTGTGCGCTAGACGACAAAAAGCCGCGATAGTCACTTTCGCGGCTTTGTTTTTTTTCATGCAGTTATGACTATGATACGTATTTTCTACGTACCCATCCTAAAACGGCAATGATTGACACAAAGAAGGCACCTAATGAACCACCAGTACGCAGTTGTGGCTCATCAGGGTCAGTTGGTGGATCAACCGGCTCTTCAGGGTCAATGCCTTCTATGGTTTCTAATCCATTTAACTGACCAGAAGTGATTCCGATATTTCGACCATTATATAACGAGCCAACATCACGTGCAGAGCGCGTTTCTGTATTGGCCTCCAACGCAGAACAGTCATCACCATATAACTCACAATTAATGAGTCGTGCTGCATCCGTTAAGTGGCTGTATGGTGTATCCGTTACATTAACGAAACCAACGTTGTAGTTTTCACCATCCCATGCACGGCCTGTTACCGGTGAATCAAGGTATTGGAACCAGTGCGCACCGACAAAGTTATCATTCGCTAATACCGACTCCATGTACGTAATGTACTTGTCGCCACGATCTTTTTGCGAGTTTGCTGAAACAATTCCGGTTGCGAAGTTACCGCTATCAAGCGCACCGAAGTGGAACTCACCGATGATAGCTGGGAAATCTAAATCCTCGATTTGTTCTAGTACATCTGATTGCCAGTCTTCGGACGTGATGCTGTCTTTGTAGATGTTGAAGCTGACAACATCAGCATGAACTTTAGCGGCATCAACCGTTTCCGGTGTTCTTCCCCAGTCAGCAAAACGAGCACCTAAATACAGGTTATTAGGAAACTCTGCTTTGATTGCTTGATTCACAACCTCGAAGTATTTGTTTGCAAACTGCCAGTTCAATGACTTTAAATCATCCAACATGCCTGCAGAGTATTCAAAGCTCTGTGCTCCGCCTAATTCAGACCATGATGCGAACGATGTTCCCCAAGCGGTATTGAATGCCTCAATTGTTTTCGATTGCCCAAAGCCATTTTCAAGGAACCAGATAAACGCAGCTTTCGCTGGGCTTGTGCTGGCATCTGTGTTCATCGCCGCTAGCGTTTGCCCATAACACGCCGCATCATCACCATTCAGACAGTTACCCCAGCTTATTTCATTATCAACGAAAATACCCATCAAGGTCGCTTCATGACCTGTCACTTCTTCTTTGATTTTCGCCGCCATTTTCTCAGCAGCTAAGGCAAAGTTAGGATCAAACGGGTCAGCTATCGGCCCCCAATATCCTGCGCCAATACGGTTAACAGGATTCTCTGAGGTTTCATGGTGAAGTACCCACCCATTTGCAACATAAGGCATGTTCGCTGCGGCCGCTTTTGCATAGAAGGCAGAGTCTGTCCAGTTACCAAGTGACGTAAAGCCCCAGTCTTGCATACGCTTGATAGTGATGTCTTGCCAAGCTTCTTCACCACCATGACGCGCATCTATGTTGTTAGCGTAGAAACTCACACCCTCACCTTGTTTGACAGGTCCACTATGAACAGGACCCATCTCTTTTCGGTGATTTGTCGGGATCTCAGTGAACATTGACTTACGCACATCGGAAGGCATTGTGCTCGATTCACCAGTAAAGGTATACGTGTCTGTCATTCGAATGTTAGCAAGACCCGTTGAAATAAAGGCGTTACCGTCAGGATCAACCAGATACCATTTACCGTCTGCTGTTTTACACACATTAAAAGTGGCTGGGTTAGCCAGTTTACAGTCTTGGTCAGCAACAATGCTACTACCAGCAGGTGCACCGCCATATTGACTACGGTTAAGTAGTTTACCAAGCAGTTGTGTCTCTCGTGCACCCAAACTATCAAGTTTCTCACGACTCTCTAGCTTAGCGTAGAAATCATGTTGATTGTTTTGACCCAGTGAATCCACCAACTCTTCGTAGGCTGATACATCATTAAGATCTTTGATCACACGAGCGTTATCAAAGATAAACTCGTGATCAGTAGTTCCCTCTGCTAGATCAGGAATAAAGAAAGTAACCGACTGAATCGCTGCAAGGTTTAACTCTAGCCAATCACCCCAACCTTCGTCGAGTGATTTTGCCGGAAGCTCACGCAAACCCAGTGTATTGACAATATCACCAATCGCTGGAGTATCTTTAACGCTTATATAAACAGTCTGAGTGCTTTTTGCTGGAATATACTTTCCGCGTGCAATACCCGACGCTTCATTACCGCTGTTGTCTTCTATTCTCGAGTACAGAAATAGACCGGTATTGGTTGGGTTTGTCACATCGACCGCAATCGCTAGGTGCTCTCCCAATGCTGACAAATCCCAGTTCCCATTCAGTTTGACCGAGCTCCACCCATTGTTGAACGTGGCTTTCAGCGCGGTTTCACCAATACTAACCCCTTCATCAATCAGTTCTATATCCGCGCCTGTCGCTTCGATAGAATCTGTCAGTTCTTCAAACGTTTCGAGCTGAAGTAGGGTTTTCACTGGTGCCGATGAAACGCTTCCGCTCATATCTTCTGGGTCAGTTGGTGGAGGTGTTGGCTCTGTTGTGCCATCAGAGACGCGCACATTATCAAAGTGCAAAGATTTAGACTCGTTATTCGACAACATGAATTGAATAGCTAGCACCTTATCTTTATCAAAGTTCACACCGTGATCTTGATATTCATTTCCACCATCTAGATTAAATGTAAACGTCGTGGTCTCTCCGGCGGGTGCAGTGAAGTAGTCCAGACTTGTTTGAGTTGAGTCACCCCAATCATTCTGAATATCGTTATCCACAAGTTTAATTGCAAAGACAGTATCTGTGCTCTCAGAATTGGTAACGTCTACGGTCATCACATTGTGTTGAGACCAATTCCATGTTCCCCAGTTCCAGATAATGACAGGTTCAAATTCAGCACTAAAGTCACTTTTAAGTGCTTGTTCTCCATCTGTAACACCGTCAGAAACCAGTGAATATGATGAGGATTGATCACCAACAATTTGTAGCCATTCCGGGTTATTTTCTCCTGCTGAGTAATCAGAACTTTCAAAAGAAGTCACTAACGTTGAAGCAAGCGTAGGTGCAGCCATTCCCACAATAAGCAGGGCTGTTAGAGTTTTATTCACGTTCATAAAATGGATCTCATTTTCCTTAATGAAATAATCAGGCACGGAATAAGCGTCCGTGCCTATTTTCGACGTTATTTAAAGCGGTTGTTATAGAGGTTTGCGTTGAATTGCTTTGCCGCCTCAATCAATTCAACATAAGGTTCGTCAGCGATGGTGACAAAACCGATGTTGTAGTTTTCACCATCCCAAGCTCGACCTGTTGCTGGCGAGTCAAGGTACTGGAACCAATGCGCACCAACAAAGTAAGGGTTGTCTACCACACTCTGCATGTAATTGGTGTACATCTTCGCGCGCTCTGTTTGATTGGCAACATTCACGATACCACCATGGAACAGACCTGTATCTGTCGAACCAAAATGGAATTCACCGATGATGCTTGGCTTGTCTAATTCCGCTAGCCACTTTCTAAAGTGTGCTTTTTTAGAGTCATTCAAATCATTGGCGTACAGGTTGTAACTCATGACATCCACATACTTCGCCGCGCCTTTTGCAATTTCTGGTGTCACACCCCAGTCAGCAAATCGCGCACCTAGATACATGTGATTTGGCAACACGCGCTCTAGTTCAGCATCTACTGTAGAGAAATACTTATCTGCCAGCATGGTTAACATGTCTGAATAGTCTCGCTTCATACCTGGCTTTAGGCTGCTACGATAGTCGAACGACTTATCAAACTCTTCCCAAGAGTTGACCTGAGTCGTTCCCCACGCCTGATTCAGGGCATTGATCGTAGTGTATTTCTCTTTTAGATATGTTGAGAATGCAGCCTTCGCAGGGCTCTCTTTCGCGTCATAGCTTAGTGCGTTGACAATCAGACCATAATGGTTGGCCTCATTCATCACATTACCCCAGCTGATCTCATTGTCGACAAAGATACCCAATAACCATGGGTCATCTTTCTCCACTTGTTTCGCGAGACCTTCTGCCATCACTCTAGTGCTCTGCTTGAACTCAGGATCGAATGGGTCATGAATAGGACCCCAGTAGTCATTACCTGTACTGATTCGCTTGTGTTCACCCATGATCCAACCGTGTGCTTCATAAGCAACACGTTCTGTTCCGAAGAACATTGGATCAATCCAATTACCCAACGTGGTAAAACCCCAATCTTGCATACGATCAAGCGTTACATCACGCCAAATCTCCATCGCTTCTTGTTGCGAGGTTTCGTATTTACGCATCAGGTTGGCACGATAGAAACTGAATACCTCACCTTTCTTCAGTGCACCAGAGTGGACATAACCGGCGTAGTCATAGTTCACTGCAAGTTGATCGTCATACTCAGGTAGCCAAGTGAACATCGATTCACGTAATTGTGATGCGATTTGACGCCCTTGCTTTGTCTCTGGGTTGTCAAAATCCGCACCGGTAATGGTGACAGTGTCATCCATTCGAATGTTGGCAAGACCTGTCATGAAGAACGGGTAACCTTCTGGGTCAACTAACGTCCACTTGCCATCCAGTTTCTCGGTGCGGAAGAACCCTGTGGCCTCCATACGAGGGCCTGCATTCCAACCACCGAATTTACTGCGGTCAGACATCAGCTCGGCTTTGCCAAGATGCTCAAGCGCCGCTTTGCCCGAAGCACGTAGTTCTTCATCGTTGTGTACTTTCTCAGCCCAGTCACTACCCGTAAACTGGCCATACTGATCGACTAACCCTTCGTAACGCGTCGTGTCGGCATCAAGGTTTGGTACTAAGCGAATTGAGTCAACCACAATCGTGGCGTCTTTGGTTGGATTTTGCAGATAAAGCTGAATTGAAACTATGTTAGACAAATCCAAGCTGGTTTCACCCCAGCCATAGCTAATGGCTTGTGCGCTATACGCTTTCTTAGGTGGTTCACTGCGCATGCCGGAAACAATATGACCTTCTAGCTGACTTAAGCTCATGTAGTATGTGCTTGTCTCATTAGGCAGCAGCGTCACATAGTTTGACATACTGTCTTTAACACCATCAGCCGTACCACCCCAGTTTTTGTTCTCCGCTTGGTCAACGCGAACAAACATCTGGATAGGATCATTGGTTGGATTTTCAATATCAAAGGCGAGGTTAAAGTTACCCTCTTTAGACCAATCCCAAGGACGGTTTGGCATAAAGGTAATATTTGGATAGTCGTTGTCTGCTTTGAACTTCACTTGAAGACCAAGGCCCCCATCTGATTTTACTTTTTCGATGGTCGTCGATACGCTGCGGTCTGAAATAAAGTGCTTTTCACCAGATTCAAAGTTGGTGATTGATTTTAATGTCGGAATTGGCCCTGCTTCGACGACTTGTTCCTCAGCAGAGATAAAATCACCTGTAGCATCAACCAACTGTAGGTTATCGAGAATAATGGTTTGCTCATCCATTGGCCCTTGAACAAACACCTGCAGTTCAGCCAGTTTGCGCAAGTTAATGTTCTGACCATCCCAATAACCATCAAGACCACGCTTACCGCCATTGAATAGCATCTCAACATTTTCGGTGCTGTTCGCTGGAATCGTAACTGCGTAATTAAGCTGGTTGGTCGCCGCCCCCATCTGGCCGACGTTATCGACGATCTTGAAGATAAACGTTGCAGGCGTATCACTTGGGTTGGTGACATCCACTTTTAAGCTGCCCCTATTATTCCAGTTCCACATCCCACCCTCGGGGAAGAACTTCACATTAGGCCAGTATTTAAATTTGTTTGCTTCAGAGACAGCATCAAACGTCACCTTCAAAGCAGAGTTACCCGAGGTAACACCAACGCCTGTCACTTTTTCAGATTTCGCGTGTGATGCTTGTACGTTATTAAAGAAACTATCCGATTCAAAATCAGGGATAGCAATGCTCGCTTGTTCCTCACTCTCTCCAGAAGTTTCCGGTTGAGATCCTGTCGTCGATTGACAACCATACGCGCCAAACAGCAAGCTCGATAGGATAAGTGCAATTTTTGTCTTGTTCATACTCGTTATTATCTTTATAGGAGTCGATATAAGTACTCCACGACCTAAGCCGTGGAGAAACTGTTTAAATGATATTTATGTCAGGATTACCACCATGCTTCGAACATTACGCCAGCCGTAAGTGCATCCGATTTGCCCATTTTAAAGCCACCAATTGCCCATGTATCAAAAACATCCGTCTCTACATCTTGTTCAGCATAAGTAACGTAGAAGTTAAGTACCGGACGGTCCCACTCTCCATTACCAATATGAAGGTTTTGAGCAAGTGTAATTTTGTAACCTGAGTTGGTGCCATCTTCGCTTGGGTTTACAGCTTCATACTTGATCTGTTCGTAGCCAGCTTCTAGCTGAGTCGAAGTACGCTTGTTCCAGTTATAAGTATTACGAATGATGAATGAGTCCCAATCACTTTGCATTGCTGCTATTGGCATACGGTTTGGATGCCCAGTCTCACGTGCACGTTGGTCATATTTTTCAGTTTCGTGAGCATACGTGTATTCGAAGCGGAAACGATCTGTTAGCTGGTATTTACCATAAAAGAACCCACCAATCAGATCACTTGGCACTGGCTGCCACCATTCGCGTGTCGCAACTTGTCGAGCTTCGCTGCTATAACGTAAGAATAGTTGGTGGTGCAGATTGTCTAAATTGTGATTAAATTTTAAACCTACTTGATAGGAATCTGGCGCAGCTTCTTTGTACTTATCCCCTGTGGACTCGTTAATTACATCACTATTTGGACCAATGTAAGTGCCGTAGTTGAGATATAATTCACTATTAATCGTATCTGTTATATCCATACCTCGAAGTGCAGATGAGAATAAGACGGTATCGCCTTGGTTCATATCACCATTTGTATATGAGTTGTAAAGGTTACGAGTTACTGATAAATCAAGGGCGGCAAAATCTAAGTCTATTTTCTCAATACCAAACCCACGACCATCACTCGCAAGCGCTTCATTGACCACCAATGGCGTCGACACGCGGTTCACATACTTTTGGCCTGCCCATACCGTAGCGTCAGGCATTGCTGGGAACACACCAGCCGCATCAACATATATCCACTCAGGTACGAAATTGTCAGAGTAACCATTGGATGAGAACATAACATGAACACCCCAGTTCATATCATTCATATTTAAACCATAATCAGATTGCAGCTGTAACCAGTTACCGTCGTTACCTAGACGACCAGCTGACGAGTCTGCATGATATTGACCAGGTAACCGGAAAATATTACCACCTGTTCCAGCCCAGTCATAAGCTGCCTCATTCAACACTTCATCATTAGTAAAGCCTGCGCCATACATTAGATAGCCGTGGAAAGCTAAACCCTCAGGTGTGTTAGCATGTGCGGAAAGTGCAACTAATAAACTGGAACACACTGCAGAGTACTTTAGGATTTTATGTTTCATCTTTTGTCCTTAAAGATTAAGTAGATAGTAAGTTAATAAATGAAGATGGTTTACCAATGCAACTTCAATGTCAGTATTATTACAAAATGGCAAACCAATAATCAGTGACAGGTATAACAATTAACGAATAAAGACCAACCTAAGATAAAACTCCAATTACCAATCTCAGTAACCCACATCATGCGACCCTTTTATTTTCAACCACTTACATATTCCAAGTTAGTTTAAAATAAACTGTGGTTAACACGAATATTGGTCATATCAATGCTTAAAACTGTGTATTCCATCACCTTATTACCAAAGAGTCGTTATTTTGAAGACCAGCAAATAGACACAAACTCAAAATTGGTTTACCTTTGTTCGAAATTTGTATTTGTATAGAGAGATACCTCATGAATTCACCTAAGAAAAAACTTAGCCTGGCAAGTTTACGTGCTATTGAACGCGGTTATGATAGTCGCGGGCCTGAATGGTTGATTGAATTTGATGTACAAAAACTGAAAGGCGACTTTGCCTATGAAGAGGGAGTGATTCGCCGCGATCCTACCGCTGTCATCAAAGTTCATGACTTGTACCACTGTTGGTACACCAAAGGTGAGGGGGAAACCAAAGGTTTTACAGGCAACCCAGAAGACAAAGTTTTTCCTTGGGACAAAACTGAAGTATGGCATGCGACCTCCGCTGACGGCATAACATGGAAAGAGCAAGGTCCTGCGATTCAAGCTGGTAAATCAGGCTCATATGATGACCGAGCAGTGTTCACTCCCGAGGTCTTAGCGCACGAGGGTTGTTACTACCTTGTTTACCAAACTGTCCAATTTCCGTACACCAACCGCCAATTTGAAGAGATAGCACTGGCTTGGTCAGATAGTCCATTCGGTCCATGGACCAAATCAGATGCTCCTATCCTTAGCCCCGAAAAAGATGGCGAATGGGAAGGTGATGAAGACAACCGCTTCAATGTAAAATCAAAAGGTAGCTTTGACAGTCACAAAGTGCACGATCCTTGCCTGATGTTCTTCAATAACAAGTTTTACCTATACTATAAAGGCGAAACTATGGGTGAGAGTATGAATATGGGCGGTCGTGAAATTAAGCATGGAGTGGCCATAGCTGATAAAGTTACTGGCCCTTACGTCAAATCAGAATACAACCCTATCTCAAACTCTGGGCATGAAGTTGCGGTCTGGCATCACAATGGTGGTATCGCATCATTGATTACTACCGATGGTCCTGAGAAAAACACGATTCAATGGGCTAAAGACGGTATTAACTTCGAAATTATGTCTCATATCAAAGGAGCACCAGAGGCGCTAGGTATATTCCGTGATCCACAAGAAGATAGCTTTGATGCGCCAGGCTTAAACTGGGGGCTATGCCATAAGTATGACCCTAGCTGGAACTGGAATTATATCTGCCGATACCGCGTAAAACGTCAAATTTTAGATGCGGGTACGTTCCAAAATAGTAATTAAGTTCGCTCTAAACCAGTGGCTCATAAAGGAGCCACTTTTTCGCCAATGACTAACCCTTTCCCTGTATACCTACCCAGCCGTTAACTGTTTTTTTTCAGGATACTTTGATATGCACAATTCACCGAGAAGTACCACATTATTTAACGACAACTGGCTTTTTCAGTTGGCAAAAGATAAACCGAATACCAAACAATGGTCGACGGTTACGCTTCCCCACGATTGGAGTGTAGCTTCGGCCTTTTCTCCACAGTATGATGGAGCCACGGGTTACCTACCTGGGGGAATTGGTTGGTACAAAAAGCAGTTTAAAAATCCTCTAAATAAACACTATTCGCGCTGTATACTCGTTTTTGACGGGATTTACAACAATGCAACCATTAATATCAATGGCTGTGATATACATTTCCAAGCGTATGGTTATGCACCATTCAATATAGAAATTACTGATTACTTGAAATCAGACAATGTAATTACTATCCATGTCGATAGACGCAGGTATATCGACAGTAGGTGGTATACAGGTTCAGGTATTTACCGTGATATAGAAATGGTTCTAACTAAGGATGTGTTTGTTCCTATTTGGGAAAATCATATAAAAGCTTCCGTTAGCTCAAACCAGATTGGCCATATCCACCAGCAACTGATGATTGAAGCAAAAACGAAAACGCATTACTTGACAATTGTAAGTCGTTTGCTCGAGCCCAATTCCGATAATTGCGTAGCTACAGCTCGAACGCATCGTTCAGTGAACAATCGAGAAGTATGTGATTTAGAACTAACGTGTGATCAACTGAGCCTTTGGAGCCCAGATTCACCAATTCTTTATAAGTTGGAAACTCAAATCTACGAAAATGGCTGCGTCATTGATAAGGTATCTGAAAACATTGGTTTTCGTAGCATAGAGTTTTCGCCAGAACAGGGGTTTTTCCTCAATGGGATGCCAACTAAAGTCCGTGGGGTCTGCCTTCATCATGATGGCGGACTCGTTGGCGCAGCCGTACCTGATGAAATATGGATACGTCGGTTGTCAAAGCTCAAACAATGTGGTGTAAATGCAATAAGAATCGCACACAACCCAGCCTCCAAGCGTCTATTGCACCTCTGTGACAAGATGGGATTTCTGGTGCAGGATGAGTTTTTTGACGAGTGGGATTATCCTAAAGATAAACGCCTTAACATGGGCAACCAACACGATGACTTTTTCAGCCAATGTTACACCGAGCACTTTCAAACCCGAGCAAAAACCGATCTTTGTAATACGTTGAAATGCCATATTAACCATCCATCAATATTCATGTGGAGTATTGGCAACGAAATTGAGTGGACCTACCCACGCAACGTCGAAGCAACGGGCTTTTTTGATGCAAGTTGGGATGGGAATTATTTCTGGAGCTTACCACCTAACTCTCCCGATGAAATAAAAGATAAACTCAAAAATTTGCCACAGCACACTTATGATATTGGGAAAACTGCGAACAAGCTTGCTCGTTGGGTAAAAGCTATCGATCAAACTCGACCGATTACTGCCAACTGTATCCTTCCATCATCCAGCTACCATTCAGGTTACGCCGACGCGCTCGATGTAATTGGATTTAGTTATCGACGTGTTGTATATGATTATGGGCATGAAATCAGACCTAACCTGCCGATAATCGGTAATGAAAATTTACCTCAATGGCATGAATGGAAAGCAGTGCTTGAACGCAACCATGTATCCGGATTGTTTCTTTGGACTGGAATCAATTATATGGGAGAATCTCATGGTAAATGGCCTGTAAGAACCACTGACAGCGGCCTGCTAGACACCGCTGGGTTTGAAAAACCAAGTTATGCGCTTTTTAAATCGCTGTGGACAGACGAACCTTATGTCAAAGTATTTACTCAACGAGCAGACTTAACACAACTGAAGTTTGACGAGCAAACTTTTGTTGCCTTTGAACATGATGAAAATGCTTGGCAAAAAAAATTATGGGTCTGGGACGAAAGAAACTCGCACTGGAATTATGAAAATGAGCAATGGGTCACTATCGAAGCCTATAGCAACTGTCCGCAGGTACAACTCTACCTCAACGATGAGTTGGTTGGAACCCAACAGTTAGAAAAGCAAATCGACAGAGTCTTTCGTTGGGCCTTACCATATAGAGCAGGAAAGATCTCTCTGGTTGGTTTAAAGAACGACGTAGAGGTAACTAGAGATGAAATTGTCACGTCTGGAGTGCCGAGGAAGATCTCGATTGTAGATGAAACCCATGAAGGTTCAAGCTCATACCGGCAACTTATAGTCCAGATGCTTGATAAAGACAACCATCCAGTGAGTCATGAAGAAGCATTGTTAGAGTTTCGTGTTCGCGGTTGTGAATGGATTGGAGCCGATAATGGCAGTATATCTTCTATCAACGCATATAATAGCCCAACGATTGCTACACGTCATGGCAGAGTTTTAGCAGTTGTAAAATCATCGCAGGGTCAAAGTGGTGATATCGAAATTTACTCAAATTCAGGAGTGAAAGCCTCTTTTTCACTACTTTAAACTGTACTAATACATTAACTCTGAGTTGGCTCTTGTATTCACAAGAGCCTAAATACCTAAAGCTTAGCTATACGTGCAGTAGCAACAGGCGTCGCAGCTTACACAGCAAGCAAACACATACATTAGTGTAAGTCTGCTAATGTAATTTCGAACAATACCGTGTCATACAATACAAAATCCACCTTTAATATTTTTACAGCATGCCAAAAGATATTATCTCTTGGCATGTTGTATGAGTCCAAGTCATCAAGATAACCTTGACTCTGTGACGCCAATATCTCGTTGTTTATGAAACTACTCAACTGTAACTTACGTTCACCGTCAAACGATGATTCTGTACCAAAATTGCTGCCAGCTCTCTACATCATTGTTGGTGTGTTAGAGCAACCTACACATTGTATTGCAACGAATAAGTTAGATATTTTATACTTTTATCCTCAGTTATTTGGTAATGAGTACTCACTGTATTCTTACCTACCTCACTTATATTCGAAAAGCTCAGAGGAATACATTCGACGAAAACGTCGCATCTTTAAAAAATACGTCTTTAAAAAACAATTAATCACCAATAAACGTAACGCTGACCAATAAAATAACAACTATAGTTTTTGAATTTGATCAACTAAATCAAGAGCTTTCTGAGTGTTTCCTTGTTTTATAGTATGGCGAAGTTCGTCAAAAAGGTTTTCAAACTTGTTCGTGTTGTATTCCAATGTCTTAACTTCTAAACCATTTTCATTCGCCAATATCACGGTATCGAATTTGCCCAAGGCATCAAATTCAATCGCAACCCTTCCTGTATAACTATGTGGAATCACAACTTCTTCTTCTTCCATAGTTCTATCTTTCTTTACCCAAATTCGGCTACTGCTGCTAGCATCTTGCGCGGTCGTATACACAATGACATATATTGGAATATCAGCGACTTGAGGAGTTACACGCACGTTAGATTCTTGACGATAAGTTTGAAATAGATCTCCAGATTTATATTGGAACTGTTCATTAGGGATGCGAGATAAAATATTACCTTTTTTATCAATAACTAAAACTGAAGGAGCAAATATTTTTGAATCATAGTAAGCTTGTATCTTTAGATCTAATATTTCATAATTTGATGGCAACTCATACAAAGCAACAGGACTATCTACACCATAAGCCTTTAAGCGCTGCGTTTGCTGCTGGATACTAACTTCAGATAAATCTCCTTTTTCTACATACAAAGCATTGAGTTCCTTCAAAGAGTTAGATGTTTTGTTACTTAATTGCTCGACTTTTTCATTTCCCATAAAAACATGATTAACAGTCTGACACCCACTTAAACACCCTAAAATCAGCCCTGTCATTAGTAAATTTCTCAGCATTGGTATACACCTCCATTACTTATTGTTCTACTCTATTTTACACATATAGGACCAATTAAACAGGATTGGATTATTAACTTAAAAAATGTTGCCAATATCAAACAACATTTCTAACAGAATAAACTTAGTATTGAGGAAGACATTGCTTTTCTCTCTAATCTTAAGTTCATATCTAGTGTATGGAGGTAGATGCTAAATCTTGTGGGAGGGTCCAAACTCCACTAAGCTACCGAGCAAGTACTAATTACTGATGGAACCAAAGTAGGAACATAATCAGTACAAACGAGCTCGCTTTGTTGTCATTCATACAGGCATCCTTCGTTTAGAATGACTGACCAAACTACGGAAGTAAGCTTTATTACGCTGTAGATTTGACGGTAAATCTACCGAACTCTTGTTACAATCAAGTTTAGGAAAACTGAACATTCCTCTTCTCGGTTATTTATTCTAGAGGCTTCGTTTTTTGCGATGCTGATGAATGTGCAGTTCGATGCCATATATACGACGTCACTATGCGTGTTTCTTCAAGCGTTCCATGGTCAACTTCAGGTTTTGACAGGGACGGGTGACCGTTTGTTCAGCAGTGTTTGCAAACTTATATGTTGGTTATATTTAGTACTTAATTCAACCTATACAACCCTAAACGTAAGGGATAAGTTGAAATCATCTTTACCCGTGAGAATTCGCCAACTGATTCGAGCTATCTTAATTCGCCAATGCCACAATGGTTTTTACTTTACCTCTCCGCTTGACCAAATAGTTAAACTAGGAACAGATAGTAACGCTTTATAACGAGGTTGTGGCTTGAACGCCGTTGGAGGGGCATCCGTCACATCACGACAGATGCGGAAAATATTACTTTGATATATAAAGTTTAGTTAGGCACGGTGCTCTTGGATACCTGAGATCCAATCGTATTTGAACGCAAGGTTGAACTGCATAATCTTTTTGGCGCTGATCAGCAGACAGCGTTTCGTTCGACTTGACAATGATTCCATAATTAAAGGAAAAGTGGGCTGGTTTATTCCGAAAATAATGTTCGGACAACCTGTAAACCAGAGGGTGGATTGCTCCGGAATATGCCACCGGCCAACAGAAATCATATAAAGGACAACATCGAACTACTATTTGTGATCAAAAACACGAAATTTGATTCACCAAAATGTAAAATTGGACGACCAGTTACAGTCAAACAAGATACCTATATGGATTTACATACTAAAAATGCCATTCGATATGCGCTAATAGTCGCGCTGGGTGGCTTTGTCTTCGGTTTAGATGCCGCTATTATTTCGGGAACAATACGCTACATTACTTTAGAGTTCGGCCTGTCAAACCTAGAAGTCGGTACAGTCGTAAGTGCACCAAGCCTAGGGGCAATCATTGCATTATTTTTTGCGGGTAAGATAGCCGATGCCTGGGGTCGAAAGAACACACTTATTCTGATCGCGGGCCTATACCTATTATCTGCGCTTGGCTCAGCACTAGCCACTAGCTATGAGATGCTAGTTGCATCTCGCCTTATCGGGGGCTTGGCGTTCAGTTCACTGTCATTGGCGTCGATGTACATTGGCGAAGTGGCACCCTCAAGACTACGCGGTAAGTTGGTTTCAGGCAATCAACTCAATATAGTTATAGGCCTGTCAGCAGCTTACTTTATCAACTACTATCTTGTTATTAACACAAGCGAGAGTTTTTATTTGCTCTCACCAGAAGGGATCTGGCGTACCATGCTTGGTTCTGAGCTTATCCCAGCACTGGTTTGGTTTGGTCTGTTGTTTACTGTACCTGAGTCACCACGCTGGCTTATCCTCAAGGGACGTTCACAAGAAGCAAAAATGGTATTAGGCAAACTGTATTCACCAAAAGAAATCATCGATACGGTCCAGAACATCAACGCCAATATGGTTGACGACAAACAAACTCCTTTTGTTGACCAATTAAAAAACTTGGTTACACCAAAATATAAAACCTCCCTAATTATTGGTATAATCATCGCTGTTGTACAAGGTATTACTGGTATGAACGCTATCTTGTTCTATGCTCCAACCGTGTTTGAACAGATTGGCTTCGGTGGTGATGCAGCATACCAGCAATCTATCTATATCGGTTTAACTAGTATAGTGTTTACTCTGTTGGCTATTTTGTTTATTGATAGATTTGGTCGCCGTCCTTTGCTGCTTATTGGTCTCGTTACCGCAATGTTAAGCCACGTGACTTGTTGGTACGGATTCAACAGCGCAACGTTCTCTATCAATGAAGAGAAAATAGTTACGCTTAGCGAAAATATTAACGCTAAGCCATTGGAAATACTACAAGGTAAATCCTTCAATAACGACGTTGAGTTTAAAGAAGCTCTATCAGCAGTTTACAACGATCAAGATCTTCATCACTATGAAAGTCAAATTATCGAAACTGCTATTAGCGTTAACCCATATATAGTTCTTTTTGGTATTCTGGGCTTTATCGCTGCATTCCACATCTCCATTGGACCTATTATGTGGGTGCTATTCTCGGAAATTTTTCCGAATTCGGTACGAAGCGCAGCAATCCCGGTATCCGCCATAGTCACCAGTATCGCAAGTTATCTTATCCAGCAGTTCTTTCCTTGGCAACTTGCCAACTTCGGTGCAGGCAACACCTTCCTTATGTACGCGGTGTTCAGCGCCATTGGTCTCGCACTGATTGCTAAAATGCTGCCTGAAACGAAAGATAAATCCATTGAAGAGATTGAACTACTGCTCGCACCTGATAACCTCGAGCACCATACAGGTTCTGTCAACATGTCTCGTTAATTCCGGTTGAAATATCGAGTAGAATGAGGCGATATCGCCTCATCTCTCTCACAAATCCGTAGGAGATCGCGTACGACTCAAACACACTTCCATTTAGCATTATTGCTTGAACTGTAGTGATGTGATGGACGCCTCAGCACTCAAGTTTCGAGGTATCTGCCAAACTTGATACTGATAGTAAACCTAAAGGGCTGCCATTATGGATATAAAAGTTGTTGGAATTGATTTAGCCAAAAATGTATTTCAGGTTTGTGTTTGTCTTGTAGATCATTCATTTAGTAGTAATCAAAAAGTTAGACGCAATAAGCTACTCGATAAAGTAAGGCAATTTCCTCAAGGAACTTTAATTACAATGGAAGCGCGTGGGACCTCTCACTAATGGGGGGGGAGGAAATTCAAAGAGTTAGGCTTCGATGTTCAGCTAATTCCAGCCCAACATGTTAAGCCATTTGTCTCAAGCCAAAAGAACGATGCGAATGATGCTCTTGCTATATGTGAAGCAGCTTTTCGACCTAATACCCATAAAATGCCTATAAAAACGGTAGATCAACAAGATATTAAATCATTACGCTGTGTTCGGGTCCGCTTAGTCCAAAACAGAACGGCGAGCGTAAACCAAATTCGCAGTTTAGCAGGTGAATCTGGCGTTATTTTTAGTGTCGGAAGAATAAAACTGCAAGTGTCCCTGATAGAAGCTTTAGAAGATGGAAGCAACGATCTTTCGTATACTCTCCGTAGCCTTCTTAAGCCCCTATATGATGATTTATGCGCTTTAAATTATCGAATAGATCAAGTCGAGCATTATATTAAATGCTCTTTGTCAAAATCAACCCCGCTACGAAGCATTGCTTTCAATTCCTGGATTTGGGCCATTAGTAACAGCGAGTTTTATTAGTGAGATAGGTTCAGGTCTACAATTAAAAAATGGCAGGCAGTTATCTGCATGTGTTACTTATTCATGGCGCGAGGGCTGTAGGGCGTTTTGCCAACAAACGGCAAGATAAACTTGGGCAATGGTTCAACGCTTTAGCTGTCAGACAAGGTAAACATAAAGCTGTGGTAGCACTTGCGAATAAACTAGCTCGTATAGCATGGAAAATATTAACAGGAAGCCATGACTTTGACGTAAACAAAGCCTTTGTATAAACCTCAAGAAAGTTTACATACACTGATGAATAAACGGTTAACCGTACCTATTGTAACCTGAGTTGACCGATGCATTAAATGCCGATGTAGTGATTAGGCAATAGTTTTCGGATTTACATCAAGGCGCAGGCGAAAGAGCCTGTAACGACGCCGAATAAATGGTAGTGAACCAATCATTCAAAAGTGTTGTAAAAGCTGAGGCGTCCATATATGGTCAAGAACTTCCGAACACAGATTTAAGCCGATTTTCGGCATTGACTGGCGACAGTCCATCATTTGTTTGATTAGGCCGTTGCCAATTGTAGTAGTCCATCAAATAGTAGCTGATATCTTTCTTTGCTTGAGATTGGGTCAAGTAACCCGTTGCTGGTACCCATTCAGTTTTCAGGCTTCTAAATAGCCTCTCCATTGAGCAGTGACGCTCCTATGTCAAGCCAATCTCGCTAGATCTTTCAGGATGAGTGGGAATAGCTCTCTCGCTATATAACGTTTTAAGTTACGAGCTATTTCCTTGGTTGATTACCCTTCAGCCGTTCTTCGTGCAACATAGTCTTTCGTTCTGGGATCACTACGCATTCTTACCATAGCTACAGTACAGAGAGCATTATTAGCACTGCGGCCCCCCACGATTTAACCGATGACGAGTAGTTTTGCCTGATGAAGCAGGAATTGGGTCAACACCGCATAATGCCGCAAACGATGATTCCTTCCTCAATCGATTAGCGTTATCTCCAGCAGCAACAAGAAGTGTTGCTGCTACATTTGCACCAACTCCAAATCTTGATACAAGGTCTTGAGCCGAACTCAAAGTTAATTTTTTAACTCTTTATCAAGTATTTTTACTTGTTCATCTAGAAAGTTCCACCGTTGTGCTAGCAGTACAAGCGAAATCATTAATGGCTCACTACTAATTGGACTAAGCATGCCGTGGCACACGCCCCTGGTTTCGGCAGAGATAGGGACTGTTTTAGCTCATCAGGACCCGAGACAAGAAGTGCTCGAATTTGGTTCATTGCTTGGGTTCTTGCTTTTACCGCACTATTACGAGTCATCAGCAGACTTAGCAATGATTCAACTGGCCCCGCATGGCTTTTAGGAATAACTTTTGCCTCATCAGATAACGCGCTTCTAGCCGCATTTTCTGAGTCTATACAGTCTGTTTTTCATTTCAGCCGCCGCTCCATTCGGTTTGGGCGCATAATTTCATATACGTTAAATCCGTTCTTGATCAGGTATTTTGTTAGTTCTGCGCCATAGCTTCCTGTACCTTCTATACCTGCTTTTTGAAGGAAACCATAAGATTTACACCATGCGAAGAGTTCACGATAACCTGAAAGGTTGGCACTAAATGCTTTACTCTTAACAACTTGTCCAAGCTCATTGATAAGTGTTGCGACATGAAGTTCCAGATGAGTATCTACGCCCAAATACAATTTATAGCGGGGGTCATTACTGTTCATTTAACCACTCTCCCGTGTGAATCGTCCAGCAGGACGGGACACTGGAGGTGCAATACAAAGCTCCTATTAGGGCACAACTGAGTCGATAGAATTGAACAGACTCTTTGAACGACAGGTCAACACAAAGACATTTCTGTCAATCCCAGCACGGGCCATTACAAACAGCCTGTATTTATATTCTAATCCCAGTATCCCAACAGTTACCTCGACGACTCATGCTTTGGGTTATACGATATCGCCAAAGTCTTTGACGAAATTTACGACTGCTGTACTGGCATCCCTAGTCTGAATGGAACATCACGTTCTGAGGCCCACCTCTTTGCTCCCAGGCCATATCTAGGGTTTTAGAAACTAATTCTGCATAAGGCTTATCCGATCGAGACCAACCCACGACGCGTCGGCTAAAGAGGTCAAGTACCACGGCGAGATAACTCCACTCGCCCTAAAGATGAAAATGAATTATTATAAGCGAAAAAAGAAATACTCCGGCTTAAGGGGCTTTTAAAACAGACTGAAGAAGAGCGAGATATTTTAAAAAATGTATGGTCTGCTCCGTTTTTGCAAGTAAAAGCTCGCAGTCAGAATACGTTTGCGTCAATGTATCCGGCCTGTTTGTGAACCATCTAGTGTTCTGGCCTTGATGGGATCCGCACGTTGTTGTCCTAATAAAGCGCTCAGTCATAAAAGACTGCTTTTTAGCCAGGCTTCAACATCGTGGGTTTAACGCTTCTGTCATCAGCTTGTTTCTCGCAAAATCTATTGAAAATATAATTCGTTATATGCTATTTCACAGCCGAAATAGGATAATGTTGATACTCCTGACCCGAGGTTAATATCTTCCAACAAATACTCATTATCTTGTTAGCCAAGGCAATTAAAACAACATGGTGATGATGTGTCGCCTCTAACTTGGCTATCCACGGCCCGAGTGCGGATTTGTCTCGCTTCATATGTATCTTTAATGCTTTAGCCCCTTGTATCACCTGACTACGTAGATAAACGTTACCTCTTTTACTTATACCGCCAAGATTGCTTCTCCCGCCTGTGGAGTATTGTCTGGGAACCAAGCCTAACCATGCTGACATATCTCGACCTCGCTTAAATTGAGTACCTGAACCAACAGCTGCAATTAACCCCGTCGCGGCAATTGGTCCAATACCTGGAACGCTGTATATAAGTTGGCACTTCTCAGACGCAATTGAGGCATGTTGTAATTGCTCGCTCATTTCATCAATTTGAACATCAATATGTTGCCAACGCTCTCGCAAGCGAAACACTAAAGCACGAATAAAGTCGGGAAGTACATTTTCCGCATCGTCTAAGATGCTGGGCAAGTTGCGTTCGAAGACTTTGCGACCTACAGGAACTGTAATTCCGTATTCAAATAGCAATGCCCGCATCAGGTTCACAGTAGCTGTGCGCTCAACAATAAAACGCTGCCTTACTCGATGAGTCGCTTGTAAGGCAAGTTGTTCGTGTGTCTATAGGGAAACACAACGCATAGTGCCACGGCTGCCTGCTTCAGCGATTGCGCCAGCATCATTGAAGTCATTCTTGTTTGATTTTAAGTACGGCTTAACAAACTGAGCGGGAATAATTTTTACTGAGAACCCTGCATCATTAAACAATCTTCCCCAGTATTGAGAACCCGGACAAGCTTCAACCGCTACAATTGTAGGTGGAGTGTTAACCACAAAGGTTTTAAGCTGACTCCGATTGAGCTTCTTCCGCCAAAGAATATGCCCTTGGCGTTCCATTGCTACGATGTGAAACCAGTTTTTTCCTAGGTCGATACCGTAGATATGCGCATTTGAACTAGACAAGGTCGGTCTCCTTGCTTTTGCGATCTCCCTTGCTGAGTATAGATATCAGAGGGAGGAGCAGACCATCCCTTTAGGCCGCGAGATACTTTGCAAGCCTGCCAGAATAAAGTATCAGTTTATTCTGGTGCACTCTGAGATGTTTAAAATCATGACGATGTGTCTTGTGTTGCGGCTAACAAGAGCAGGCTATTATGCATGGCTGCATGAACCAGAATCACAAAGCGCTATTGAAGATCGGCGACTACTCGAGTTGACCCGTAGCTCTTACGATGCCAGCGATGGAATCTACGGCTATCGGAGAATTACTCTAGATCTTAAAGAACTCGGCGAATGTTGTGGGCCTAATCGAGTGCTTAAGATTATGAAAAATTATGGGTATAAGAGCGATACGTAACTATAAGATACACCGAAATTATGGTTATGGTCGTCCCTCAATCATTATGCCCAATCATTTAAACCGACAGTTTGAGGTCAGTGCTCCTGATAAATCGTGAGTAACTGATATTACCTACAGTGTGCCCGGAGTTCAGGGCTATCATGGATGCTTAAATTGAACCACGAGTCTATCTGAAATCCACAGACTGTGATACTTGGAGTTAAGTGCCTGTGGATACGCTGGGTTGTGACAGCGTATGAGTCTGAGCGACAGTGACTTACCGATGCTGGTAAGGTGATGTAACTCGCTGACAACGGAGAGTGAGGCGAACTCGTTAAGCCAAGATGCTCTTCTAGACTGAGTATTGGACGGATGAAGAACATGAACTGATTAACCCGCATCTATGGGCTGAAATGTCGCCACCGTCTACACGAGTTATCAGGCGGTATGATGCTGTGTGATTGATACAAGTAAGATCAAATACACCGACTTAATGAGGATATGTAAACCTCAGCAATGGAGAGAAGTGCCACCACAAGTCAGCTTCTTAGCATCATCACCTTACAGAACGATAAGGTTAAAGACTGCGATCAGCATCCACCCCAATATGGTTGAGTTCAGATAGGTAAACCGGGGAAGGTCTGTTTGAATGTATAGGGAGCATGCCCCCGACGACAAACAGACTGGCGGAGTTCTCGTAGTAGTCTGAGATGGGGAAAGCCCATTACATGGCGCAGGAGAACAGTTTAATCAACTTGTGTCAGCGAACTAGCTGACTGTAACAAGGTGAAGACCTTTGATAATCAGTGAAATGCAACACAAGCTAGCAACATGGGCAGCAGACGATAAAACCCGTAGGGTCAACGTCTGCTTCAACTAATCTCTCATCCTGACTGGCTATGCCATGCGGCAGAGAAAACACTCTCTTCAAAAGGAGCCAGAACACCGGGAGTGGATGGTGTGACTAAACATCACCTGCAAGGGAAATTGGGCGACTATCTACGCAAGCTCAAGCTGGAACTACAATCCGGTAATTACCAGCCTATGCCCGCTAGACGCATCTATATACCTAAAGCAAATGGGAAACAATGCCCGCTGGGCATTCCAACCCTGCGTGATCGCATAGTCCAACGGGCGATACTGATGGCAATGGAGCCGATATGGGAAAATGATTTCCACTCATTATCTTATGGCTTCAGACCAGAGCGCAGCGTCCACCATGCGATCCACACAGTCAGATTACAGCTCGCTGACAGTACAGACACTCGTGGTCGATGGGTAATCGAAGGTGACCTATCGAGTTACTTCGATACCGTACACCATAGACTGTTGATCAAGTGTGTGCGTAAGCGGATAAGCTGCAATGGTTTTCTTGATTTACTCTGGCGTTTTATCAAATCAGGGCATGTTGAGAGAAACTTGTTCTGTGCAACGCAACAGGGTGTACCTCAGGGCGGCGTCATCTCTCCATTCTTGTCGAATATCATGCTTAATGAGTTCGATCAGTATCTTCATCAACGCCATCTGAGTAAGAAAGCTCGCAAAGATCGATGGTATCTAAACAACAGCATAAAAATAGGACGCCGTTCAGCAATTGAGAATAACTGGCAGTGGCAACCAGCGGTTGCCTACTGTCGTTATGCCGATGACTTTATTCTCATAGTCCAAGGGACAAAACAAGATGCTGAAAATATCCGAAACGAAAGTCGACAGTTCCTTGAAGGGAAGTTAAAGCTCACTCTAAATATGGAGAAAACCCATATCACACACGTGAACGATGGCTTCGTCTTCTTGGGGCATCGGATTATCCGAAAACGTGGTCCTAGAGGAAACATGCGAGTCGTTACCACAATACCGAAGGTTAAGGCGAAACCATTCACTCACGCGTTAGTAAAAGAGCTTTCAGGGGACTTTAGTTGCAGCATGATAGACAAGGTCGAGAAGATAAACCAGAAGCTCAGTGGATGGTCGCAGTTCTATCGCCCTGCTATGACTTATGGACGGATAGACAGAGTGGTGTTCTGGAAGCTAGCGCACTGGCTGGCACGCAAGTACAAATGTCGTATTAAAGCACTGTTGAAGAAATGGTGTAAGCGACCGGAGCCGAAGAAGGCCAAAACATGGGTGCTCTTCGGTAAAACGAATCACGGGCATCTGTGTGGTATCTCCCTTCTCCGGCTTGTGAGTAGCCAAAAGATGCCGTTCAAGTGGCGTCTTCCAGCAACCAATCCCTACCTTTTGACGGAAGCCAGAAACACGGTTACTTCGAGATATTCAGATGTTGCTATGGCCATTGGCCTTGACTAAGCGCATACGGTTCGGAGAGGATTGCAGAGAGATAGTTCGACTACGCTCTGTCTCTTACTCTACTTAGGACCTGGCAAGGCTGGCTTTATCTAGCCGTAGTCATCGATCTTTACTCACGAAAAGTTATCGGTTGGTCGATGAATGACGGCGATGACAGCTATCAGAATGCACTAGCAGAACGTGTAAATGGAATACTCAAAAAGAGGTTCTTTCTTAGGCAACCGAAAGATCTGGAAGAAGCAAGAAAAATGGTTGCAGAATCTGTAGAGAGCTATTATCAAATGCGGCTTTAAAATATAAAACGCTCGATGAAGCACATCGAGCGTTTTAGTTAGAGAGTGTCAACTCATATTAGGACGGGGCCACTTACTATCTCGACTATTTTAGTCGAAATTCACATAGAATGTCTTCTTCTCTAAATATTGTTCGAAGCCATATTTTCCATCTTCACCACCAGTTCCGCTCAGTTTATATCCATTATGGAAACCTTGATGCTGTTCTCCATGACCACGGTTCACATAAATCTCACCACATTCAAGCTCGTGAGTTAAGCGATGTACATACTTCATATTTCGCGTACAAATCATAGTTGCCAAGCCATACTCACTATCATTTGCGTAATCAATGACTTCTTCAAAAGTGTCGAATTTTATAACAGGAAGAATTGGACCAAATGCCTCTTCATGAACAATCGTCATTGATTGTTGAACATTACCTAAGATTGTGGGTTCAAACCAGAAGCCCTTTCCAAACTCACCCTCCGTAAGGCGCTTGCCACCATGCAAAAGTTGCGCGCCTTCTTTCAATGCCTGCGCGACTAATGCTTCCATATGATCAAGCTCTCGTTTGTTTACTTTAGGACCCATATCAGATTCTGGATCCATAGGATTACCCACTTTGATATTTTGGACTTTCTCCATAAAGATCGCCATGAATTCATCGTAGACACTAGAGTGCACATACATACGTTCGTTACATGTACATACCTGACCACAGTTGTCGAAGCGTGAATGTAGTGCAGCGGCAGCAGCTTGCTCCAGATCAGCATCTTCCATTACGATGAACGGTGCTTTACCACCGAGCTCTAGTTGAACGTGAGCCATGTTATTCGCAGATGCTTTGATTATCTGCTGACCAACGGGTGTTGAACCTGTCATAGTGACCATATTTGTATAACGGTGACTAGTTAAAGCGCCACCTAAGCTTGCTCCACCACCGGTAACTATATTGAGTACACCTGCAGGAATACCTACTTTTTCAGCAATATAGCCTAACTCTAGCGTTGCTAGCGGAGTTTCAGAGGTTGGTTTAACAACAATAGTGTTACCCGCAACCAGTGCTGGTCCTATCTTGCGACCTGCTAATGCAAATGGGAAATTCCATGCAGTGATCGCTACCACGACACCACGAGGAATTTTTTGAATCCAGATATGTTCGTTCACATTATCAGATTGAACAATATCGCCATCCATCTGACGAGCCCAGTCACAGGCGTATTCGATAAAAGATGCAGCTACATCGACTTCCCCCAACGCAACTCGGTATAATTTGCCTTGTTCGCTCACGAGTAACTCTGCAAGATGCTCACGGTTATTACGGATTTCTTGAGCAAACTTTCTCAACAGTTCAGCACGTTGACGCGCGGGCACTCGTTTCCAGTCAGATTGTGCACGTTTAGCCACACTTAAAACGCGCTCAGCATCATCTTGGTCACCATCCTGAATCTCAGCAAGCACTTCTTCGGTTGACGGGTTAATAACCTGATCAACTTTGCCGTTCTCAGCGTCAATCCACTGGCCGTCAACGTACATTTGGTAACGTTTCATAGTTATTCCTACTCTAAACTAGTGATAGCCGCCTTTAAAAAATAGACAGCCAAAAAAAACTGGTCCACCACAATATAACCACAGTTTAACCAATTTGGCGTGCGCAAAATCAAAATTTTGTATTTTAGAGCAGAACGCTCTCTGTCAAACACAATAAATGGTTGTAATTCTAGGTAGTGACTAAATATCTTGCGCAAAAAAAAGGTCATCAAACTCAGCAGAAGACTCTTCGTTATTGACCAGCTTCATCAACTCCTGCCGACTGTTCTCTATATGACGCCAAACTGCAATCTTAGCCTCTTCTGCAGAACGTTTTTGCAACGCGATAAGAATCTGCTTATGGTCCTCAACCCATGCGGTTTTCAGCTCTGTTTCATGAAGGTATTTATGGTTTAGTTCTCGCCAAAGTGGGTTATGAATGCGTACAGTGCTCCACATTTGGTTCGCTTGATTGATTAGAACTCGGTTTTGAGTCGATTCCGCGATCATCTGATGAAACTTTTGGTCAAGTTCTTCAAACCTTGTACTATCACCGTTAAGCTCATTTTCTTGTTGTGCAACGACTTTCTTTAAAGCTTGAAGTTCATTGAATTTGATCTGTGTGGCAGCAAACCCAGCTATATTACTTTCTATGACTTGTCTGGCTTGCAAAAGCTCAAATGGCCCTATGTCACTTATTGGAGTTAATAGTGTATTGCAAGTCTTGTCAGGAGAATCTATAAAGTAAATTCCAGCCCCTTGTTTTACAGCGATTAATCCCTTAAGTTCTAACATGATGATTGCTTCACGAATAGTCGCGCGGCTGGTATCAAAACGCTCACTCAGTTCCCTTTCAGAAGGTAACCTTTCCCCGGCCTTAAACTCCCCAGAGTACAAAAGCTCTTCTATCTGTTTACCTACATCAAAATATCTTCGTCTATTTGCGTGTTTAGCCATAGTCATTTCTGTCCTAAACCATTACCATTGGTCAACAACTAGTAAGGATGTTAACTTCTAATTTTCTCATTTTCGTTTGATATACGGTCAAAGTGACATATTTATCCCTAGATAACCAGTATAACCCTCGAAATTTCTCTTATAATAAGACAGGCCTCAAATAAAGCCAAACCAATTTTGGATTAAAACCCAGCAATGGTTTACCAAAAAAGAAAAATGATTTAGATTAAGAATCAACCGTGATGTATCTTCCAAATGCCATTGATCTGGAACGCTATAGCAGGTAAGAACATGGAGGCACAATCTGTAATTTGGCCCTGAGCGCCATGCTTAGGAATTTCTTATATCCCTCACCATCATTTATTCTCTTTTAGTTGTAAGTAACTCCTTACAACTTACTGTTGTGACGAATTAAACTCGGTTGGAAAAGACCTGTGGGGTACACCAGAACGCGGCTAGAGATTTGCTTACCCCAGCCGCCTTTTACAATCATCGTATTAATAATTAGTTGCTAATACAGATCCCGCTCTCATCAAACACATGACAATCCGATACAGAAAAGTAAAGGTCGATGTTGTCGAATGCGCTCACCTCTTTGTCGCCTGGGTGGTGAACAATGAACCCCTCTTGCTTTGCATACTGGCCAAATAGATAAGTACTGTTACCCAAGCGCTCAACCACTTCACTTGTAAAACGAATCGTCACATTCCCCTTCTCTTCCTCAACATGAATATGTTCAGGTCGAATGCCAACTTTCACGAGATCACCTACTTTTGAACCACTCTGCTGCTTCATCGGAATAGAGATAATCTGTTCGTCGGCAAGACGAACATTCAAAAACTCTTTGTCAACTTCTGTGATTGCGCCATCTATAAAGTTCATTTTTGGTGAACCAATAAAACCAGCAACAAACATATTGATTGGTTTATTATACAATTCTAAAGGTGAGCCAACTTGTTCAATACGACCATCACGTAGAACAACAATCTTATCAGCCAGCGTCATAGCTTCCACTTGGTCGTGCGTTACGTAGATCATAGTTGTATCAATTTCTTGGTGTAAACGAGCTATTTGTAAGCGCATTTCAACACGCAGCTCTGCATCAAGATTCGATAAAGGCTCATCAAATAGGAAAGCACTTGGGTTACGGACAATAGCACGACCAATCGCTACACGCTGACGCTGCCCCCCCGACAGCTCTTTTGGTCGACGCTTTAAGAGTGGCTCCAGCTGAAGTGTTTTAGCCGCAAGTAATACCTGCTTATTCACTTGATCTTTAGATACCCCATTCATCTTGAGGCCGAACCCCATATTCTCTTCAACCGTCATATGAGGGTATAGCGCATATGATTGGAATACCATTGAGATACCACGTTCAGCAGGTTCAACGTCGTTCACCATATTACCGCCAATGAATATTTCACCATCGGATATAGTTTCAAGACCAGCGATTAAACGTAGGAGAGTTGATTTACCACAGCCCGATGGGCCAACAAAAACGACGAACTCTCCGTGATCTATTTCTAAATCAACGCCGTGAATTGTTTGTACTTTTCCAAAACGCTTTTTAACGTTTGATAGTTTGATATCTGCCATTTTCTGAGCCTTAAATTCTTAAACACCTCAACTTATCAACCAAAATAACTTAAACATACCGCGTTGGTTAATAGGTTTTTGGTAATTTAGTCCGTAATTGTGATTGAATTCATAATTGTTGCTACAGACAAACCATACTAGCGGCTTAATCCAGCTAATTTGAAGCCAATCACACATTAATCATCAACCAATTGGTAATCTTACCTCTAAATTTGGTATTCCAATTAAATTTTAATGGCAAATAACAAAGATCCTTGGTGAGTAAACTTATTTATTCATCGAGTACCATAAAGGAAGGTAACAATGAAACTAACAAAACTTGCAGCTATAACAGCTCTTACTCTCTCAGCATCTAGCTTTGGCGCAAATAAAGTCGAACTAGAAGTCGCTAGTTGGAAGGGCGCAGGAGCAGAAGTTGCAAACTTTCCAGTTCTAATCGAAAAGTTTGAGCAGCAGTATCCTGACATTAAAGTTCGTCTTAATTACATGGCGCGTAATGACATGGTAACCAGCATTCCAGCACGTTTCCAGGCTGGTAGCCCACCGGATGTCATCATGGTTGACCGCGAGTTTATCACACACTGGGGTGGGGCCGGTCAGCTAATGGAAATTGGTGATCAAGCTTTCGTTGAACGTATTCAACCTGGTCTACAAGCACATCTTGGCTTAGACAACAATGTATACTACGCAATGCTTCAAGTTTCCGGCATGGGTATCTATGTTAATGATGACTTAATGGACAAAGCGGGTGTTACAAAGTATCCAGAAACCGTTGCTGAGTTTACAGCTACATGTAAGCAGCTAAATAATGAAGGCATCACACCAACTTTACTTGCAGGTAATAACGGCGCTTGGACACCTTACATTTTCTTCTTAGCACTAGGTCTTGCTGATGGTGATGTACCTAGCCAAGACCGTTTAGCTCAGTTTAACAATGGCAAAATCAAATTCGCTGAAGACCAATCAATGAAGAACGCATTTGAGGCGTTCCGTCAAATGATTGATGCTAAGTGTTTCGATCCAAAAATTAGTGCGGGTACAGACCCATGGTCGGTGGCACTGACAACATTTCAATCTGGCCGTATCGCTATGCTGCCTCAGGGTTTATGGAACATCAACCCATTTGTTAAAGATTCTTTACCAGAAAACTTCTCTCTAAAACCGTTCCCATCGATTAATGGCGATAAAGGTATCACTCTAGATTACCTTGGCCCTGGTTGGGCAATTCCAAAAGATGCTAAGCAAGTTGACGCAGCTAAAAAGTGGATCGACTTCTGGACTCTAGACGAGAACCTAAAACTGTTCTTGGAAGCAGATACAGCAATGACCACACTAACTGGTGGTACTTCAGGTCTGCCAATGAATATTGCCAAAGATTATGTCGAAGCGCGTGACGCTATGCAATATGTAACGTTTCCTGTCGGTGCGCTGCCTGTTGAAGTAACACGTGATATGACGAATGACATCATGTCATTTATGTTAAATCCAAGCCAAGACTATAACGTGATTCTTGAGCGTTGGGACGCACTTGTAGCTCGCGATATCGCGAAACGTTAATTGCTTGTTTGGCAGCTATACCTTTATAGCTGCCGTCTTTGCCCATAGGCTAATTGAGGGTTGTAGTTATGAAAGTCGATAAAAGGTTGTATTTCCTTATTCCGGCTCTATTTTTGTATCTCATGTTCACTATCTATCCAGTGTTCAAGGGGATTTCATTGTCGATGACAGAGTATGCTGGTGTTGGTGAAGCAACATGGGTTGGTTTAGATAATTATCGTGAGATATTCTCCGATCAGCGCTATGTTCAGGTGCTGAAAAATACCATGATCTACGGTATTGTCGTCGTCGTGTTCCAAAACGGGTTGGGGCTGATTTTTGCCGCCATCTTAAACAGTATTCCCGCAGTGCGCGATGCATTACGTACTGCCCTACTTGTACCTTCAATGCTGTCGCTAGTGATTGCAGGTTATGTATGGCAGTACCTTTATGCACCAATGGGTGGAGGCTTAAACGAGCTTCTGGCTTCATTCGGCATGGGTAGCATGCAGCAAATTTGGCTTGGAGACTCTTCCATTGCCCTATTCTCTGTTGCCGCTGTTCACGTATGGATGTTTGTCGGTTACTCGACCGCTATTTTCTTAGCAGGTTACGCGGGTATTTCAACCGAAGTGAAAGACGCAGCGCGTGTGGATGGTGTATCACCAATCAAGTCGTTCTTCCATATTGATATTCCACTGCTTGCCCCAGCGATTACTGTCAATATTACGCTTGCTACGATCGGTACTCTTAAATCATTCGAGTTCCCATTCATCATGACAGGTGGTGGTCCAGATTACGCAACGATGACGCTAGGCCTTAAGATCTTCCAGCTCATCTTCCAAGACTTTAAATATGGCTCTGCAGCAGCTCTGTCAGTGGTCATGATTGTACTGGTAGCTCTGATTACTATTATTCAAAACAGTTACCTACGAGCTCGTGAGGACCGTATCTAATGAGTAGTATTACATCCAATAAACTGCCAACAAAGACCGCAGACCAGTCAACAGCAACACGTAAAAAAAAGCTTCTTTCGCCGCGCAACGTAAAACAGGGGCTTTTGATTTCACTGATGTTCGCGGTCACGTTCATCATTCTCTCTCCTGTTTTCTATATGGTGTTTATGTCATTCAGAAGCCGTAGAGAAATTATGCTTGATCCTCTCGCGTTGCCGACAGAATTGCATTTCTCGAACTACGTGAATGTTATTGCTGACATGAACTACTTTGGTACTGTATTTAATACTATCGGAATAACTGTTGCTACTATCTTCTCTGTGGCTATTCTCTCTTCGCTTGCTGCTTACCCGCTAGCAAGAATTCGTAGCCGAGTGAGCAATATCGCTTACATTTTCTTCATGCTAGGCATGGTGATCCCACCATTTGCGGCCCTAACACCGCTATACCTATTCATTCGTGATTTAGGCCTACTAGATACTTACTTCGGTCTGATTTTGGTGTATACCGTTGGTCACTTGCCGTTAGGTGTCTTCTTCTACACTAGTTTTATGAAAGCCATACCGAAAGAGCTTGAAGAAGCTGCGACACTTGATGGGGCGACATTCTTAAAGACTTACTGGTACATCATCTTCCCTATGCTTAAGCCAATTACAGGTACACTAGCGATCTTTATCACTTTAGGTGTTTGGAATGATGTGGTTAACCCACTGCTCTTCATCACAACGGAAAGCAAGTTAACCATTATGCCAGCCGTACTGCGCTTCTTAGGAACCTACTCTGTTGATCCAACACAGTTGTTCCCTGCAGCAGTGCTTGCATCACTTCCACTTCTTGTTGTGTTCTTTACATTATCTAAGCAGATTGTAAATGGTATGACAGCAGGTGCTGTGAAATAACCCAACAGAGCAAGGCATTCCTGCCTTGCTCACTTTCTAGCAGAAAACACACTCATAGATCTCTATTAAGCTACACCGCTACATCCAATAATAATTATGTTTTTAGTAGTACATTGCGCCCAGCGCTATTTGAATATTTTGTATAGACTATCAAGTATTTATCCAATAACGATTCAAGGAAAACTAATAACATGGAACTAAAACAACTCTCTCTTGCCACTGCAATTACTGCTTGTTTACTTGCCACCAGCAACGTGGCAGCAAAACAAATCGAACTTGAAGTCTCTAGCTGGAAAGGCGCTGGCGCAGAAGTCGCTAACTTCCCGTTAATCATCGAGCGATTCGAAAAAGCAAACCCTGATATCAAAGTAAAGCTCAATTACATGGCTCGTAATGACATGGTGACGAGTATCCCTGCTCGCATGCAGGCAGGTTCACCACCCGATGTCGTGATGGTTGACCGTGAGTTTATCCAACACTGGGGTGGCAATGGTCAGTTAATGCCACTCAATGACCTCCCGTTTGTCGAACGTGTACAACCTAAACTTCAACCTTACCTTGGCCTTGATGAGACCGTTTATTACTCAATGCTCCAAGTTTCAGGTATGGGTGTGTTTGTGAATAACGACTTGTTTGAAGACGCCGGTATCAAAAGCTACCCACAAACCGTTGATGAGTTAGTTCAAGCTTGTACAGCGCTGAATGACAAAGGGATTCAGCCAATGCTACTTGCAGCAAACAATGGTGGCTGGACCCCTTATGTCTACTTTTTGACCATGGCACTGGCCGATGGTAATAACCCAGATCTGTCTCGTATGGACAAATTTGTGAGTGGTGAAGCGAAGTTTGCCGACGATGAATCAATGAAAAATGCCTTTGAAGGCTTTAGAAAGATGATTGATGCCAAGTGTTTTAACCCGATGGTTTCGGCGGGTACTGACCCGTGGTCAGTGGCGCTAACGACATTCCAATCTGGCCGTGTTGCTATGCTGCCACAAGGTATGTGGAACATTACTCCATTCTCAAACGATTCACTTCCTGAGCACTTCTCTTTACACCCGTTCCCGGCAGTGAACGGCGATAAAGGTATTGTTATGGACTACAACGGCCCAGGTTGGGCGATTCCAAAAGATTCGGGTGAAGTGGAAGCCGCGAAGAAATGGATCGATTTCTGGATGAATGATGACAACTTAAAAGTCTATCTAGAAGCCGATACCGCGATCACGACTCTCGCGGGCGGTACTTCTGGGGTGCCTGAGTTAGCCAAACCTTATGAAGATGCTCGCTCTGCCGGCCAACTGGTTACGTTCCCTGTTGGAAACATCCCTGCGAATTTGGGGGCTGATATGCCAAATGATATAACAGCATTCATGCTAAAACCTGACCAAGATTACACCAAGATCTTAGAACGTTGGGACCGTACGGTGGCTAAAAATCTTAAGTAATTGAGTAATTAAGTAAGGCGCTGCTGTAAATAAACTTCAGCGCCAACATTAAATCAGGGCGAATGACTTAACATTCGCCCTGATTTTTCTTTTCGTTACTTCACCGGTTTGGCTGTGACAAACCGATAAGCATTGAATGGCTCTCCTTGATATACCCCAATCACTTGAACCGATGTCACCGTCATCACATTCGCCAATGCCTTGCCAGTGACTGTCAGCTGTGTCTGATCTTCAAACACACCAAAAGAGGCTTCATTGGGTATCACGCCAGGTCCAGGGGTTACCTTTACGGCCAACTCCTCGATAGGATACTCTGCCTCGATCATAACATCATAAGAAAACTGCTTGTCTTTCAATTCCAATACACGTGGCGTTGATATTTTTATTCCCTCAGGCAAAGGAATTGGTCTACTAAATTTCATATCACCACTTGCATGAAAGCGACCATCATTACAAGCGGTCACTGGCACACTGAATGCCAGAGACACAAACAACAGTCCTCTGATAGTTTTGTTTATTTTCATTAATAAGTTACACCTATGTTTGGCATCTATAAACAGCCTATTATCCACCTCATTAACATGGCTAATATTCACAAAATTCGCGAGTTGGTCACAGCAAAACTTAGACTTACACCACAATAAAGGTTCACCAATTTTGATCAATCCCGCACAAATAACAGACCAATATTGCTCATTGTTTATCCAAAGTATTAAATCAATAGTGAGCAAACGTTCACTTCTTATATTCATAACAAGGAAAATATATGCCCTACACAATGAAAGACCTTAACAGGTGCTTCCAGTTGACATTGTTCGCGAGTACTATCTCCATACTCGTAGGATGTGGCAGTGATAACACTGAAGAGACGCCTCCTCCATCTGATGGTTCATTTACAGTCGGTATTTTCGATCCAGTAACCGTACAAAGGGATGTTGCAGGATCACTAATACAAAGAGTTAATTTAGAGCTGGATATCGAGAGTGAATTTGCGAATTTATCACTCTATATTGATGACAAGTTGGCCATAGACAACATCGACGTCCCTTCAACGGGTATCAACTACATCAATGCGCTTGTTGACGTTGGCTCTACGGGTGTAAAGAACATTAAGGTTATGGCACGCGGTAGCGATATCACTGTAAATAAGCTTGAATTCGCAGAGCGTCCAGATATTCTCCTACCTCAATTCAAAGACATCGCCGGGGAATCTGGTATTGCTGACCAAGACGATCTCCCCAAATATGGCGGCCCTACGGTTGCTGATATCAACAACAACGGCTATTACGATATTATTCTTAACAACCATAACTGGCGCCCAACGAACCAACTCTACTGGAACAATCAAGATGGTACCTTTACGGTAGAAAACGGAGGTTGGGATGGCTCACTCTCTTGGGGTGATATGCATGGTACGGCAGCAGCAGACTATAACCACTCAGGTGATTTAGGCATTATTGTTACACGAGGTGGCGGTAATGGAACCACTCCATCTTACCCTGACTTTTTTGTGAATGAAGAAGGCAAGCTAACCGAGTCTTATCAAGAAGTTGGGATAACAGAGAGCGCTAGGGGACGTGGGGCACGTTTCTTAGATATGAATGGTAACGGGTATCTTGACCTTGTATTTATAAATGCTGAAGGGATCAACGGCGGCAGTGGTGCACAGCACCTTTTCTACAAAAACAATCAAGATGGTACCTTTAGCCGCATTGATGTTCCCGGTATCGAAAAAGCCAATACTGAGCGTGCTCTTGTGCTCGATTTTGATGGTGATGGCATAGATGACCTACTCTTTTTGACACCTATGACGCTATGGAAAGGCAATGGTGACTTCACATTTACGGATGTCACCGATAGCGTACTTCCAGAAAATGTCCGTCAAACTTGGCAGGTTCAAGCTGCTGCAGATGTCGATGTGACAGGAAATGGCTTACCCGACATATACCTCTCAAAAGGCTTGCCACATTATCAATTATCTAATCGCTCACTAGACTTTAACCCTATTGCTCAAACACTCAATCTTAACGATGATGGCAATAAAGGGCGAAGAACCATGCAGTTGACCGTAGAGGATGGATTCACTCTTAAAGATCTTCACCTTACTTATCGACAGTACGATGGTGGCTTCCCTATCATGCTTGGCGAACAGAAGACAGCTCATGAAGTTGTGAAAGTAGAAGACTATTACACTCTTCCTGATGACTTAGAAATCACCCCGGACAGTGCAATTGGCTGGCCGTCAGAGCGCGATGAAAATGGTATCTATATTGGGTATATCGGTGACAATACGTGGAACGTTGAATGGGTTAAGAATGGGGATGTATTCTGGCAGGTCGCATTTACCATGGATGATATCAAAGATGTGAATGTTGATTGGCAACCACAAAACCGTAATCAGCAAGATGTTCTTTTAGTCAATCGTGATGGCAGGTTTGTCGAGGAGTCCGCTGAGTGGAACCTACCTAAAGGTGGCAATCACTGGGGCGTAACATACGGCGACTTCAATAATAGTGGACACAACGATATTTTTGTTCATCGCTATGGATACTTAAAAGAACGTGTGACCGATTACCTTCTTATCAATGATGGAGAGGGACAATTTGAAATTACCCAAATGCATGGTGCACATGATGTTAACGACTCAGGTCATGGAGACATGGGGCAAGCCTTTGCTCTTACTCGAGATGGTAAAGTAGATCTACTCAACGGCAGCGAAGACGGTATCTGGTATTTATATAAAAACCAGACACAAAACGTTGGCAACCACTCCCTTGTCCACGTAGGTTACAGCCCATTACATAACATCGACCCGATGTCAGCCGTTGTCACTGTCACGACAGAAAGCAAGTCATACACGCGAAGAGTCGGGTCTGCGGGTGAAAACTTCTCACAGAGTTTGCTCAATACAGTTCATTTTGGCCTAGGTAAGAATCAGACCATTGAAGAAATCAAAGTGACTTGGCGTAATGGTGAGGCCGTTTATCTCAACGATGTCATGATAAACGAGCGAGTGTCTAGCGACGATGCAGATATGCCAGTTCCTGAGAGTATTAGCTTGGGTGCTGACGAACGTAAACTGCGCCCGGGAGCCACCTATCAAATTACGCCTTCATTCACGCCACTCAATGCCAATCCAGTGGTCACTTTCAAGTCAAGCGATCCATCCGTTGCAAGCGTTTCTGATAGCGGACTTGTTACTGCTCTCGCCATTGGTGATGCAGAAATTTTGGTTCAATCAAGCGTTGCGGAACAAGTGTCATCATCACTTCTTATTCGCTCAGGGGATTTTGACCCTATCTACGCAACTGATATTTCAGTCGTGAACGAGACAGATCCAATTTACGTAGGTCAAAGCGCTACACTGTCTGTAGAACTAACTTCAAGTGAGCCTGGTAAATCACCTGATGATACTTCCGTGACATGGTCTTCTTCAGATAACACAACGGCCACTGTCTCTGTTGATGGCGTTGTCAACGCGATCAAGGCAGGCTCAGTCCAAATCACAGCCAGCGCAAATGGCGCTCACCAACCGGGCGCGGTGACAGACACTTTAAGTATAGATATAGAAGATTGGTTTGAAGCGAGCGTGACATTTGATGACAACAATAAATACATGGGGTCTCCGCTATGTACCAACCAGCCTTTGAGCGTTATTGCAAACTATCATGCAGGCTCTGGTTCGACCGTAAATGAAAATGGACTTACATTCCGCTTAAGACAGATGGATGCAAGCTGGGGATTAGTAAATGACTACATCATTTACCATGCAGACTCGGCAGAAACTGTTTCTGGCTCTGTCGATGTGGTCTTCGACCTTACCAACCCTTTAGTTATCCCAACAGCAGATTTACCTGATGGAAACTTCCACTTCTTATTTGTTGAGTTCGTGACCAATGAAGGTAAGAAGCACGAAAAAGGGATTGGGTGGGCCCACGGTGATATCAACATAGTAGAATGTAGCTAAATCAGCGAAAATGAGTAACACCTCGTTCAACATTTTAGCAATGAGCTAACCTTTTAGGTTGGCTCTTTTCTATGGACCTTTCATAAAATACCACATTCTTTATTAACTCAAATGTCATAACTCATACTAGATTGATCTGCACCAGCCAGACTGGACACTTCATTAAGCGACATTTTGCTGCTCAAAGTTAACTGGGCTTAGATACCCAAGAGCACTGTGCCTTCTTGTCCGATTATAATCAACTTCAATGTACTCGAAGACCGTTTGGCGCATCTCATCTCTGCTCATGATCGGTTCGTATTGGATCGCCTCAACTTTCATAGAATGGAAGAAGCTCTCAACACACGCATTATCCCAACAGTTTCCTTTTCTACTCATACTTTGTTCTAGATTATAAGCACTTATTATGTCCCTATAGTCTTTTGAGCAATACTGGCTACCTCGATCACTATGAACAATAACATGCTCAGGGAACCCTCGACGGAACAGAGCCATTGATAATGCATCGCAGACCAGAGTTGCCGTCATCCTCGTATCCATTGACCAACCTATTACTTGTCGTGAGTAAAGGTCGATGATGACAGCCAGATACAACCAGCCTTCGCTCGTGGCAATATACGTGATATCTCCTGCCCATTTTTGATTCGGAGCCGTTGCGTTAAAGTCCTGAGCTAGCAAGTTCGGTGCTACAGACATCTTATGCTTGCTATCCGTCGTGCATTTAAACTTGCGTGCCGCTTTCGGAGTTAAATCCTGACGCTTCATACTGGCTGCAATGGTTTTAACATTACGGCTATCACCATTCTCCGCCAGTTCTTTCTGGATGCGCCTTGAGCCATCACGACCTTTACTATTGTCAAAAGCCTCTTTGACCTTTGTATCGAGCTTTTGGCGTAATGCCTCGCGCTGGATGGCCTTGTAGCGATGCTTAATCCAGTAATAAAACCCACTTCGTGAAACTTCGAACACCTTAGTCATGCGGACAACATTGAAGCACAGAAGGTGTTCGAGCATAAATTCATAGCAATCTACTTTAGATTTCTCGCGAAGTAGGTGGCGGCCTTTTTTACGATATCTAGCTCTTCAGCTTGCTCAGCCAATTGCCTTTTGAGCTTGGCGACTTCAGCAGCCAGATCTTTTTCACGCTGACTGGTACTGGTGTCTTTCTTAAGTGCCTTACGCCAACCGTAGATCTGGGATTCGTGCAACCCGAGCTGTCTCGTTGCCTCAGCAACGCCTACTTTCTCTGCTAGCTTCAGGGCTTCTGTCTTAAATTCAGGGGAATGTTTAATTCTAGTTTTGTTATTTGTCATTGTTCACCTCATTAGTGATTGTACTCACTTAACTCGGTGTCCAAAACTGCTGGGGCGGATCAGTGTCAACGCTACCGTCAGATTAGGAAAAGTGTGTTGATACTTTGATCGTTTATTATGTTCATTTTAGTGTAATGAACTCACTTTCTTTCAATATGTGCGTTGTTTAACCATACCATTCCATTGTTTACATACGTTAAACATTCATGAAAGTTTACCACGGATGTTGATCACACTTTTGCTTTACTATATAGTTTTACAGATGAATTTTGTAATTTAATTACATAAGGAACCCAATATGCTATCAGTAATTAAGAATATCTTCGTACCAACTAAAGACTATGCTGGCCGCAATATCGATACTGTAATCCAGCGACTAGCTGCTCAGACTAAAACTAATGTGCATGCTTGGTCATACCTAAATGAGTTGGCTGTATATGAGAATACTCAGACTGGCATGCGCGTCTACCGACACGAAACTTCAAAATTTGTAGCTTAACTGGTTTTAGCTGCTCTTGTAGGTCGGCACTCATCAAAGCACATACGCCATATTAAGGGTATGAGCAACGTAATGTTGTAGTAGGTGTCATTCCATTTATGACTAAACTCATCACCTTTTCCGATGTAGTTAAACTAATCGGAATATGCTTCTTGTAGTTCCCATGATTGCCCTTCATCTAGCGGGGCTGGTAATGGAATATCTCGCCAGTCATCTACCATTAAAGAAGTGCTCACCAAGAAAATAGGCAGCAGTGCTAGGGGTTTAGTCGTCGATTTCATTCTCATTGCTTTGTTTATTTTTGAAAAGTAAGTGGTTACTCGCAAACAAAGATAGTTTAAAGATAAATCATTATTCCATAATTAGATTACTAAAATGAGATCTTTGGTTAACAAATGGATTTAATTACCTATTTCACACGTAAAAAAGCCAGCGATAATCTATCGCTAGCTATCATATTCTGAATATTAATTGTCGTTAGGCGGGTTCTAGTTGTATCAATTGTTGAAAGATTGAGCCACCAATAAACTCACTGTGCCCTGATAACGCACGTTCAATACGAATCACTTCATTCCATTTCACCATTCGTTCACTACGAGTAAACGAGCCCACCTTTAGCTGGCCTGCATTGGTCGCTACGGCCAAATGACTGATAAATGAGTCTTCAGTCTCACCAGAGCGAGCTGATACCACAGGCAACCAACCCGCATTCTGCGTCACTTCGATCGCTTTTAGCGTCTCTGAGACAGTGCCAATCTGATTTGGTTTGATAAGCACACTGTTGGCTAACTTCTCTGTGATTCCTTGTTCAATCCTAGAGATATTTGTGGTAAATAAATCATCTCCGATAATTTGTATTCTATCACCCACCTCACGCGTGAAAGCCTTCCAAGCTGCAAAATCCGTATCGGCAAACGGATCTTCAATTGAAAGCACTGGATAACGTTCACACCAATCCAGCATCAACGCCAAAAACTCTTCAGAAGAGTAACTCTTCCCATCGAGTGGTAAGTGATATCGACCATCAGAGTAAAGGTCGCTAGCGGCGATATCGAGGGAAATAGAGACATCACGTCCTGGCTGATAACCAGCCTGCTTAATCGCTTCAACAACAAACTCAAAAATGGCTTCATGACTATCAAACGTCGGCCAAAAGCCCCCCTCATCCGCAGCACCCGCTAACAACCCTCGCTGTTTGAGCAAACCTTCTGCAGTACGATAGATATTTGAAGTAACCTCAAGGGTCTCATTGTAACTCTTTGCACCATTGACGATGATCAAAAAGTCTTGGATATCTGTCCGCCATTGTGCATGCGCACCGCCACCCACTAACTGTATTTCTGGTAAAGGAAGTAGGTTAGCTGAACAAGTCGGAGCAAGAGTCTTAAACAGGGGCAAGCCTTGAGCTTTGGCATTGGCATCGGCTATAGCCAGTGACACTGCCAGAATGGCATTCGCTCCCAGCCGTGACTTATTTGCTGTGCCATCGACTTCACACATAATTTGGTCAAGCGTGGCTTGTTGACTAACCTCCTTTCCAACAAGTGCTGGGGCAAGTTCAGTCTTGATGTTCGCAATCGCTTGATACACTGACTTTCCCTGAAAACGAGCATTATCACCATCTCTTAGCTCAAGTGCCTCGAACTGCCCTGTTGAAGCGCCAGAGGGGACGAGCCCAACACCGCATATGCCTGAATCAAGCTCTACCACGGCCTCAACTGTTGGAAGGCCTCGCGAGTCAAAAATTTGGTAGGCATCAACGTTTAAAATTTTCATCGCTTATCACTCCTTAAATCTAGCGTTTCGATAAGACGTTCAATGGTTGTAAATTGATGTTTAAGCATAGGTTTTAGTACGGTTCTAACTTCTGATTTTTCTTGCGAAGAGAGATACTCTACTGGGGATTTACCATCCACTCTTGCCAGCATCATCGCCGCTGTCAGTTTTGCAACTTTAGACTCATCAACGGTTGTATAACGCTCAGCTCCTATTGCTTGCTGATAGGCGTTCAAAAAGATTTGAGCAGCATGCACATACCGAACCTGATCAAAATGAAACGCTTTAAGCAACAGATGGTGAAGCATAAAGGCAACATCAAAGGCTGGGTCGCCATACCAGGCCACCTCGCAATCAACGATTTTTATCTCATCTTCTGCCACCAAAATATTCTTAGGGCTAAAATCACCATGTACTAAGCAGTGTTTAGTGGTGCTCACTTGCAAGCACAAAGACTGCAGCTGCGTTTTCAGATCATTATGCTGTTCTACCATCGATTCAAAATACGGTTCTAATCTAAGTTGATAGAAGTTTCTATCCGAATCAAATAGCGCCTCTGCTTGTTTATCATGCCAACTCACAGCATGAATGTAACCTAGTGCTTCGCCGATACTTTGCGCGACACGTTCACGCACTTCCCCCTGCATGAGTTCTTTCTTCCAGTCTTTGAAACGCTCAGGAAAATACTCCATCGTAAACAAGCGCTCGCGTTCAAAAGAGTGGAGTAATTTGGGCACGTATTGAGGGAAACGCTCTCCTACATATTTTAGATAACGCTGCTCATATAAGTTTCGGCTTGTATCAGCAAACCACTCTTTTTCTACTTTAAGCTTTTCCAGTGCACGCTTAACGACTAAGCAGCTGTTATCGTCTTCAACCAAATAGATCTCACAGCTCACCCCACCAGTAAGCGGGGTGGCTGTGGCATGATCTTTTGAGACTACATTGTGCTTTTTCAATATGTCTAAAATCATGCCTTACCTCTATCGAATTGAAGCGACCGACTGATGTCGCAAGTAGCCTTCGAATGTTGCTCGGCTATTTACACCACCGCCACAACCACTCTGGTTACACGCACCATAATGCAAGCCATACTCAAATACATTGTGCGCATTGATCCAACTGTTTCCGGAAACTAAACGAACGGCTATCTCTTTAGCTCTTGGCAAGTCTGTTGTCCAAACGCTATTTGCCAACCCATATGGATTGCGATTTGCTCGTTCAATCACTTCATCTTCATCGGTAAATTTGAGTAAGAATGCGACTGGACCAAATATCTCCTCTTGCGCCCAAGGATTATCGTCCTTCCCTGCAAGCAATGTCGGCAGAATGAAGTATCCTTTGACTAACTCACTACCAGTTACCCTGTCACCACCTGTGACAATTTCTGCACCTGCCGATTGTGCTTCAGCGACACACTGCAAAACTTTACTCATTTGCTTATGAGTACACATCGGCCCCATAACCGAGTCAGAATCCAATCCGTTACCGATTGAAATCGCTTCAAACGCGGCTTTTGCTTTAGATACAAATTCATCATAGATAGATTCATGGATATACCAGCGAGATGCTGTGCAACAAACTTGCCCAGCATTCAAAGTTAACGCACCAGTAAGCCCTTCCACGGCACCATCAATATTGACATCTTTACACACTACAGCGGCCCCTTTTCCGCCGAGTTCTAACTTAGCTGGAACAAGGTTACGTCCACACACCTCGCCCACATGTTTGCCAACCTCTGTCGAACCTGTAAACGACATAAGCTTGATCTTAGGATGATTGATTAACGCCTCACCCGCGACACTCCCCTGCCCTGTAACGATATTTACGACACCTTTAGGAAACCCTGCCTCTTCACATAGCTTGGCAAGATATAATGTAGAAAGTGGGGTTTCGGATGCAGGCTTAATTACCACAGTATTTCCAGCCGCAAGTGCTGGTGCAATGCCCCATGCACACAGCGTCAAAGGGAAATTCCAAGGGAAGACGAACGCCGCCACACCGTATGGACGTTTGATGGTTTGGCTGTCAGTAACTTCAAGACCAAGTTCGATTTCATACTCTGTCTCTTGTGCTATCTGAGCAAAATATTCAAAGCACTGTGCAGCAAACGGAACATCAAACCCCAGTGCTGCTGACACTGGTTTACCGACATCAATACATTCAAGTTCAGCGAGCACCTGAGTGTCTCGATTGATCAGCTCTGCTAACTTGGTTAGCCTGAGAGCGCGTTCAACAGGTGAAAGCGCAGCCCAAGCTGGGAAGGCGCTATCTGCCACCATGACTGCAGAATCGACATCTTGTGCATCGGCTAAACACACTTGTACTATTTGAGCTCCTGTTGCTGGGTTTTCTACTCCCAGCGTATGCTTGGTAGTTTTCCACTCACCATTGATGAGCATTGGCAGTGGTTTTGTTTCTAAAAACGCTAACGTTGTAGGGTGTAACGATTGGATTGTCATAACAAACGCTCCTTGTGTTATTGGATTAAGCTTGGCGGCATGCCTTAAGTCCTTGAAACGATAGGTCTAGCGTTTCTATGTGACTCTCAATGAGCAAAGCCAGCTCAGTTTCAGTTAATGTGATAGCCGCCTCTGCGGGCAGCTTCATCAGTGAATTGATACAAAGAAAGGCAGCCGACGAGTATGCAGGAAGGTGATGCATTGTCGGCTTGCCCAAAACAGTCGGATTTTCGAGGCTCCAGTCATACCCTTTGCATGATCCGCCAATAGAGCACTCCATGCCCAGAGCATAATTACGGTCACAACCTCCGGTATAATCTGCCCAAGGCTGCGCGCCTCTACCACCCGCATGAATCCAGTAATTCATAAACGAAGGTGACACTTGGTTAGCCAATTGATTAAAAGGAATTACAGAAATATAAACAAGCTGAATGAACGGGTTGTAGCAAGCTGCCCACATATGGCGAGCAGATGTTGTGGTAGCCGTAATAAAGTCAGCGTGCCCCGAATAGCCCATCATTGTTGAGCAATCAATGCTGTGGTTTCTTGAACTGGGAGCTTGATTAAGACGCGAGAACTGGCTGCCTGGTATGAGCTGAGTAGTTTCGTCAAACTCTGTCCCCGAAGGAGCAACCTGATACTCGCTACAGTTATCTAATATTCGACACCCTCGCTCAAGAAATGGTGAGCCTAAAGTCGTGTGCCAAGCTAGGTTAATGGGAATGCTCTCTGCACAACGATTAGTCACTTCCAATACCATATAGTGGCTGTTGTCATCACTTCTTAGGTAGTCGGTTTTACAGTATTCAAGCCCTTTATATCCACCCTTTAACTGCCATTGAGCGAGACTGTATTCACTTGTGCCATCATCAATACAGAGCGCTGAGGTCAGTTGCCAATCTTGGTTCGCAGTATCCCCATGTGTTGGTATCTCTTGATTGCCACCACCAAACGCGGGCGCGCAACAGAATGTTCCTGCCGCCTGACGCAGTAGCTCTACTGACCAGTAGTCCACCTGCTCTTGTGACTGATGATCCAACTTACCAGAGAAAGGAGATTTGAAGTGTGGCAACCAATGTGTATTGACTCTGCGAGACGACAAGCCATCATTCAATTGAATCGAAAACTCAGGTGTCATTCCGCCAAATTTTTGTACAAACAGGGTCACTTCATCGTTTTTTAACCAAACGCCACCCTGCCCTAAATAACGGCCAATATCTGCGTACATACTTCATCCTTAACGCTATGACTGATGCGAGAATAAAGGGCTGACAGCGCATCACACTATGTAAGCCGGCCCTAACCTATCTATTGAGCAATACCCAGTGGTGAGAAAATCACATAGAGCGCCACGACGCCGATACAGATCACACCAGCAAACAGTTTTGCGTGCTTCCAAGGTGTCAGTTCCACTTCGTCTTTCTCTACCGGCTCATACACCTCTTTTTGTGGGAATAAGTGTCCAATTATGAGCATCAGAATTGACGTTGCTACAAACAAAATGCCGGTTAAGTGCAAGAAGTGAATATCCGGTTGGAAAACAAAGCTGGTCAGCGCATAAGCCAGCATAAAGACCACAATACCGATATTAGCAGCCATAGCTGGAACACGATTGGTTACTAACCCAACCACTATCACGGTAAACATCGGCGCCATATAGAAGCTATTAATGGTTTGGAAGTATTGGAAGAACCCTTTAGGCGCATAGTAAATGAATGGAGCGACAAAGATAGCGAACAGACCAACCACCGCACCGAACATCTTACCCGTACGAACCAAATCTCTGTCATTAGCGTTATTATTGATTAAAGGTTTGTATACGTTGAGCGTGAACAACGTTGATGTACTGTGAAGCACGCTATTGAACGAGCTTAAAATGGCACCAAAAAGAACGGCAGCGAAGAAGCCAATCATTGGTGTCGGTAACACTTCACGTACGAGCATTGGATACGCTACTTCACCGTTTGGTAGGTCTGGGCCAAACATTGCGTAGGCAATGATTCCAGGGATCAGCAAGAAAAATGGGCCAAGTAGCTTTAACATGCCAGCCCAAAGCACCCCTTTCTGACCTTCCGCTAAGTTTTGTGCGCCCAAAGCGCGTTGAATGATGGACTGGTTTGTTCCCCAGTAGAAGAGGTTAAGAATCAACATTCCAGTAAAAAAGGTTGAGAAAGGCACCGGATCATCTTTGCCACCAATCGCATTGAGTTTTTCTGGATGCTCTGTCATAAGGTATTGAAAACCCGCGATAACACTGCCTTCTCCCAGTGCTGATAGACCAAATAGAGGGATCAAGACCACACCACCCACCAGCAAGCCGATACCGTTAAAGGTGTCTGAATAGGCAATCGCTTTCAAGCCACCAAATACGGCATAACACGCACCCACCAGACCAATAGAGACCACCATGATCCAGATACTGCCCCAGTAAGAGACCTCAAAAATGCCTGATATATCAAAAATACCCCCCAGTGCCACTGAGCCGGTGTAAAGAATTGGGGGTAACAAATTCAGCACATATCCAAATAAAAATAAGAACGTACAGAAAAACATAGTGCTCTTGCCAAAACGGACTTCAATAAACTCCGGAATGGTTGTCACACCACCACTGAGATATTGGGGTAACAAGTAAAGCGCTACCACAACAAGGGTTAATGCTGCGCATACTTCCCACGCCATCGGCGTCATATTTGCGGTATACCCTTGTGCGTTAAGACCAACAAGTTGCTCTGTTGATAGATTCGTTAGCATCAATGACGATGCAATCAAGACGCCTGTTAAGCCCCTCCCAGCTAAGAAATAGGACGTAGCCGACTCTTGCTGTCGTTTTTTACTTCGAACTTTATACCACGACCCGAGCGCAACAGCCCCAGTCACTAAAGCAAATGAGATTGGAATAATCATAGTAATTCCTTTGTTTTCACGTTATTGGATTCCACTGCGTTTCTTATGAGCACTAGTGGTTGAAAATCATCTCTTCACTGGTTCTAGTTATATTTAGCGCCACCTTAAGCGGCGCTTCTGTTGTTATTATTTAGTCCACCATCTCAAGATAGTTAGCCACTTCTTTTTCTACTTTCGGCAATATCTTTTTAATCGTAAATGGCGGATACGCATCTAAACCATCGAGCTGTATCTGCTGACCTAAATTCTGCATATACGCTGTGTGAATCGCCGTACCCACGTTAATTTTGCAGATCCCCATAGTCAGTGAACGGCGAATATCCTCTTCAGGAATCCCCGTTCCGCCATGAAGAACTAACGGCACATCAACCGCTTTATGGATCTCAAGCAAACGGTCAAAGTTGATCTCTGGCTTACCCTCATAATGACCATGAGCCGTACCAATCCCTACTGCAATCATGTCCACGCCCGTTTGCTCAGCAAGTTGCACAACATCAGAGACCGCCGCTAAGTAATCATCACCATCAACGCCTCGACCACGAATTTTGCCAATCTCAGCCTCAACAACCACACCCTTAGCATGCGCATAATCAACCACTTGCTTGGTGAGCTTTATGTTATCTTCTAGCGGCATGTGTGAGCCGTCAAACATCACTGAATCAAAACCAACATCGACAGCTTGTAAGCACAAGGTGATGTCATCACAGTGATCAAGATGCAAGTAAACAGGCACCGAATAACGCTTTTTCATACAGGCTACGATGGCATGCAATACATCCAACCCAAGAGCATCCACCACCTTGGTGTACGCCATCAACATAACCGGAACATTTTTACGCTCCGCTGCTTCACATATAGCCTGTACATCCCAGACATCATTGAAGTTATAGCCAACCAAACACTCATCTGTTTTATGGTATTCAGCCAGCAGTTCAGATAACTTCTTCATAATATTCCCTTGTTATATCTACTTGTTCAAAATGAGTAATAGCGCCACTACTGCCATATTGCTGCACAACGGTTGCGCCTGCTCGATTAGCAACTTTTACCGCTTGATAGACGTCATAACCACGAGAGATCGCGGCTAGAAAACCACTGACGAAACCGTCACCGGCTCCGGTTGTGTCCACGACTTTACTGACGGGCTCACTTTCAACCCAGTAGCTCTGAGTACCATCGTTCACGTAAGCGCCCTTAGCGCCTGCTTTGATGACGACAACGCTGACACCTTTTTCGATGAAAAAGTTTGCACACTCCTCAATGGTCTCTTTTTCGGCGATCTGCTGCGCTTCATTTAACGTGGGCAGGAAGTACGTAAGTGAAGGCAATAAAGACGCTATCTTTGTCAACCAAAGCCCTTGTGAATCCCAACCTACGTCAAGTGAGGTAATTTTTCCCTGCTGTTTTGCTGTGTAAAAAAGCTCAGTTAATCCACTATTTTCAAGCCCGGGCAGCAGATAGAAACCACTGGTGTGTAACATGTCTCGCGACATAACTTGAGCTACGTCGATATCGTCCATTGTTAGTGCATCTACTGCACCACCTTGATAAAGAAACACGCGCTCACCATCCTGCTGTACTAAAGCGATCGCGACTGCCGTTGGATTTTTCTTAGATACCGCTAAAGTTTGAGTATCGATACCACGCCTTTGATACACGTCCCGCAGATGATGGCCAAACAAATCATCGCCCAACTTGGAGTGCAAACTGACATCCACTCCCATCGCTGCAAGGTTGAGAGCCACATTTGCCGCATCGCCCCCCGGTTTAATATTGACGTTATCAACCAAGGTAACGTCGTGATGAAATTCGAAGGAGTCTAATGGGCCAACGATCAAGTCAGCCACGGCCATCCCGACACAAGCCACTGTTTTCATTATTGACCTCCAAACCCTGCGCTTTCTCCGGCATTACTTACGGGAATATCTTCGACACCTAACCAGTAGTTGAGTACTTTTAAGTCTTCAGCGAAGTGCCCGCGACCCACAATCCAGTGATGGTCAAGCCCCTTATCCAAAATGGTTCCGACGACTTGCGCCGCACTGACACCTGACGGAATCACCTCACCATATGTGCCTCGGAACTTCATGTCTGATTCGACAATCTCACCTTCAAAGGCCAACACTGTATCAATCGAAGGTGCTTGGTATTTCGCGATAGTGACTGGGCCTGGTTCAACCAAAAACTCAAACAACATGCCCCAAGCGGTCTCTTCATCGTAGTTTTCTAAGATGCCGTGTTTACGACATTCAAAGCCCGCCGCTTGTTTGCGCAGACAAGTCGCCGCAGAGCCATTGTGCCAAACTCCTAAGCGCTCACCATCAGACGACAGATAGGAGATATCAGACAACATCGGCTGAGATAAGCCATGACGGAGTTCTTTAAACAGCAACATAGTGATCATTGCTCCCGTATCCGCTTCATCCGCTACGATAATGCCTTGGTCGTTCATTAATGCCATCGCACCGTCACCAGCGACGTTGAGGTGATCAAATAGTTCAGGCCAATTTTTGAAACTCACACCAAGGTAATCCCCTTCTCGAGCGACAACCATAAGAGCCAATGCCAAACGTATTGTGTCTTCTACTTGCTTGTCTGGAACGTTATTCAGCTTGCAGTCTGGGTGACTCAAGATTAAACGCTTCACCTCTTGCACATCGTCGTCTTTAAACTCTGACATGCGAGAGGTAATATCGACTAGGTTCACTCGATCAAAGCCCAGTTCAAGCTTTTTCATAATCTCAAGTTCATTCATTTCGCAATCATAAAATCCAGGTACTCGGCTTGCGCCTGCAATCAGAGCTTTACGACCTTTGAGCTGTGATAATGTACGGCTAACTCGTGCAAAGCGCTGCAATTCCGCTTCAACTCGCTCATCTTGCGGTGCGCAGAACAGCCACTGATATTTCACATCGAGTGAATTCAAAATTCCTAATACAAAGTTCTGAGAACACAAACGATTAGCTTGAAGGTTTAGCCCATTGCCCATTGGCTCAGGCATCGCCAGACTGAAAATTGGGGTCTTGTGCCTTGACAGCCATGTACCTAATTGTGAAGCGACCTCGCCTGTTGTATAAGCTGAATGACACAACACCAACCCGTCGATGCCACCATGAGCGGCGTCATCAAGAAACTGTTGTAGTTCGGTGTGGTCTTGAAAAGGCTCTTGAGCGGCAACGAAGTCGTACTGCTCTTCTGGCAACATCTGACGAATTGACTCAGCGACCGACAATGTTGTCTCTCGCGCTAAATCCCAATTAAAGTGGATCTCAATTGCTACAGATACAAAGGCAATGCGCGTTTTTTTGCGAGGTTTCTCAGCAGGAATCAGTGAAGCAATAAAATCAGTTGCAACACCCTCTAACGATATTTCAGATTTAATCATCTATCTGTCTCCATTTCGATTATGGTGACTAGCATAGAGGGTTATGGTAAACCAATCTGCGCAGATATTTGCGCATAATGATCAGAAATTAGCATCACTTAAATTCGTGAAATGGATCACTTACCCTATTGATTTTTAGCCTTTATTCTATACCCACCTTAAGAGCAACAAAACGAGAGAGCCTCAAGTGAAAGCCACTGCAGAAACCATTACACGAAGAGAGCGCTCGTTTACTGCTTACCAATTTGAATCGGCTGAATTTGAGCACCCCTACCACTTTCATCACGAAACAGAATTGGTGTTTATCACCAAAGGACACGGTAAAGTCTTAGTTGGAAACAGTACTGCAAACTTTTGTGAGGGCGATATTTTCTTGATTGGTGCAGATGTACCTCACCGATTTACCTCATACAGTGCGAATGCTAAACACCCTCTTTGTTCTTACGTTTTGCAGTTTACCCCTGATTGTTTCGGCAGCTTGTTTGTGGATACCCCTGAACTGTCGCGTATCGCTCAAATGATCTCAGATTCGCGTCACGGATTAGTCATACGCTCTGCACCAACTTACCTATTCGAGAGTATAAAAAGCCTAATAGAAAGTCAGGGCGTCTCCTCTGTTATTCAGTTTCTCTCTTTGCTCTCTGAAATCAGTAAGCTAGGCCAATGTGAATACCTCGCAAACCATACCGATACGCAAATCGAAGTCCAACCCAGCACGAAAATTTCAGCATCAATTGACTGGATGCAGAACAACTACCACCGTGAGTTTGACCTTGAAGCGATTGCAACGCGAACCAGTATGAATAAAAACGCTTTCTGTCGCGCCTTTAAAAACCACACTGGCCAGTCACCAATGAGTTACATAACGCAAATTCGCTCCGAGGCCGCGGCAAAACTCTTACTAGAAACAAAATTAGGTGTTGCTGATATCGGTTTTCGAGTCGGTTTTTCTACGGTGTCCAGTTTCAACCGAAACTTTAGGCAATATCACGGCACATCGCCGAGTGCATATCGAAAGATGACCGCTATTTTTGCTGATTAATAATTGTTTAAACTTCAAACTTTTGTGGATTAGCGCAAAGATTTTGCTCATTATTTAAACCACAATAGAGCGTAATTGGTTGACCACTAAGTCTGATCTTCATTTCTCGGTTGACCTGATTCTATCTCGCAGGAAGCTAAACATGTCGTTAAAGTCTCAATCTCTTGATGGGAGAATGAATATTGTCGCTCTTACTTGGCCGATATTCATAGAAACACTGCTACGAAGTGCTCTTGGTATCACAGATGTATTCATGCTCTCTGGCTATTCAGATTTAGCCGTGTCTGCCGTCGGTGTGGTGTCACAAATTGTCTTCTTCTTGATTGTCATCTCTTTGATGGTCAGCAGCGGAACAGGGATTCTAATTGCACAATATAATGGTGCCCAGCAACATGAAAAGTCGTCCCAAGTCGGGCTAGCTAGCATGATTCTAGGGTTAAGTGTTGGGATAGTATTGAGTCTAATGATGTTTTTTAGCGCCGAAGCTATTGTTGGCGTGTTTGGCCTTGAACCTGCCGTTGCACAGGTGGGGTTCGATTATTTTATTATCAGCGGAGTCTTCACCTTTAACTTAACTTTTAGTGTTGTATTAACCACCATTTTACGCAGCCATGGCTATTCTCGCTCACCGATGGTGATAAACCTGATTGCTGGTATTCTCAATATCATTGGTAACTATATTGCCCTTTACCAGCCTTTTGGGCTACCGGTCTACGGTATCACTGGTGTCGCTATCGCTACAGTGTTTAGTCAAATCGTCACCACACTCCTATTGATAGTAATTCTAAAGCGCAGTGATATTCACTTTCCTTATAAAGATTGGCTGCGAATTCCGAAATCTATTTATCGTCAGATATTCCGAATTGGCGTAATGAATGGTGGCGAGATTCTCTCTTACAACCTATCGCAGATCGTTTTAGTCTATATCGTAGTGCAACTAGGAACATCTTCACTTGCCGCCTATACCTATGCGCAAAATATCACGCGTGTGACTTTCACTTTTGCACTTGCGTTAGGCCAAGCGACACAAATTCAAACCAGCTACTTCGTAGGTAAGCAATGGCTCGATAATATTTTCACTCGGGTACACAAATACTACTTTGTTGGGCTCGCCACCTCTTTAGCCGCGATCAGTTTGGTCATACTGTTAAAAGAACCCATTATTCGTCTCTTTACTGAAGATCCAGAAATTACCGCTTTGTTAGCTACGCTACTCATCGCCTCTTTGCTTATTGAAGCTGGTCGTGTTGGCAATCTCATTTTTATTTCTGCACTAAAAGGGGCGGGCGATATTAACTTTACCGTAAAAATTGCCATACTTGTCATGTGGGGTGTGTCGGTTTCATTAGGCTACTTATTAGGGCTACATTGGGGTATTGGCGTTCTCGGAGTATGGTTGGCCATTGCCGCAGATGAGTGGGTTCGTAGCAGTATCATGTTTGTTCGCTGGCGTTCAATGCACTGGAAGCGTTTCTCGTTAGTGCCGACGTCTTAACCCAGAAGAGCATAAATTAAAAGCGTCGTAATACACCTTGCACAAACTATCGAGTTAACGATAATGCTCGTCCCTTAGACCGGTCTTGAATACGGAACAATTTATGTCAAACATCATTTATATCGCCACTAGCCTTGATGGGTATATTGCAGATAAAGAGAACAATCTTGATTGACTGCACGACCTCCCAAACCCTGACGGATCAGATATGGGTTTCGCTGAGTTTATGGAAACCATTGACGCTTTAATCATGGGAAGAAACACACTAGATATTGTTCTGGGCTTTGATATTGATTGGCCCTACAGTAAGCCTGTTTATGTTCTGAGTAATACCATGACGCAAGTGCCGACAGGTTACGAAGATAAAGTATTTCTCGTCAAAGGAGAGCTTAAGCTGGTCATTTCAGACCTCAATGCAAAAGTCCTAAATAATCTCTACATCGACGGTGGGAAAACGGTACAAATATTCCTCAAAGAAGATTTAATTGATGAAATGATTATCACAACTATTCCTGTACTTCTCGGTGGCGGCATTCCGCTCTTTGGTGATCTTGCACAGCCTTTAAAGTTCAAGCACGTCAAAGCGAAAAGATTGCTCGACTGTATCGTACAAAATCATTGCATCAGAACACCATAGGCACTTTTCCCAGCCAAATTCATCTTGTTTTCTATACTGTTATTACCGTACCGGAACGAACAAAAATAGGATGAGTTTCCATGATCAAGATACACGCTCTCGTCATACTTGTAACATCTGCCCTCTCTCACTAATTGAACGCCAAAGATGTTGAGATCATGCTAGCAGATAACCTTGATGGTTATTTGGATGGCTATTGTCTCGATATTGTCGGTAAGGGAAACCACATTACCCCAGATAAAGGCCTTCTAGTACACACGTGCTATCGCTATCAAGGCTCTATCGGTGATGACCAAGCCTTTGACGATATTAAATTCGCTGAACATCGGCTCTATCTTTCTAAGTTCAATGTGTGCGTTCAAGCCACCGAGCTAGACAGTCACTCACCCGTGGAGCTTGCTGAATGTAGTGATTCTGAGTTACAGCGCTTTGATTTTAAGCCCGATGGCACCATTCGTTCTGCATTCGATACGCAATTATGTCTTACCGCAGGGCTGGAAACGAAACGTGGCCGAGGAGGTACGTCAGATCATCAAATAAAAGCCCTGACTTTGCATAAATGCAGTGAGGCTAAAGAGATATTTCAGGTTTGGACGACTAGATAGAAACACATAGGAAAGCGCTAGGCTCCCTATTTTAATTGATTTCAACTAAATTTTATTTGAAATCAACCACGTGTTCTTTGGTCGACTCCAGTGTCACTTCTTTTACTTGTTCAGTAGGGTTCGCAATCTTTATCTGATCGTATTGAACAGGGTCATCAATATAAGCACCACAAGTAAACGCCACTGTGTAGTCTCCTGAAGGAATAAAGCCGAAGGAGTACTCCCCTTCATCAGAAACCTCTGTTAATGCATATGGAGCAGAATAGTTTTCTGGTAATTCAAAGTCATCAAGATAATCTTCATCTTGAGTATCGATATTGTCGACTAATGTACCCTCTTCATGGTCATGACCTCGGTATAAGTAAACAAAATTTCCTCCGTTAGCCGTACACGCGTCCCCCTCAGTGAACAAAGCAGGGTCAACATGACCAGATAATGAAGACGCAGCACCATTATCAACAATCTTTACTCCATATGGCTTCAGGTTGTATCCATTGTTGTTGCTATTATTCCCACGTAAAACCAGAGATTGGCGCAGATCAAATTCAATTGTAAATGCTTGTACGGTTTCAGTGTCGACTTCAAATCCACCTAGCTTTAACTTATTACTAGGCACTTTCAGATTGTGATTGCCATTTGCCTCAACCCATTGAAGAGATTGATTTGACTTGGTATGGACAATCAATTCTCTGTAGTTTCCGATCGCAATGCGTTCATCGGACAGAATTACACGAGAATCATTTCCTTGATAATCGAGTAAATTGATTCGCTGGTAATCATTGTCTTCATCTGTATCAACAACGTTAAGGTAGTAGCGCTGGCCACTTTCATGAGTTAGTTCAAGTGCATCAAATGCCACGACAACTTCAGTTGCATCATCAACTGGTGCATCTGAGACAGCAAAAGAGACCAACGCAGTTTCGTTTGAATTGGTTGGGTTGTCTGAGTTGCTATCATTACAGCCCGCAAGCAAGACAATAGCTCAGCCCACTGCTACAAGTTTTGTATTCATTTATTATATTTCCATTGGATAAGGATAAACGCCGCGCAGTCTATCTATTCAATGCCAGAAATCCGTCATTAGGGTATGCGATGATTGATCTTTTCCAATCAACAAGTAGCCCGTGGAATGAACATCACACTTGATAGAGCTCTAGAGGCAAATCATCTGGGTCTTTGAAAAAGGTGAAGTGTTTCCCGGTGTATTCATCGACACGAATGGCTTCGACCTCTAATCCTCTGCCCTTTAAGTATTCAGCGTATTGCTCAACAGAATGAACGCGAAAAGCCAGATGACGTACCCCTTACGCTTCAGGGCCACTCACTCTGGCTGACGGGTTAGGACATGAGAACAGTTCAATCTGTGAACCGTCAGGTAACTGCAAATCTAGCTTATAAGAGTCGCGTTCTTGACGGTAATGTTCAGCCAGTACCTTTAACCCAAGCACATCACAATAGAACGATTTAGATTTTACGTAGTCAGAACAGATTATCGCCGCGTGATGGATGCCTAATAATTTCATAGTTTCAACTTCAAATAAGTTATCGTCTGATTAAAACACAAAACCCCTCAAAAGAGGGGTTTGGATTCAAAGTCTACATGTTTACACTTCGTACTGAGCAATTTTGTCCCAATCGAACTCGACCCCGATACCCGGCTCATTGGACGCCACAGCGCGGAAGTTTTCTACAACCAAAGGACGCTTGGTGTATTCATCAATCGGGAAGCTGTGCACCTCTAGCCAACCTGTATCAAACGCTGAAACAAGACTTACGTGTAGCTCTTGCATACCGTGAGTACACACTGGGATATTATGTTCTGTAATCAAGTCCGCCGCTTTCAACCAACCGGTAATGCCACCACAGTTTGAGGCATCTGGTTGGCAGTAGCCAAGCTTTGCTTGGTCCATTGCATAACCAAACTCATGAATGGTGTGAAGGTTTTCCCCCATGGCCAACGGAATCGCTGTATTGTCAGCAATCTCAGCAAAACCTTTGTAGTCATCTGGCAATGTTGGCTCTTCAAACCACGTGATGTCATATTGCTCTACCGCTTTTGACAGTTTGATCGCTTGTTCTACTGTCAACGAATAGTTGGCATCGATCATAAAGGTGATATCTGGCCCAATCAGCTCGCGAACCGCCTTAATGCGGTCAATATCTTCTTGCATATTTTCGCGACCAATCTTGATCTTAACGGCATTGAAGCCACTTTCTAAATAACCACAAATATTGTTGAGCAATTTCTCAAGTGGAAACTGAAGGTCAATGCCACCACAGTACGCTTTACAGGTATTGTTTTTTCCACCAGCCATTTTCCATAACGGCAAGCCTTCTCGTTTACCTTTTAGATCCCAAAGCGCAATGTCTACCGCAGACATCGCAAATGTAGAGATACCGCCACGACCGACATAGTGAATATGCCACTCCATAAAGTCATAGATCTCTTCAATTTGCGTCGCGTCTTTGCCGATTAGCGCAGGCTGAATATCATACTCTAGCATCGCTTTGATCGAGTAACCGCCTTTGCCACCAGTATAAGTATAGCCGGTTCCCTGCGAACCATCTTCTAACGTGACCGTTGTAGTGATCAGCTCAAAGTGGTCATGATCACCATGTTTTGCATCAGATAAAATTTCCTTTAACGGAATCTTAAACAGTCTCGTTTTGATGTCTTTGATTGTTGTTTTCATTACTCATACCTGTTCTATACTGCGGCGACAATTTCTCTGACCAATCGGCCAATTTCATCCCAAGCGCCTTTATGTACCAGTGATTTATCCACCATCCACGTACCACCACAAGCAAGTACAGCAGGAAGAGCCAGATAATCATGAATGTTGTTTTGATTGATACCACCTGTAGGCATCACTTTGATTTGTTGATAAGGGCCAAGCAACGACTTCAACATCGCTAGACCGCCCGACGCTTCTGCTGGGAAAAATTTAACAGTATCAACACCAAGCTCAAGAGCTTGCTCAACCAACGATGGGCTGTTTACACCAGGGACGATGGTTATTTTATGTTTTTGACATGCTTTTACTGTGCTTGGGTTCAAGCCTGGAGAAACAATAAAGTCAGCACCCGCCTCTTTTGCCTCAATTACTTGAGCTTCGTTCAATACCGTACCCGCACCAATCAAGATGTCTGGATAAGTAGTACGAAGTAAACGAATGGCTTCAGTCGCCGCGTCAGAGCGAAAGGTAATTTCTGCGACTGGTAAACCATTCTCTACCAGCGCCTTACCTAAAGGCAAAATATCTTGCGCATTATCTACAGCAATCACAGGCACAACTTTGAGCTTAGCTAAACGTTGATTGAGATCCATTTCTTTGCTCCCTATTTAGATTCGTTGATTTTCTCAAGCACTTGCTCAAATGTCGGTAAAGGGGCAACTGCACCAAAACCAGTAATCGTGATAGACGCGGTGGCATTTGCATACGCAAGACACTGCTCTAAAGACTCTCCGTTGACATAATGCGTACAGAATGAGCCTGCAAATGAATCACCAGCAGCGGTCGCATCAACAGGTGTCACTTTATGCGGAAGGATGAAATGCCTAATATGCTCATTAGCCACTGTCGCACCGTCACCACCCTGTTTAAGTACGACAACTTTCGCGCCTGCTTTTAGGTAGAAATCGATGATATCGTCAGCATGTTCAAGGCCAGTCACCAAGCGTGCTTCGTCAATACTAGGGAAGCAGACATCGACTAGTGACGCGGTTTCATTAATGATGGCGCGAGCGCGTTGCAGTGACCATAGCTTTAAGCGCAAGTTGGTGTCATAGGACACTTGAGTGCCGTGCGCTTTCGCTGTTTCAATTGCTGCAAACACTGAGTCACAACTTGAATCACTAATCGCCTGAGTAATAGCAGTGATATGAAGAAGCTTAGCATTGGCAATCGCATCTGATGGTAAGTCTTGCGGTGTCATTAAACTGGCCGCAGAGTTCTTACGCAAGAAAGAAAAATGGTGTCCCTCATCATCGTGCGTAATAAAATAAACGCCCGTTGCTTTATTTGGTAGTATACACACAGCTGAACTGCTAACACCCTGCTGTTCCCACAGCTCAACAAAACGCTTACCGAATTCATCGTCGCCAAGTTGTGTCAACATTCCAACTGATGCGCCTTGTCTTGCTGCTGCGATAGCAAAGTTCGAAGCATCACCACCAAAACCACTCAAGAAATCAGGCTGGCCTGAACCTGCTTGTCCAACTTGGCTAAACTCAAACATTGGCTCACCAAAGCTAAGAATATCGCTATAGCTAGACTCCGTATCTTGTTTTATTTCCAAACTCATTGTCATTCAACCTTAATCTTAATCTTAATCTTGAAACCAAATATATTTGCTGAAATACGCTCCAGCAAAGGAATGTAAAAGATATTAAGTTAGAGACGCCACATGGTCAACCAATCAAACTTTTGATTTACCAACTAAGATCACAGTTCTTGTTTTAACCCTCATAAGGGCCAAAAATAAGGTCCAAAGATTTTATGAAACCACTCAAAAACATCACATATAACGTTAATTAAATCACAAAAACAGATACAGCCCCATTATGGTTGACCAATAAAAATTATTTGGTATGCTATCTGTGACTTTTATCACTGAAATAACCACTTCTCCACAGTATAAATGACGCATTGGTTAATCAATTAACTACAAAGGTTGAACATGAACGGTTTAAATATTGAGAAAGCGAGATACACAACGAAAACTACGTATGCTCGTGAAGAACTTGCAACAAACATTGTGCATATTGGTTTTGGTGCTTTTCACCGCGGACATCAAGCTGTTTATAACGACTTAACAAATGACATAACAGGCTCTCGTTGGGGCATTTGTGAAATAAACATGTTTGGACCTTCTGCACTGATCGATGATTTGAAAACGCAAAACGGTTTATTTACTGTGGTCGAGAAATCTGCGACCAAAACAGAAACCCGTCTAGTGCGCACGATCACTGAGCAAATCCATACACCAGATACTGGCATCGCTACAGCAATAAACAAGTTGATTGAGCCACAGGTTAAGATTGTCTCTTTGACAATTACAGAGAAAGGTTACTGTGTTGAACCACAATCACGTGTTCTTGACACCACAAACCCACTGATTGCTCATGACCTTGATAACCCGACTCAACCACAATCTGCGATTGGTCTGATCACCGAGGCTCTTAAGCAGCGCAAAGCACTCGGTCTACCTGCATTTAGTGTTATGTCCTGTGACAACATTCCTGAAAATGGACATCTCACTCGTAATGCAGTACTGGACTTCGCAGAACTTTGTAACCCAGAACTTTGTGCATGGATCGAAGAGAACGCATCGTTCCCAAGCACGATGGTCGACCGCATTGTCCCCGCTATGACTCCTGACCAATTTGATGTAATTGAACAAGAAACAGGGTATCGCGACCCTTGTGGCGTAGTGTGTGAAGACTTTCGTCAATGGGTTGTTGAAGACAACTTTGTCGCAGGTCGACCTGACTGGACAGCAGCAGGCGCAATGTTGGTAGAAGACGTGCTTCCGTATGAGGAGATGAAGCTCCGCATGCTCAATGGTAGCCACTCATTCCTTGCATATAACGGCACGTTAGCGGGCTATGAATACATCTATCAATGTATGCAAGACGAAGAGTTGCGCCAAGTCACTCTGACTCTAATGAGAGAAGAGCAAGCCAAATCACTTAGCCCAAGCCTAAGTGTCGATCTAGAACAGTATGCCGAACTGCTAGTCGCACGATTTAGTAACCAGAACATCAAGCACAAGACCGGACAAATCGCGATGGACGGTTCGCAAAAACTTCCACAACGAGCGGTTGATCCTTTCCTCACATTGTACGATCGCGGAATCGCAACGCGCTGCTTGCCTGTTCTCATCGCCGGATGGATGCACTACGTCATCAACACGATTAAGTCAGGTGAAGCTCTAGCTGACCCATTGGCAGAAGAGTTCACCGACATTGTCTCTCGAGCTAATGACAAACTACAAATCGCTGAAACGCTGCTGAAAGTAGAAAAAGTTTTCGGTGACAACGCAGAGCAACACAAGTTATTCAAACAACAAATTCTAAGCGCCTTCGAATTCATCGAAGAGAATGGCATCAAAGCGATGTTCGCTGAGCTTACTCACTAATTCAAAAAATTAAGGTATTAACATGAAAACGCTAATCTGTAACGAACCTCACTCAATCGAGTACATTGAACGTGATATTCCAGAAATACAAGACAACGAGGTACTTCTTAAAATCAATGCGGTTGGTATCTGTGGCACTGACATTCACGCTTATGCAGGTCGTCAGCCGTTCTTCTCTTACCCTCGTGTATTAGGTCATGAAATCTGTGGCACTGCCGAAAAAGTCGGTGCGGCTTGTAAGAGTGCAAAAGTTGGTGAACGCTTCTCTGTTATTCCGTGTATTCCATGTGGCACTTGTGCAGCTTGTGAAGAAGGCAAAACGAACTGTTGTGAAAACGTTTCGCTGTACGGTGTACACCAAGATGGAGGTTTCTCTGAGTTCTTAGCGGTATACGAAGATAACCTGGTTAAGCTTCCAGAAAATGTATCCGCATCTGAAGGTTCGTTGGTTGAGTGCTTTGCTATCAGTGCTCATGCAGTGCGCCGTGCTGAAGTACGTCAAGGTAACAATGTTCTTGTTGTTGGCTCAGGTCCAATTGGTCTTGCTGCCGCAGCAATTGCAAAAGCAGAAGGCGCAACGGTTGCGGTTGCTGATGTCGATGCAGGTCGCCGTGAACACGTTGAGGTAAACCTAGGTGTGCTAGCACTAAACCCTCTTGAAGATAACTACGAAGCAGCGCTCAAAGACGCGTTTAACGGTCGCTTACCCTGCACCGTCCTTGACGCTACAGGCAACAAAGGCTCGATGAGTCGAAGCGTAGAGCTGATTCGCCACGGCGGTAAGATCGTTTTTATCGGTCTCTATATAGGTGATTTGGTTCTAGATGATCCAACGTTCCACAAAAAAGAAACCACATTGCTGAGCAGCCGTAATGCGACTCGTCAAGATTTCGAAAAAGTGATTGAGCTCATGGCCGATGGCAAGGTTTCTCAAAACATTATGAAAAACAAAGAGTACGACTTTCAAACGTTCGGCGAACGCTACAACGAAGATGTCGTAGAAAACCGCGAATTGGTTAAAGGCGTTATCAACTTTTAAGGAATTAAGGATTAAATTATGACAACTGTACGTGTTAATGAAGGACAGCTTCGTGAACTGGCCCTTAGCAAGCTGACTGCGGCTGGGCTAGATGCTGCAACTGCACAAGAAGTTACTGATGTGTTGGTGCACGCTGACAAAACGGGTGTTCACTCTCATGGTGTAATGCGCGTAGAACATTACTGCACTCGCCTAGCGGCTGGTGGCTTAAACAAACAAGCGAAATTCAGTATCGAACAAGTGTCTCCATCAGTCGCGATACTAGACTCTGATGATGGCATGGGTCACTCTGCACTCATTGCAGCAACTGAGCACGGTATTGAAATGGCAGCCGAGACAGGTCTAGGTTTTGTGACCGTGAAAAACACGTCTCACTGCGGTGCACTGTCTTACTTCATGGAACAAGCAACATCACAAGGCATGATTGCGATTGCAATGACTCAAACCGATACTTGTGTTGCACCTCATGGCGGCGCAGAGCGCTTCTTGGGTACTAACCCTATTGCCTTTGGGTTCCCGGTTGAAGGCTCTCACCCAATGATCGTTGATATGGCCACCAGCGCAACGGCATTTGGTAAGCTGCTGCATGCCAAAGAAACGGGACAAAAGATTGGTAAAGGTTTGGCTATCGACAAAGAAGGTAACGAAACAACCAACCCTCACGAGGTAGAAAACCTACTCCCATTTGGAGGCCACAAAGGTTCAGGTATCGCATTGGCAATTGACGCACTAACAGGTGTTTTGATGGGTGCTAACTTCGGCAACCACATCACTCGCATGTACGGTGAATACGACAAGATGCGTAAACTAGCTAGCCTTGTCATCATTATCGACCCAACTCGCCTGGGCACACCGCTCTTCTCCGCCACTATGGCGGTAATGATGCGAGAATTACGTGAGGTTCGCCCAGTTCCTGGAGTAGATAAAGTTCGCGCCCCCAATGACCCTCAGGTCGAGTACAAGGCACAGTGTGAAGAGCAGGGCATCCCAGTTGCGCAAAGTGTATATGACTACCTTATTAGCTAACTTTGCTTTTGGATTTAGGTCCTACTCTTTAGCTAACTTCTTCATTGTTAGTTAATTTTTGGCTGCATTCCCTTCGATAGTCACGGGGTGTAGCCTTTTTTAATTGCATAACCCAACGCAAATAAAGCACTTGTCACTACTTTTAACGCGTGAAACTTCTAGGAAAAGGTATGAAACGGTTATCTTTCAAAACAACAATATTTACCGTCATTCTCACACTGTTGCTTGCTTCAATCACTGTCTCGTTCATGAGCTCTCGATATTTTATTCAAGATGAGTTTGTTGAATCAGACACTCGAGCTGTACAAACTCAAATATCGCTGATAAGCCAACAACTTGAAAATCAGTTTTCATACTATATCCAATTGGCTAACAGCATTCCCGTCAACCTATCAAATGTAGCACAAGTACTCGAATCATCAAGCTTCCACCGCATCACAAAAGTGATGTATGGTTCGGTTTTCAGCCCAGACCCGTCCATTCCGTTTGTAGAGAACAATCCTCCAACCTTTTTGGAGTTAGACGCAACTCAAGAGGCGCGATACCGCCAAATAGCTAAGTTTGCTGAGACAAACGACTACATTGGCTCTATCGAGCACGTAGATGGTTTACCTATCATTGCCATTGCACACCCATCTATAGACAGTAGCGGTGGCATCGATATCTTCGAAATTAACTTGCAACCATCACTAGATAACCTTTCGATGCTGAATCGCGAAGGCAGTTTCATTGAACTCATCGATAACAACGCTCAAATGCTGTTCACGAACAAAGACTCGTCAAACACTCATAGCATTACCCTACCGATTCAATTCGATCAACAGCAATGGCAGGTGATCGGGCACGTTGACAGTGATTACATCGACGCACACACCTCAGCGCTCAACCAAAAGATCCTCTTGACCACATTGTTCGCAGCTGTGCTCCTAGTCGCCATTGGCATGACAATCATTCACTTTGCCTACAAACCAATTGTAGAGTTAAGAACGTTAGTTGGTGAACTAGCCAATGGTGAAGGTGATTTAACCCAACAACTCATCGTTAAAAGCGATGACGATTTAGGCAATATCGCGAAAAGCATCAACGAGTTCATTCGACAACTCAATACCATGCTTCGAGAGGTTCAAGGGCTTAGTGGTCACTCTACAACCGAAATCCATCAACTCCATACGCAAACAGTGTCAAACAAAGAAATGGTACAACAGCATAACGAAGAGATGGAACGAGCGGCAACGGCAGTGACAGAAATGAGTGCAACGGCCGAGCTAGTCTCACAAAGTGCCTCCCACTCTGCCAAACTTACTCAGCAAGCCATTACTCATGCACAACAAAGCGATAATGTCGTTCACTCTGCGGTAGCAAGCGTTGACGCGCTCAATCAAGAGTTTGAAGTGATGTCGAGCTCAATTAACTCGATGGTGTCGGACGTAGAACAAATTCATTCTGTGCTGGGTGTGATTGGCGGGATTGCCGAGCAAACTAACTTACTTGCACTCAATGCTGCAATTGAAGCTGCGCGGGCGGGCGAACAAGGCCGCGGCTTCGCTGTTGTCGCTGATGAAGTTCGCGCTTTAGCGGCAAGAACTCAAGACAGTACTAGCCAGATCAATGAGATGTTGAACTCTTTGCACTCCAGTAGCGAAACGGTCGTCACTTCACTGAATGACACTCAACAGCGCTGCAGAGAAACTTCGGCGTCAACAACACAGATAACACAATCACTCGAAGAGGTGATCAATGCCATCAATGCCATTGGTGAAACCAGTGAACAGATCGCTCAAGCTGCTGCCGAACAAACTAAAGTCAGTAGTGAGATTGATTCAAATATGACTTCGATGAACCAAATGGTTCAGGTTTTGGATACGAACTCTCAGCAAGCAACCGTTAACATGGAGCAATTAGCCGCGACCAATCAATCACTGGAAAACATAGTTAAGCGATTCAAACTCCATTAATGATAATGACTTAATAAGTGTCTATAAACATCATAAAACCGAGCAATTAAAGACATTGATTTATAGCCTAATATTTGTGGCGTGAAGAGTTTTGTAATATGAGGTTTAATCGGTACTAACCAGATCCCCTTATTCTAGTCCAGTCTATACTTAGTAATGTGCATCCAACTAAGGAGATGATGAACATGAAAAAACGATTCAATGAACAATAAATCCTGCCATTTTAAATAAAGCGGAAGTAGGTATCCCCGCCAGAGCGCTTTGCCGCAAACATGGGATACCGGATGCGACTTTCTATACATGGCGTAAAAATACGCAGGACTGGATATCTCTGAAACCCGCAGCCTTAAGGCGCTGGAAGACGAGAACGCTCGGCTCAAAAAGCTGCTGGCTGAAACGCTGCTGGACTTAGAAGCACTGAAAATAGCTCTCAGCCAAAAGTACTGACCGTCTAGGACAAACGCAAGGCTGTCAAAGTCATTCAGAAAGGCACCCAGCTTTCAGAACGAAGAGCCTGTCTGCTCGTCGGTATTCAACGCGCGTCAATGCGATATCAACCTCAAGCTTACCGCGAGGATGATAAGCTTCAGGCTCGTATAAAGGAGGTGGCATTGGAACGACGTCGATTTGGTTATAGTCGAATCCATCGCCTTCTTAGGCGAGAAGGTTTTGATGTTAACCATAAGCGATTTTATCGCTTGTACTGCGAATTAGGATTAACGACCAGTAGAAAATCACAGAGTGTTGTGCGAGAGCCTCTCTTGCTTCCTTCAGTACCAAATCACACTTGCTCTATTGCTCTATGGACTTTGTGATGGATGCGCTCAGTAACGGCAGACGGATTAAACGCCTGACGATTGTGGATGACTATACAAAGGACTGCCTAGATATTCCTGGTGCTACAGGGATCTCGGGGATGAAGTTATGACCACACTGGAGTCTATCCCTACTTTTCGAGGTTATCCAGAAGCGATTCGAACGGATCAAGGCCCAGAATTTACAGGGAAAGCGCTCGACCAATGGGCTTATCAGCATGGTGTGATTTTAAAATTAATCCAGGCATGGAAACCGACACAAAATGCTTATATTGAAAGTTTTAATGGTAAGTTCAGAGATAAATGTTTAAACGAGCACTGGTTTAGGGATTTGAGTCATGCTCGTGACCTAATCAGCCTCTGGCGATTGGATTACAATGAAAATCGCCCCCACTCAGCTCTGCGTTACCTGACACCGTCTGAGTTTGCAGCGACCACAAGAACGGCACGAAACAGTGGTAATTTAACAAGAACCACTAACAAAGTTTTGGAATAGTTCTTGGGGGTAGGTCACTGCCATATTACAGGTCTTACACAGGTTATTGATTACGAGATGTCATCGATGGGGTCGACTTTGATGGGCTATCACTACTATCCAACTAGAGCTTAGTTGTACCAATATTGCTCATCGTCTCTGACGCCACTTTTTACGTAATGTTTGTTAATCTAGCAGTGATACCAAAGTGCTACAAAGAAAAAGCTAAACCGGCAAAGTATACGGTATCTTGATGATCGCTTTCACAACCTTGCAAGGCTCTTCAACGGCACATAAGGGGCGATGGACTTGGTTCGGATAAAACACCGCAAAGTCACCCGCTCGCAACGAAACAAACTGCTCTTGCTCTACGTCACGCAGAAAGTCCACATCATTGTTCAAACGTACGAGAGCCAGTTTATCCGCCGATAGATGGTTCGAATAGCCAAGTTTTTCTTCCCCCGATTTAACGATTTGGACATCAATATATTCTTTATGATACTCAGCCTTACGAGATTCTAACGGCTCTGTATTCGCAGACACTAACACAACGAAAGCGCCCTGATGTGAAAGCTCATACTTACCGTCTTCTATAGATTCATCGTTCGCGAGAACCCAAGCTTCTCGAATCAATGCTTTCATTGTTGGGTGGATATAACCGACTAGTTCTAATCTGTGTATATTTCCAAATAACATTTTTTGTCCTCTAAATATCTCAATGTGTCGCTAAGCTGCCAACAACTCTTACCTCATGGTCTCTGGCTTTGATGATTTCTATGAACTCAATGTCGATATTGTAATTGATGTTGAAGCAGCAACCTAAACTAAGAATACCCGTTGCAATACAATTAGAGTCAGTCAAAATTGTTGTTCATCAATTACACTAAAACAAAAGCTCAACAGACCAAAGCGGAAAACCAATATAACCACTGGTTAACCAAAAAAACACAGAGATTATGTGTTTTTTAATTTATTTATTGATTTGCGTGAGGTTGTTCACACTAATAGATAGAAAGGCTGAAGAGAACAAAGGCTTTGCTGCGCAAAGCCAAAAAAATTAAAAGATCGATTATATTTCTAAGTCCATTGTAAAGAAGTAATCATCCAGATCCGCTTCTACGCTTTCAGCACTGGCTATTTTCAATAGCTCTTGCTTACTATTTTCGATGTGATTCCATACAGCTTGCTTTGCTTCCTCAGGGTTACGTTTTTGTAAAGCCATGAAGATTTTCTTATGGTCCTCCAACCAAACTTCTTTTAGTACTTCTTCATGCAAGTACTTGTCATTTAGAGCTTTCCACAAAGGATTCTGAGTACGAACACTGCGCCACATCTCGCTTGCTTGATTAATAAGAACACGGTTCTGTGTCGAGTCAGCAATTAGAATGTGGAATTTACGGTCAAGCTCTTCAAAACGCTCACTGTCCCCGTTCAGTTCCTTCTCTTGCTCTAAGAGCACTCGCTTAAGTTCTCGTAACTCATTAATTTTAATCTGGGTAGCAGCAAATCCCGCAATATTACTCTCGATAATTTGTCGCGCTTGAAGGAGTTCAAATGGGCCAATATCATTGTGTGGAACAATGGTGCAAGAAGCAACTTTATCTGGAGAATCAATAAAGTAGATACCTGCTCCTTGGCGAACTACAACCAAACCTTTCAACTCCAACATGATTATAGCTTCTCGTATAGTAGCACGACTGGTGTCAAAACGTTCACTCAGATCACGTTCAGAAGGAAGTCTCTCTCCTGCTTTGAACACACCTGAGTAGAGCAACTCTTCAATCTGTAGACCAATGTCGTAGTAACGGCGCTTTGTTGTTTTCATCATTTATATCCTAACCTGAATGCCAGCCCAACGGTCTACCTGGCGTTATTGTTTGTTTATTCTATTGTACCAGTCTACCAATAGCGCGCAAAGACCGATAGGTCGCATTTTGGTTCCCTATCTGTAAGACAAGATAGGGAATATATAGTTATAACGTAATAGCTCAAAGAGTAGTAATTGGTAGCGATCCTGTAAATAGTGCGATTACGATCAATTATTGGTCTTACCAAAGATAATATTGGTTAACAAATGAAAATTTAAAACTTAAAATTTAAAAAGACCCTTTACAGGAGAATACAACAATGACACCAACTATAAATGATGTGGTTAGACACTCAGAGCACGATAGTTCCATCTCTTTATTTGATTTTTCCACACAAGATATACCTGCTGAATTCCGCTTTAACAACATAGATGCATCAATGACATTAGAAAGCAAATTGAAAATTCATTGCCACAGCGCTGAAAACATGTATACATCAGTTTTAATAGAACCTGTAGATGGTGACAAATGGGACTGGAGCCAAATGCCAAATTTTTGCTTTGCATTTGAAGCTAAAAACCTTGGTTCGCGATCGACACAAGTTTTTATCAACATCTTTGATTCAAAAGGACAAATGCACAGCCGCTGCGTTAATGTCACAGGTAACACAAGTAACTCTTATTTAATTGAACTTAAAGGAGATTACTTAAAGGGCAATACAAATCACTATTCTGGTTTTCGTTCCCCCCCTGCTCCATGGGACAGTCCGTTTGTCTATGCTACATGGATGTGGGGAGTAATGAATATTGACTTGTCGGACATAGTACAAATCGAGCTGAGTATTCATGGTACACTCATTGATCATAAGCTAGAATTATCTAATTTCCGATTAATGCTCAGCCCAGAGTACAATCCAAATTATTTATCTCAAATTATTGATTGCTACGGGCAAAACGCTAACTGCGAATATCCAGAAAAAGTGTACAATGATGAAGAACTCAAACTGTTTACTGAGCGCGAACTTCAGGATTTAAAACAAGGAGCAATGGCTGACCGTTCACGCTTTGGTGGTTATATCCAAGGTAAACGTTATGAAGCCACTGGTTTCTATCGTACTGAAAAAGTTGATGGGAAATGGTCACTTATTGATCCAGAAGGCTACCTCTACTTTGCAACAGGTATCGATGTCATCCGCCTAGCCAACTCATATACTCAAACCGGTATCGACTATGATCATTCAAAAGTGGAGCAGCGGTCCCCAGATGACACGACCCCTGAAGACTCTATTGAGAAATTTGAAGTGTCAATGGAAGCCAAGAAGACCGCCTTCGTTGGCAGTACTGTACGTCGTAATTGCTTCCAATGGCTACCGAGTTATCAAGAAGATTTAGGCGAGCACTATGCATACATGCGTGAAAACTTTGAAGGAGCACTTGAACAAGGTGAAACCTTTAGTTTCTACGCTGCAAACTTACAACGCAAGTATGGTAAAGACTACATGCAGAAATGGCGTGAAGTCACACTGGATCGTATGCTCAACTGGGGCTTTACATCACTTGGTAACTGGACCGCTCCTGAGTTTTATTCAAATGAAAAAGTGCCTTTTTTCGCCAATGGGTGGATCATTGGTGAGTTTAAAACGGTTAGCAGCGGCGATGATTTCTGGTCACCACTGCCTGATCCATTCGATCCAATATTTAAAGAGCGCGCTATTGCGACAGTGAAACAAGTCAGAGCCGAAATTAAAGACACGCCTTGGTGTGTAGGTATCTTTATCGACAATGAAAAGAGCTGGGGTCGTATGGGAACAATTCAAGGCCAACACGGAATTGCCATCCATACCTTAAGTCGTGATGCACAAGAATCACCAACAAAAGCTGAGTTCATGAAAGTACTGAAAAAAAAGTATTTGAGTATTGAAGCTCTAAACATCTGTTGGAATACAGATATCGCCTCTTGGGATGCGTTAAGTTCCGGAGTTAATGGGTTAAAGCACAACGAAGCTCAACTTGAAGATTACTGTTTACTGCTTGAAACATATGCCTCTCAGTACTTCAAAGTCGTTCGTGAAGCACTGAAAAGCGAACTTCCAAATCACCTTTACCTAGGGTGTCGATTTGCTGACTGGGGTATGACGCCAAATGTTGTTCGTGCTGCTGCTAAATACTGTGATGTGATAAGTTACAATTACTATAAAGAAGGTTTACATCCACAGGCTTGGCAGTTCTTAGCCGAAGTAGATATGCCGAGTATCATTGGTGAATTCCATATTGGTTCTAAAGACACGGGGCTTTATCACCCAGGCCTAGTCACGGCAGGTAACCAACAAGAACGTGGAGAAATGTTCGAGGCGTACTTGCATTCCGTCATCGACAACCCGTACTTCGTTGGTGCTCATTGGTTCCAATATGTCGACTCACCTATCACCGGTCGCTCCTACGATGGAGAAAATTACAACGTAGGCTTTGTATCCATAGCGGATATACCATACAAACCTATGATTAAAGCCGCCAAGCGTCTCCATAGCTGTATGTATAAACGGCGTTATAAGTAATCATATATTCATCAGGCCCATACTAACTATTCTCATGGGCCTTTAATCGGTCTGAAGTTTAGAACCATGCATAATGTTCGGTACGAAAATCTTAAAACTAGCTATGATTTTGATTTATAGCCATATTTTTGTGACAGGGAGCATATTGTGCGAAGTAGAGACTATATTTGCTTGAGAAACTGAAAAATATATAGATATTTTTCGACAAAATGACAGACTACGGTTTTGAAATGTCAAATGGACGGCCACACAACCAAATACTTGGACAAGACAGTAATGAGACAGGCGTCATGCCCTTCTTGAGTCAAAAATATTGGCGAGACAACCCTCACCAAATAGCGATAATAAGCAATCGACAGAGCCAAGGCAGTATACATAAGGTCGATCGCTATATGGGTCAGAAGGCTCAGTACATTATTGGTACCATCTTTCATGCATGAACCAATATTCCTAGTTAGAGCACGATGAAATCTAGCCAACACATTATTGCTGTCACTAAGAAAAATAACACCTTTAGGCTTACCACGAGACTCATAAGCAATCAAAAGAGCTTTGCCTGTTAGCTTAGAATCAGGTGATAGAGTCATCGACCAACCAATCAATTTGCGAGCAAAAGATCGATAACAACCGCTAAGAACATCCACCGATTACCCGTCCAAATATACGTGACATCACCAGCCCATACCTCATTTGGGGCGGTAACGTCTAACTGACGACCTAAGTGATTTGGAACTTCAATATGTTCTTGTTAAGCCTTTCTGTAGTGGAGCTTTGGCTCTTGGCAACTCACTAAACCAAGAGTTCTCATAAGCTTTGTTGCTCAGATATCTATGCACTACCACAGTTTTTGCAAACACATTTTTCTTCATCCACCACAGCTTCGCTATCCAATGACTCTGATAACTCACCACTAAGTATTTGTATCGCTTTCTCGATATCACTCTCAGACACCATCAGGCGAACACCACCCATGGTGATCGTGTAAAGCCACTGAGTATTTACCGCGTCTTCGTCAGGGATATGACTTTCTATCCCTGCACTTTGTAGACTCGCTTTCACAATATGAGCTTCATGAGCAAAAGAAAACTTCGCTACTACAATCATATATTTCTCCTTGTGGTTGAGACGAGTGGTATACCCTCTCCCGTAAATCGACAACACTAGTATGGTAATTATTTAAACTGTAGACACCATGTTCGATGGTCCCATTCATCCAGTTTCTACTTAGTCAACAACTTTTGCATCTATGCTTTTGATTCAAAAAATTATTATCCTAGATAAGTCCACCACTCATACTAATAATCTATAGTTTTCCTTAGCAATTGTAAGACCTAAGAGTATAAATTCTAGTATGGATTAATACTAATGACAGGGCAAACTCGCGAGCAATTTATGGAGATTAAAGACATCGTTTCCGTAAATCCCCCTCTGGGAGGATAGTTGTCACTGTTAAAATTTAACAAGTTTGGGGCGGTAGCAGAGTAAAGAATGTCTCGTTATTCGCAGGAAAGAAAAGAAGCAGTACTAAGGAAGTTGTTACCACCATACTCTCGCTCAGTAGCGGAGGTCGCAAAAGAAGAAGGAATCCATGAAGCAACCCTGTACAATTGGCGACAAGCGCTAAGAGAATCAGGAGCCGTTGTGCCAGACAGTAATACTTCTTCCGAGCAGTGGTCAGCTCAAACCACACTGGCAGTTGTCGCAGAAACTTATTCCATGACCGAGAATGAACTGAGCCAGTACTGCCGTGAGAAAGGGTTGTATACAGAGCAGTTGGCAAAAGGCATCTAAACCAACAAGTTATACGGCAAAAGGTCCGAACCAAGTCTTCACTTGGGATATTACCTATCTGCCGTCAGGAGAGCGAGGTCAGCACTGTTATCTGTACGTGATAGAAGATATCTACCGCAGGAAAATCGTGGTTTATGAGGTGCATGACCGAGAGTGTGGCGAACTGGCTGCGCAGTTACTGCAACGCACACTGATGCGTGAGCAGTGCTTCAATCAGCCTCTGGTTCTGCACTCAGATAACGGCGGACCAATGAAGTCGTTGACGCTTAAAGCCAAAACGGAAGAGCTGGGTATCACGCCTTCCTATAGCCGTCCAAGAGTTAGTGATGATAACTCAATAGTCTTGAAGCAAGCCGCAAATGGGTAGAGACCTTCGTTGCTTGGTATAACACTGAGCATAAGCACTGCCGTTTGAACTACGTTACCCCATCAGAACGTCACAGTGATCAAGATGCAGCGATTTTAAGTCATCGAGCAGAAGTGCTGATGGAGCTTAAAAGACAATAACCAGAGAGCTGGTCGCGGAATATCAGGAACTGCGAGCCGATCGGAGAGGTTTACCTAAATCCAGAAAAAGAAGCTGCTTAATAGTTAAGCATGTAGTGACAACTGTCTTGAAAAACGCCGAAATCTCCCCAGCAAAAGATCATACTATTGTCAATTTACCGTATGATACAACTCATAAGGTTTAGAGGATAAACCACTTTTTAACAAATAGTATCCGAATTCGGTATCATCATTCGAATTGGACGCATCTCTTTAATGAACTTTAACGAGTACTAGGATGCGTTCCGTGAGTTTATTCACATATAAAGGTAGCTTCATCTGGGATTAGGTCATTAGGATGAAATGGTAGGTATTTCTGGGTATACGGCGGTAACTTCGACTATGAAATTAATGACCGTTAGTTTTGCATCAATGATCTGCTTCAGCCAGATTGGATACTCTATTAAGCGACATTTTGCTGTTTAAGGTTAACCGACCTTAGATACCACAGAACACCATACCTTCTGGTTCGATTATAATTAATCTCGATGTATTCGAAGATCGTTTAACATCTCTAATCCGTTGTCATTATAGGCTCATATTGTACAACCTCTGCTCAGGACATTAAGGTACCAGCTAAAGTATCAATGGTAGGATTTGATGATGGCTTAATTGCACACTTTGTTCATCCTCGTTTAACTGCAGTGCGCTATACAATAGATATAATGATTGAACGTGCCACTCGATTGGCTTTGACACTGTCTCGTAACGAACAAGATGAAGATGAAGATGAAGATGAAGATGAAACTATTATTTTCAGCCCAACATTAGTGCGCAGAAATTCTGTTGAGCGTTGTTGATTATCTGTATCCGATTGACTAGGAATCAAAAAAAGGTGGGCATAGAGCCCACCAAAAATGCTATCTAAAATTCAAACTGATACACGGTTCGATGCTGATAGCAATCCCCTGAGCTCAACACCCCACTGTTGAGTCCCCATTCTGGTTTATTTGGTCCATCAGGAAAGTATTGCGTTTCCAAGGCAAGGCCGTCATAAAGCGCGTAAGTTTTGCTTGCGCCCGGCACACCTGCTAAAAAGTTTCCAGAATAGAACTGTATGGCTGGTTTAGTGGTTTTGACCTTCATCACCACATCTTCTTTGGGTGCAATAAGAACCGCGGCAACAGACACACAATCGGTCACTTTAGGCTTGAACACAAAGGCGTGATCGTAGCCACCCGCGTTTTTCTGATCCTGCTCGCTAAGAAATGCCTGGCCAATAAGTTTTGGCTCGGTGAAATCAAAACTGGTACCAGAGACAGGTTTTTGTTCACCCGTAGGAATTAAACCCGCATCCGTTGGCAAGTAATGCTCTGCACTAAGCTGCAACGTATGGTCCAAACTTTTCGCGTTGCTCGCCTCGCCCGCCAAGTTAAAGTAAGCGTGGTTAGTTAAATTCACCGGAGAGGTTTTATCGGTATTCGCTTCATAGGCAATAACGAGTTCATTCTCATCGGTTAACGTGTATGTGACTTTGACATCGAGATTGCCAGGATAACCTTGGTCACCATCAGGCGATCGAAGCGTAAAAACAACTTGTCGATCACTTTGTTCGGCAATCTTCCAACGGCGTTTATCGAACCCATCCAAGCCTCCGTGGAGCGAGTTTTCACCGTTATTAATACCAAGTTGATAATGCTCTCCATCGATCTCAAATCGACCATTTGCAATACGGTTGGCAAAACGACCGACGATGGCACCAAAATAGGCGTCTTGCTTCATGTGTTCTGCCATATTTGGCGAGCGCAATAGCACTTCACGGTGTTCACCATCTAACGGCAGCGTGCAACTCAACCAAGTCGCACCAATATCCATAAACGATGCCGTCATACCATTTGCATTAGTAAGCTGGAGCAGATTCGCCGCTTGACCGTCAAACGATGGCGTTTGAATCATCGCTTGTTCTAATTGTTCAAAATATTCTTTCATCGCCTGCCCTTACAACGCTTCGATCAGACCTGCGCCATCCTGGGCTTTACAAACATAAATCGACGCTGTTAAACCTGTCGCAGCTTCATATTTAGCTTCTACCGTCGATTTCACTTCATCCACTAATGCAGGTGGAACCAACGCCACAATACAACCACCGAAGCCACCGCCGGTCATGCGCACACCTCCTTCTTCGCCAATCACCTCTTTCACCATCTCAACTAAGGTGTCGATTTCTTTGACGGTAATTTCGAAATCATCACGCATTGATGTATGCGACTGAGCCATCAGTTCACCCATGCGTTTAATATCATGCGAACGGAGCGCTTTTGCCGCTTCGACTGTGCGGTCGTTTTCGGTGATCACATGACGCGCACGTTTTGCCACCATTTCATCCAACTCAGAGACTTTCTCGTTGAACTGCTCAATGGTGACATCGCGTAGAGCTTTAACACCAAAGATTCGTGCCGCTTCTTCACACTGTTCACGACGAGTGTTGTATTCGCTGTCAACCAGACCACGTTTTTTATTCGAGTTAATGATCACGACAGCCATGTCCTCTGGCATAGAAACGGCTTCTGTTTCCAGACTACGGCAGTCCAATAACATGGCGTGGTTTTCACGGCCTTCTGCCGAAATCATTTGATCCATGATGCCGCAGTTACAACCAACAAATTCGTTCTCGGCTTGCTGTCCATTTAATGCGATTTCCGCCTGGCTAATTTCCAGGTTGAAGAGCACTTTGAACGTCTGACCAATCACGACTTCCAGTGCCGCTGATGAGCTCAACCCCGCACCTTGAGGAACATTGCCGCTGACAGAGATATCAGCACCGGTAAACTGGTAGCCACGAGCCAACAGACACTTCACGACACCGCGAATGTAGTTTGCCCACATTTTGTCTTCTTGGAACGTGATTTCTTGAGTGATATCGAATTCATCAACCGCGTTATCGTAATCAACCGATACCACGCGTACTAGGTTGTCTTCACGCTTTGCTGCCGCAACAACCGTTTGATAGTTAATTGCACATGGCAGTACAAAACCATCGTTGTAGTCGGTGTGTTCACCAATCAGGTTTACACGACCAGGCGCTTGGATAATATGGCTTGGCGCATAGCCCAACACGTTCTCAAAAGACGCTTTCACATTTTGGATTAAATCAGACATAGTTAAATCTCGGTTTCAAATTGAATTTAGATCCCCGAACCCTTTGTTCATTCGCGATCGTGAACCACTTATTTGATTTTCTGTTTTTAGGTTCTAGGACCTAGGATCCTAGAACCGCCCAAATCACTGTTCTTTGTAGTGCAAATCACTTACATCACGCAGACGCTGTGCCGCCTGCTCTGCGGTTAAGTCGCGTTGGCTTTCAGCCAGCATTTCGTAACCCACCATAAACTTACGTACTGTCGCACTACGTAATAGTGGCGGGTAGAACAGTGCGTGAAGCTGCCAATGGTCGATGTCTGTGCCCTGTTCAAAGAAAGGGGCGTAGTGCCAACCCATTGAGTAAGGGAAAGAACATTGGAATAAATTGTCATAACGGCTGGTCAGCTTTTTAATAGCGACAGCCAAGTCGTCACGCTGCTCATTACTTAACTCGCTCATACGGCGGATGTGTGTTTTCGGTAGCAGCATGGTTTCGAATGGCCACGCCGCCCAATAAGGGACAACCGCAACCCAATGTTCGGTTTCTACCACGACGCGGGAGCCGTCTTTTATCTCTGCCTGCACATAGTCCACCAGCAGGTTAGTGCCGTTTTCTTGGTAGTAAGCTTTTAGGTTCTGCTCTTTGCGTTCAATCTCGTTTGGTAAGAAGCTGTTCGCCCAAATTTGACCGTGTGGATGCGGTTGAGAACAGCCCATAGTTTCACCCTTGTTCTCAAATGCTTGAACCCAAACGTACTCTTTGCCTAGCTCTTCAATTTGCTCGTTCCACGTGTCAATCACACCACGAATTTTGTCCACGGGTAGTTCAGGTAGGGTTTTGCTGTGGTCTGGAGAGAAACAAATCACTCGGCTTAAACCGCGCACACCTTGGGTTTTAAATAGTGAGCTTTCTGATTCTGGCGCATCTGGTGAATCCACCATCAGAGCAGCAAAATCATTATTGAACACGTACGTACCTTGATAATCTGGGTTAACATCGCCAGAAATACGCTCATTTGTCGGGCACAGGAAGCAGTTCTCATCGTAGCTTGGTAGCTCATCTATCGCAGCTTTCTCATCCGCGCCACTCCAAGGACGTTTTGCACGATGTGGTGAAACTAAAATCCATTGACCCGTTAGTGGGTTGTAACGACGGTGTGGATGATCCACTGGGTTAAATTCAACGTTCGACATTTTACTTACTCAACTTAATATTCTTGCTAGTCCGACGCGCTGCACCGGATTTAAATTAGTAACCTTGTGGGTTCTTAGATTGCCAACTCCAAGCATCGGCAGTCATTTCAGAAATGCTGCGAATTGCTTTCCAACCCAGATCTCGCTCTGCCTTATCTGTGCTCGCCCAACATTCCGCAATATCACCCGGACGACGTGGGCATAGCTCGTAAGGTACAGGTTTACCGCAAGCAGCACCGAAAGCTTCCAGCATTTCAATTACGCTAGAGCCTTTACCTGTACCTAGGTTGTAAATGTGCAACCCCTCTTTCTCACCCACTGATTTCAATGCCGCAATATGACCATCAGCCAAGTCCATTACGTGGACGTAATCACGCACCCCTGTACCGTCTGGCGTTTGGTAGTCGTTACCAAATACCGAGAGTTTTTCACGACGGCCAACCGCGACTTGTGCGATGAACGGCATCAAGTTGTTTGGAATACCTTGTGGGTCTTCGCCCATTGTGCCCGATGGATGCGCGCCAACAGGATTGAAGTAACGCAGCAAAGTGATGCTCCAATCCCTTTCTGCATTGAACAAATCACTCAAACACTCTTCCACCATGTATTTACTGCGCCCATATGGGTTTGTGGTTGCGCCTGTTGATGAGTTTTCTGTGATCGGAACGATTTCTGGATCGCCGTAGACGGTTGCAGAAGAGCTGAATATGATGCTCTTCACACCCGCTTTACGCATACTGCGCGCCAACACCAATGAACCATTGACGTTGTTATCGTAATATTCCAATGGCTTGACGACTGACTCACCTACCGCTTTCAGGCCAGCAAAGTGGATCACCGCTTGAATGTCATGCTTAGCGAATACTGAGTCCAAAAATACTTCATCACGAATATCGCCTTGGTAGAACGCTGGCTGTTTTCCAGTTAGCGCTTCAATACGGCTCAATACTTCTGTTTTGGCATTACACAAGTTATCGACAATGATGGGCTCCATACCAGCCTCAATCATCTGAACGCATGTGTGACTACCGATGTAACCCATACCACCTGTGACAAGAACTTTCACTTTTGCTTCTCCGCTATTGCTACTTCCTGCTCGGTACCGGACCTGATGCTCACTGAGCCAGCGTTATACACACCAAGTCGATACGCCCAATTCTTCACTGGTTAAAATTCTATCAACCAAAACCGATTTAGATCCGTGATCAAACTCAAATTAGTGTAAACGTTTCCACTAAATAAAATAGAATTACTTTAGATAATTTGTAGACACAACGGACATAAATATCCTCAAACACCAGAATTAAACAGTAATCATTCCGTTTGGTAAAATGTGACTTACAAAACAACCATTAAATTTGTAACCGTTACCATAAAATATATTCTTTATAAACATCAAAAGTTATGTACTTGTAACATAACTTTGTCGGATCGGTAGCACTCGTTACCGAGTGCCACCCTCCTAAGATGTACGGACTCCCTCCCCTCGAGGAACTACGGTTTAAGTTGACCAAAACCTAACTAAGAGTCCATACAATGCAGAAATATAATGTTATAGCGATCGGTTTGGCAAAAATGTCTTTCAGACCTGTAAATTAGGCCCACAAGGAAAAAATTATACACAATCGTGAAATATGCAGACGAAGCCGAAAGAACTTTTTACTCTCGGTTGTACACTTAAACTTGCGTGCTGGTTTCGGTACTAAAGGACTGGCTGCATTGGTCACTTCGACACTCTATGAAAGCGATGTTCTGCCAGCAAACTTGGCCACAACCTTGTCAATACTAAGGTAGCAATACCGTAACCTGAAAGATGAATTAAGCAAGCTCCAGAAATCCATGAACTCTCCAACTCGGCAAATAGAACGTTGTAAAAGGTTCATGGTACTGGAAGGTGTGGGTGAAACAACAGCTTCCATGCTCTACGCTACTTTAGGTAACGGAACGCAATTTACCAATGGACGGCAAGCTTCAGCGTTTGTTGTGCTAACACCGAAACAATACAGTTCAGACGGTAAAGTGATGATGCTGGGCATAGATAAATTTGGCGGTGTCAATTTGCCTCCGTTCAATGCTATACCTTGGTGCCATGGCATATATTTACCGACTGCCCGACTCGCAAAAAACCAGAAGCAGGCACGGCTTATCAAGATAGTCGATAGGGTTGACTTCAAAAGAGCCTGTATCGCCTTAGCAAACAAGACTATGAGGACTGCTTGGACAATGCTCCACTATGAAACAGAATATCAGCCAAAGCCATTACTATTTAGCTATATGAATTAACAGATTACAAATAATAATGTTCAATGGTTAGACCAGCCTACTGAGGCCCTAACTACTTCGTAATACTATTAAAAGCTTCTTTCGCGACAAGGACTGTAGGTGCGCATACATCAAAGGTTAGAGGATAGCTCCTTCAATAAGAAACCGAATATACAACCGCATCTTATCCATTGCACATTTTTGTCTTGTAAAACCCGTGGATTCCATATACGAAGTAGGTTGCGGCCTAGTGGGATGGTCTGCTCCTCCCTCTGATATCTATACTCAGCAAGGAAAGCCAAAACCAAGGAGAGCACCCATGTTAAACTTAGAGGTATATATCTACGGTATCGACTTAGGAAAAAACAGGTTTCTCATTGTCGCTATGGATCGCCAAGTGATCCAGTCATCGGTCCTATTGTTGCTGCTGGATTAATTGCCGCTGTTGGTTCTGGTACACAATTTAAACGAGGCAGAGATATGTCGTCATAGTTAGGTTGGGTTCCCAGACAATACTCAACTGAGGGAAGAGTAACCTCGGTGGTATCAGCCAAAAGGGGGGAACGTCTATCTGCGACGACAGGTGATACAAGGAGCTAAGGCAGTAAAGATACACATGAAGCGAGACAAGTCAGCACTTGGCCAATGGATAGCAAAACTCGAAGCGACACATTGCTATCATGTTGTTCTTACTGCTTTAGCTTACAAGATCGTGAGGATTTGCTGGAAGGTTTTGTATCTCGTCAGGAATATCGGCCTTATCCCGCCTTAGGTTCGTCATAACCGCGTTAACATAACGACTTTTTCCATAGATTTTGCGAGAAACGAGCTGATGACAGAAACGTTAAACCCACGATGTTGAAGCCTGGCTAAAAAGCAGTTTGTTATGACTGTGCGCTTTATTAGGACAACACCGTGCGGATCCCATCAAGGCTAGAGCACAAGACAGTTCACAAACAGGCCGGATACATTGATGCAAACGCCTTCTTACAATGATCTTTAACTTGCAAAACTGAGCAGACCATACATTTTTTTACTATTCCTAGCTCTTCGGCTTGCTCTGCGAGTTGTCTTTTCAACTTAGCAATCTCAGCAGCCATTTATGCTTCACGCTTGCTATTGTAAGATGTATTATTGACCTTCCAACGCCATGTATAGATTTGGGAGGGTGAGAGGTTTAGTTACTTTCCTGCGGTCGATACTCCAACACGTTCTGTTAACTTTAATGCTTCTGTTTTGAATTCTGCCGTATGAACGATACTCTTTTTCTTGTTACTCATGTTTACCTCACTAGTTGATTATAATTCACTTAGTAAGGTGTCCAAAGCTATTAGTTCAGATCAATTCAACGCCATCCCAAACAGGACTACGAACTCATTAAAGAGAACCCTTTTTCACATTTTGTGGCTGACTCCATTTTGCTCCATCATGAACGTGTCGATGGTCAGGGCTACCCTGAAGGGTTAGACAACAGCGCAGCCTCCAAACAGGTCAAACTGGTTTCTCTTTGTGACGCGCTTAATGCGATGCCCAACCAACGCCCTTATCGCGATCATATGAGTAAAGAGAGCATTAGACATCCTTCAAACACATTTGGGGACACAATTTGATACAGAATTAGGTTCGACTTTCATCCACTTAGGAAGGGGCAGTCAATTTTATCATATTATATTGCACTCAGACGAGAGGATCCCGTTACAACATTATCCAGTGTGCGGCCCCACCATTGAAATATTGATCACTTCATCGACATCACCATCGGCCACTTACCATTAGCGAGCTAGGCGGGTTGCGTATTGCTTGGCAATTTGATCTAATTACAGAGGTAAGCAACCTCTAAATATTATGGGGGTTGCTTTCCAACTGTTGAGCTGGAAAATTAATAAACACTCATTGCTATATCTACCCAGTACGAGTATTGCTCATCTGAACCAAATTCATTTGGGGAGATATGACGGTCAATCTCCTGTCCATTCTGGAAAACTAGGAAACCACAATCGCAGCCAAAAGCATGCTGGTCAGCAAACCTTACCTTAAATCTGATTTTATGGTACATCTTTGATAATGCAATAAATATTGGGTACGGAGTAGTATTCGCAGTAAAAAATGTAATTCTTCCGTAAACATATTCACCTCTGTCTTCGAGGCAACATTGGCTATCCCATGCATTCCACTTTGTTCCCCAATTTTGAAGATTCCAATCCACATTACCATGAATAATACTGCTCTCTCCTTCAAAAGAATTTGATTTCAAATAGTTGGAAAGTAGCTTATTAAAATCCATATCACTACTTTCATTCCTGATCGAATCGTGAATAGAACTAGCATAGCATTTATCTTTAGTATGAAACTCGATGATATTATAAATATGGTTAGGCATGATCTTACTCCTGTTTTCTTTAAAAAATAACAAATATTCGTTTACATTAATTTAACTGACATTTTGCTTTTCAGATTATTTAATCGACAAAACCCTTTTAAGATATAAATACACAACGCGGACTTCTTTATTCAATCGTCTTACATTTGGTGCAAAACCATTTTCTGGACAGCTGAAACAAATGCCTCAAAACTAGGATATTGTTTGAGAGGTGCTTTTAACGTGCTTTCTACTACTTCGAAATGTGGACTGACACGACAGACAAACTTTAATGCATGCCTAACCAGATCTTTATTATTGAAGTTATTCAGTCGATAAACACCATCTTGATGATGTGTGAACTGAGATGAGGTTAACAAGTTCTCATGGCATGCACCTATCAATCGAGTATTGGATGACTTCGTTAAAAAGTATTCAAACCCTGATAACAACGTGACGTTCTGAAGGGTGAAACATGCATCAATACTTTCCGATAGGAATAGTAAGGTTTGTTTTGATAGAGAGATTAATTGAAAGGCGTCAAATAGCCCCAGGCCTAAAGCGTCATTCAATTTTCTGTCAATTAATATTGCTTTTAAACTCTCTCGTCGATACGTGGACTGCGCTGCCAAAAACTGCTCTACGATACACTTGTTTCTCTCAAACCTTTGCCAAACTACATCACAAAAACTTGGTACGTCCCCCTCGTCAATCGAGGGTAAACGAACAAGGGTAACCCCTAACGTTGCCGCATATTGTGATATGTCATACAAGACAAATGCGGTTGCGGCATTCCATGGGGTGTTTGGCAACAAAACAACGTTATTATAAAGAATAGCATTGTTGAGTATGGCTTCAGTGTCATCAAGATGCGGTAGAAACCATTTCATATCACTTACCTTCAGATAGCTTTAAAGTGGTAATGAGGCTCTTTCTCAGCAAAATGGGTGAGCACTTTCTCCGCCACCTCAATGCGAAACACTGTCCCAGATTTGGCTTGAGTCACCCAATTTTTCTTACTACCACAGCTTTTGAAGCCGCCCGCTACGACACCTACCCCCTCTTCGACTCTTGCTCCTGAATCACGCCCAAATGCGCGTGCGATTGGGTAGCCAAGGCAACAAAGTGTCCCCTTTTCTTCGTACACATCGTAGTCATCATTAATCGTAACTTCGACAGGCACTAGATGAGAATTGAAAACACAAGCCAGCTCATCAACCTTTTCTTCGATAAGGCCACTAAACACCCAACACTCACTGGACTTATCCCATTGCCCACCAAGAGCGCGGCATTTATCAATGAGATAGGTATTGTAAGTACTGGTTAAAGTAATAAAACCAGACTCATTTTGTTCCTCAACCGAGGATTTAAGTTTGAATATTAGGTCGGTTCCATACTTTGAACGAACGGAGATGTCTTCGACATCCAGCAGTTGCGTACCGATTGAGAGATTCTGAGATAGTTCATCGATTAAGATTCTGCACTTGTAGCCGTCAAGCGATGCAGCAAAATACTTTCGATTTTTCTTTAAGACGTTAAACTCTTTCATGTTTCCTCCGAAGTAATAATGAGTGACAACGTAATAACTTTTATTGATGGCTTTCAGCCACTTATCTTGTTTTTATCGTTATTATTTTTGCTGTTATATTATTATTCAGAGCTTTCAAAGAGCAGAGCGATTTGGAAGCCTTATCAAGCTAGCTTAGCCTGTACTTTAATGTCAAGAGTTTTTTTATCCTCCTCGGCTTGAGCGCAAAAGTCGTTGCGAATCTTGCAATTACCACTGAAGTTGAGCAAGCTCTGTGCAACGTATGCACAGAACTAACAGATAAATTAGTTAAAGTTCATGTACTCCAATAAAGGATTCGCTTGCTTTAGCGCTTGTCGCTGCGCGAGAAGCTCAGCGACCACACGCTTTTTATCTTCTCCCAAAGCGCATGCAATAAGAAACGCATCGACTTCATGCGACATGAATCCCACAGCCTTGGGACCCAGTTGTACTGCGGGCGGAAATGTGCCATCGTTTATACGTCTGTGAAGCGTGGCTTGGGATAAACCAACGCGTTTTAATACATCGACTTTCTTTTCTATTTTCAGTTGATTAATTGAGTGTATAAGCGCCATTGGACGCCTCCGTTTATTCTTATTCTTATGACTACAAGAGCCGTTGCAAATATAATATTCGTATTTAGAAGTCAAAAGCAATCACTTTTTCGAATTTATTTTACGAAATGGAAATATACAAACTCTATATATTTAACAACGAACAAAATATACATATACCATATATTAAATATCACACAATATAATCAGTCGAAGTGATAAAAATAAAGACATGATAAGTACACCCTTTATTTATATTTGACTCCACCATCACGAACACACTTTATTCTGCTATTGTTTCTTAACTTAATCCATATAACATTTGTCCCAAAAACTACTTACTAACTATCAGTGATACGAAGTGAAAGCGGATGAAAGCGGCTGAGACGTAGTGAGAGTGCGGCGCAAATTCCTTGTCGCAAACGGCATTTTCGATGTTGTAACGCGCACTTTCCCTGTCGCATGCGACAAATTCCTTATCATATTCCTCTGTTGAACTCTGTATTATACAATAATATATTTCGCTTATTTTAAATAAACACATTTAATATCATAAATTATATTGTTATAATCAAAACAAATAGAACAAAAACAGTAACAAGCGGATACTGCTCTTCCCCATTTGTTCCAAATGGTTCGTTTGTAGCTTTAGCCTCCCCTTCAGTCGGTTGCGCTAACATGCTTCGCAGTTATCGCTAAGTCGCACGCTGTTGCTTACTAGATAAATAAGATAATAAAAATAAAATAATAATAATAAAAAGAGAAATAATAAAATGAACTTATCATTAAAAGAAGAATTAAATAACACAATAAGAGAAATAGTAATCGAAACTAAAAGAGAAAATAAAGATAAACTAAGAGCGCTTATTGAGAAAACAGATTACAGCTTAGAAGAATTACAAGTTGTTGTACCTTCCCTACTTCCGCAATTTTCAAGCACATCTAAAATTACGCTAAGTTCTCATGCGCGTTTTTGTAATTGCATTGTAAAAAGTATTTACGCTAAAAATAATGCAGATAGCTTTAACGATGATGTTGTTACTGAATCACTTCGCATCCTGGACGCTGTAGAAAACGGCTTCAAAGAAGAGCGTAAAAAAACTAAAGACTTATACAATATTGCATTAAAAACACACATAACTGTAGAGCAGTACAAATGTTTCATAACCAGCAAGAAAAGTCACAACTATCGCTCTAACGCTGCTTTTCTTAGAGATGTAGCCTTGAACCAAGTAGAACCACGTCCGAACAATGACGAAGATTATTTGAAGTACTTTAAAGAAACCAAAGAGCTATCAAAATCACTTCAGGTGCTTGCAGAAGACATTGAAGATGCTGGCAGCGCTAAGATAGTTAAACTAAGCAAATGCATTAAAGAACTTAAGGAAAGCATTGATACTACGCGCAAGCTAGCAATAGACTCTCATTCATCAGCAACAGCTAAAGTACTAGCTTTAAAATACTTATCTTCGCGTCAATTGGATGAGCTATGCAAACAAAAGATACTAGAAGAAGCTGAATTATAAAGCCTGAATTCCCTCCTTAAATATAAGGAGGGCTTATCTACATTACTTATTACTTTCTCACTCACAATAATAATAAAGAGACAATAAAATGATATTTACAGAATTAGAATGCACAAGAAGTCAACAGACAGCCAAAGACGCACAGAACCTCATCGAGTACGGCGCTAAACAAAAAGACGCAGATAACCTGATTAAATACGGTGCAGGTAAAACAAAACATGCTCCTGCATCGGAGGGTCACTCATTCTTCATCTGTGCTAACGAAATCGAATCCATTCCAGTTAGTATGGGTGAGCTGGCTACAGGTGCGGACTGGCACGATGCTATCACTGAACTGCAAAGCAGCTATAAGCACAACCCGACAGTCAAGCACCCTTTCCGCCACTTTGTCATCTCTATAGACGAAGGAGAGTACCTCACAGACAAGCAGTGGCGTAAAACAGTAAGAAAGACTATGAATCACCTAGGTTACGAAAACGCACGCTACATCGCGTTTAGACACGCAGATACTGATTCACAGCACGTACACATAACAGCATCAACACAAGACCTAGAAACAAACAAAGTCATCAGCAATTGGATGGCTGTTGAAGCTGCACAAGAAATCATGCGTGAACAAGAAAAGGAATTCGGTTTAAGACAACTAGAAAACTCATCAGAGATACTAGCAAGGGGCGAAGCGGTCGTTTCTGACAAGTACTCTCACTCAGTCAAGCTGATGGTAAGACGCTTAGTTGAATCAAGCATCAAAGAGCTACCAGCGCTAGTGCAAGCTAGGGCAAACATGCTAAAGAAACTGGACGTAAACGATGAGCACACCACTCAAGCGAGCTTAGCTCTTTATCAAATTGCGCTACTAAGAAATGGCGTCGAAATAATACTTAAAGAAGACAGAAGCAACGAAAAGTTCGTTGGGATTGTGTACAGATACAATGACTTCATCATACCCGCTTCTAAGCTCAGAAGCGGTAACAAGTTCACCCTCGGCGGCTTGATAAAATCTGGTGTTCTGAAAAGTGATGCAAACATTATAAGTAGCTATGACGAATCACAAGTCGAAAATTATGACCTTAGAGAAATGTTTGAATCGCAGAAAGATTTTGCAGAGCAAAGATTTGAAACAGTAAGAAGAGATGCTGAAACACATGCTGACAAAGTAAAGAAGCAAGCCGAGGAATGGGATAAGCACATGCTTAACTGCTTCATTATCTCATGTAGAAAGCAATATCAAAAAGAGGTAGAGGATGCTATCGACTTTTGGCTTTATCATGGAAAACGCATCAACAAACGCGACAAAGCTTTCGTTTACGCAATTTACGAACAAGAGAAAGGCATATACTCAGCATCTAAAACGCTAAGTAAATTCTTCTATCATCTGCTTCTAATCTTGTTTGAACTAAGCAAGCAGAACCACTGGGAATTGAAAGCAACCCCTGTTGCGACACATGAAGATCAGGAGCTAGTAATTAACCAAGCCATTGAACAAATAGAAAAAGCTTATGAAAACGAAGGTATTTTTACTGACAACAAAAAGCGGAATAGAAGACGTAACATCAAGAAGAAATCAAAAGATATCGCTGAAAATACATATTAATTAACTGATAACGTTACAGTTCCTACAAAAGCAGAAAAAATCCCCTCTACCGCGATTTCAAAAAACAAAAGTGACAAGATGCTTTACATTATTGTCCGAGGCCCTGAGTTAATAAATGATAGCAACAACGCGACACATGTAACATTAATAAAGCTACCGAGCACTGCCCTCTCCGCGATCTATAAAACACCTCATTGCCAAATATGGCACTGAAGAAGCGCAAGAGCTACATCAAGTGCTATACAGAATAAAGACGAGACTAGATGCCGCCAAGTTCCCAGCGGTCTTGTTCAATGACTATGTGTTCAGCCCTGACGATAGCAACAAATTACAAGCTATAAAAGGAAAAAGAAAAGCAATTTCATCAGTCTCTGATGCATCGAGCATAAAAAGATTTACACCACACGCAAGTACTTTAACGCCTTTCGATTACAAGCCCAAACCGAAAAAAGCAGGAGAAGATGCCCAAAAGCTAATTGCATACTTAGCGAAAGCAGAAGCAAACATAAACTAGAACCAACAGCCCAATCGGGGCTGTTTTCTTATTCTCACACGCTAAAGTTGCCTTTTACCCTTGACCGAGGGTAAAACCGTATTTACCCTCCATAAAGGGTAAATACGAGGAATTGTTATGTTGATAACATCACCAAGGCAGTTAGCAATACATCTGCGTGACGAAAGAAAACACAAGAATCTGTCGCAAGCAAAAGTTGCCGACCCCGTTGGTCTTAAACAGGACACCATTTCTAAGTTTGAGGTTAATCCTGAAACTACAAGGATTCAGACGCTATTTCGCATCTTATCTTCGCTAAACCTTGAAATGCATATTGTTCAGAAAGGCGAAAGCATCTACTCGAAAGTTGATGATGGCGAAGAGAAATGGTGAGTCAAGTCATTCCCACGCATGGGAATCCACCGAAGTCACATGCTTAACGAAATCGAGTGCTGCTGGTTTGCCGAGATCGGCGCTGGCACACCTCTGGACAAAAGCAGGTTAGTATTATTGCTCTAAAATATTTCGATCAGATTAGGAAAAGTATGCTAAAGCTAAAGGTTTCATCGTTTGATATAACAAAATCACTTCTGTCTATATAATTTAGTTAGGGGTAATAGCTACCCCTAGCACATATATGCAACAATGAACAAAATGCCAATGTAACTACCAATTAACCCTCTGTTGGATGGCGCTAGTTATAGGGTCATATGTACCTCGACCATAACTACGTATAACTGTGTTTACTTTTGTCGCTTCGCCAATAACTTCCCGAATTTTTTCAGTTGCCGAGTGTGAGGCGATGACAAGCCATCCATTTGAACAGATATCATCCATTTTAGGTGGTTGTCTAGAAATAGGACCATCTTTCCAATAGATGCTTTCAACCATTACATCGCCTTTCTCATTAATCCAGCGAAACAATCCTTCATCAGAAACAGACCAACCTAGATAAAAGCCAATAGCTGGATTTAACGCTAACCATTCAAGGCCACCATGATCAATGTAAGCACCTGTACCATAAATCACCAACGATGGTTCATCAGCAAAAGTTATTTTGGGGTAATCGCTTGCAGACCAATGCTTCATACTTGGGAAGAAAGCATAAGGTGAGGTAACTTCTACATCGTCATTCCATTCAGGATGACAGACTGTAGACATACGAACCTCCGTCGGCAAATCCCAATCTAACCAGCTCCAGGTTGTAAGCTCACCAATAATTTGTTTTCCAGTGTCTATACGATCAACAAATTGTGTAATACCTTGTTCAATACTTCCCAACCATTCATCGTGATTATGAGATACATCTCGATCTTTTGCTTTCGGAACAACAATGCACTCTGGTCTAATAGCGGGCTCAAGCCCCAATAACAATTCATCACTACGTTTGAAAATAGCTCGCAGAAGATCAACTCCTTGAGGAGGTATTCGCCCTGCATCCAATAACTCGCATACCGCATATGAGAGAGCTAGCTTAGCCACTTTTGGTCTCAGTCGATGATAGGTCAGCTTTAGTCCAACGCCTTCCAACCAGTTTCTATAAATTTCCTCAGCCTGCTTATTCCATTCACTCTCTGGAATCAAAGTTTTCATAAATTCACAAACTTTGTAGGCTAAATTCTCAAACGGTACGTTTGACATATCAGCCACAAGCCTCGCTTCAGTCATCAAAGGCCTAAGCAACTCAATCGGGTCATCAACATCAGGAAGTGTTTCTCCAGGACGGATAGCTGAAAAAGGAATAGCTTCCTTTTTATTACTTATTTCTGGTAACTCCAATCCGTATATCAAAGGTAACTTTGAGCGTTCATATGGAGGTAGCCGACCTTTTATTTCTAGCCTACTAGACAAATCCAAGGCAATCATCCTCACACTAAAGTCTTCCGACGCACAGAGTGAAGATATTTCCTGCTCAAATTGAAGAACAAACCCTTTGAAATCCTTTGCTAAGCTACTTAACAAAGATACTACTTTTACCTGTGCCAACCCAATTTTGTCTATTCTATGAGCTACTTGCCTAAGAATTTCTGGCCAATTTGCTTCAATTTTAGCCAAGTCAACGATTGCCTGATGAGCCATAACCCCTAATTCAGGAATAGCCACATCAAGCATATCGAATGCAAACTCAATGAGTAAACTAGCATCCTTCTTCTCGCCAATGTCATCTAACAGTGCCGGTGGTTTCTCAGCCCCTTGTTCAAAAGCGTCTAGCTGGTATGCATGTTCTTTGATTTCCTTCCAAATGGGCAGGATATCTTTATCCTCAAAGAGGATATCGACAATTTCTGGTAAGTTCCAAATTAAACTGCTTGGATACCTATATTCACCAATGTAATCATCAACTAAACAAGCGAGCGCTTTAGGGCGCCACTGTTTAGCATCAATTTCAACAAGGGTTCTAAATATCGACTGTCTAGAACCCCCATCCCAATGTAAATCCCAACCTTTAGCATCTGAGTTATCGAATAAACCTTCTAATAAACTGTTCGCTTTATCCACTTCACCATGTGAAGACAATGCGCCAGCAATACAAGAAACAACATTATTATCAGGCTTAAATGGCTTTAAGAGCTTATAGAGTTCCTCTAATTGAGGGGCATTCATACCTTTTAAAAAAGGTTGAATTAAGTTCATCCAGCGGAAATATTCAACGGATTTCACAGTTCGAAGAAGCTGAAAAAGGTTTTCAGGAGAATTTATTTTCAGTTGAGTCTCTTCTTCTGTAAGTTTTTCCCCTGTATTTAGTGTCAGAGAAGGTTCATGAGTAACATGCTTTTCCTGGGGAGTAGAAATCGCCATTGAGGCATAAAAACTATTGTCCAACCCCGCTTCCCTGACGCCAAGCGCTACCCCTTCTAACCACGAGTAACGATTTGAAGGCAATAAGTGTATATTGATAGATGCAATAAGCTTTTCTATCTCATCCGTCACCCTATCATCAGAGGATTGACAGGTCCGAGACACTAATTTTTTAGGCAGATCAGAAGGATTGTACTCTTCGAAAGGGAGAAGCAGCTTTCTCGTCATCACTGATATTTCTTTCAATGGCGGACTAGAGCCATCAAGCATTCCAGACATCAACCCTGTTAGGCCCGGAGCATAATCAAGCCCTTTATGATCGAATAACCACCTCAAGAGCTTTAAACCATATCCCGGATTCCAACGTGTGGTCATAGTGATGAGATCAAGTCCTGCTTCCTGCGTACCACGACCATTTCCCGACTGTTCCAAATCTACTAACGCCAAAGAAAATCGACATATTTCACCGTAGGCTAAATCAGGGTATTGACTGATCAACTTACCTAACCACAATACCCAGTGGGAAAATTGCCTGTCTTTTCTATGATATATTCCAAAAGAACCCTTGAAGATTTTTGGTAACAGGCTAGCCGCTCGATCTGGTTTACCAATCTTTGACCACATTATAGAAAGTTCGTAGTACTCAGACATTTTAGAGTGAATGTCGTCAAAATCGGGGATCTCTTTTTCGATTTGATCCAGTACGTCAACTAAACCATCCCTGCTATATCCTTCCTTATACAAAGTGAAAGCAATCTCTCTGCGCCAGCCAGTCGGCCAATACCGTTTATCCCAATCTTTTCTATACGCATCGGCTAAAGCCAAAATACAATCATGTCCATGCTGAGCAGCAGCCCTTATTGCGAAGTTAAAGTAATCAACAGCGGCTGATTCGAACTCATACCACCCAATCCAATCCCTTGTTTGATCATAAGGCTTTCGTAACAATTCAAATGATGGCTTTATCTCCTGAACAATAAAACTTGGTAGCAGCTTCTCTCCAGCCCAACCCCGTCCCCAAATGCTTGAAAACCTCACTAAAGCACGTTCAAATAAGACGTTTCCTGTATACTTTTTTTCGCTTTCATTTGGAACCACCTTAACAGGATCAATATCTTGCCCTAGGGCTGCTCGTAGTCTGTTAAGACGAATTCTATCTGCGAATGGACTTAGGTTCTTCCATTGGCCATGAACACCATATTTATAAAGTTTTGGCTGTTCAAAATTTTCAAACCATTCTTTAGCTTTTTCTATATTTCCATTGGATCTGTAATCCAGTTCAGCAACCAACAACTTTTCTGAAAAATCCAAGTCATTATTTTCAGACCAATCAATGACAGCCTCGAATGCGGTGTCTATCAAAGCCAATGGATATTGGTTAATGCATATGGAGACACATAAATCTATAAGACTATCAAAGTGCTTCCTTTTTTCTGACAAGAAATAGAAAATCTCAGTTATTTTTTCTTCGTCTTTTGTTTCATAGATACCATTGACCAACCGTCTCATTAAGCGAGCATGTAGGTCTTCATCATTTCCACTCCATGATCCCACACCATCAACTTCACACTTCGTTTGGTGTATAGTTGAGACAAGGTCGCCTAGCGGCATGAAATAATGAGCTACATCAGCCCATCGTTTCAAATCTTCAGCTCCCCCATGATGCGGATCAATAGCGTCTCCACCTGACAAGTAACTTAGCGGCTCAGCAGATTCAAAGACCCTTTTAGCTTCATTAAAGAATTTGTTCTCCGCTAGAACTTTAGAAAATTTGAGTGCTTCTGAATCACTTACCCTTAGCAGCTCACCATCGAATATGTAACTAAGCGCTGAACTTACTCCCTCCGATGAAAATAAGAGAGCAAGTATATCAACCTCATTAAGGGCGTCTCTTCGCTCTCTAAGCTCACTTTCAATTAAGAGACATCTAACTACGGCAAGCGGATCATTCAGCTCCTTAGCCGACAATAGAACAGCGTCAATATCATCTGTTAAACTCGAAGTATTCCGAAGATTAAAGAACTGGTCTCTAAAGTAACTTTGAGTCCCTGTATCAATTACAGCTTGCATCTGCCGAGCATTAAAAAGGTGGTAAACCGCCTCCCATCGCATTGGATCATTATCCTCAGACGATTGAATACAGTGTTTAGCTAATACCTTGTGATATTCAATATTTTTTGAATCATCAAAATTACCAAATAGGTTTCGGCACGTTTTATCTAAAATAAACTGTCGAAAACTGTTATGAAAAAAGCGCCAACTTACATCACTATCCTTCTTGAAATAGTGGGCTGCACTTGAAATAAAAGCGCGAATAGTTGAATGATCAGACCATTTCTCAAGCACGTGAGTATTTATTGGCACTCTCAATCTTGACAATAACGCAAGCAAGTCAACAAGCTTCTGATTACTCTCTATTTGTCGCCAATAAACTGAATAGCTTTGCTCAATATGCCCTTGGTAAAGAGGAAATTCATCAATAGCTTCATCATAACTCCTACCCGATCCGCCAGTAATAAACTGCAGCAAATAAACCAAAGATAGTGGGTGCCCTAATGACTTTTCAAAAATTTTCTTCTTATTATCATCTGTTAGGTCGGAACAGCCTGGCCATTCGTTTATGGCTGCATAGACATTTGTCCGAGTAAGAGGAGAGATAACAATGGTTCGACTTCCATGGCTGACATGCTCCTTTATCGTATCAGAAAGATCGTTCAACTCTAGCGTTTGACTACCTAGAACAAATATCACTCCATCAGGCACGGTGTTCGGGAGAGGCAAATCTGACAACAAACTCTGTAATGGGTTTTGTTCTCGCTGAATATGATCTAACCCATCAACCATTATGATGGTGGTTACGCCATCATTTTTCCATTTGTCATGGGCTTGTTGAAGCTGCTCTCCTAACAATGATAGGTACTCTTCTCTTGAGCCTGGCTGCCCGGAACTTTCACCACGAAAGCCGTGATTTCTTAGCGATAATGTGATGTCATGAAGAAAAGTAGTCGCTTCACCACGCCCTTGGTAGGTGCTATCGGGTACATATGCGTAATATCTAACTAGTTTATATCCTGCTTTATACTTTAAAGTATGAGTAAGCGTTGTTGACTTTCCTGAGCCAGGGCTTCCAAGCAATGCGACATAGCCCTGCTTGGTTTGTGATAACACATCAGATATAGAACCAACAGTTTCTTCAATTTCTTGATAAGTTCGATCGATAGGAAATTCATGAACAAACTTATGCTTAAACCTATGACTCCACGCCAACCTATCTAACATATCATCTTTGGACAGCTCAATAATTCGACGTTCACCTCCCGCCATTTTCGTCAAAAGGTTATATATCTTTTCAATATCTTTTTGCTTTCTTGCTTGTCCTTGATTAGTTATAGGGATATCTGCTGGTCGCTTATAGTTGAATTTAAGCTCACAGTTGCGAATGAAATTCAAAAATTGGTCATCATTAAATTTTGACCGTTTCTGTAGATCCAACAGTGCCTTTTGCCAGCACACGGATACTGTATCTAAGCCTGTTTCACACCATCGTCTATCGAACCAGCATTCTTTTAAGAAAGATTGAAAGTGAGCATGTCGAGGAGCCGTGTCGCCTAAAGGAATTTGAGCTTTAGAGCTTGAACTAGGTACTGATTTATGAAGCAAATGAACTTTTACAATTCTATCTTTATTATTTGTACTTAAGTGCTTCCACCCCTCTGAAAGTTGCCTGAAAAGGCTCAGCTTCTCATCTCCCTGCTTTGTCGAACTATCCCTTACAAAATCTGCATAGCTAATTGTTCCAGTGTATTCCGCCCACTTCACCTGATACGCATCAAGCTTACCAGTAGTCGCAATCAGTATATCATCTAAGCTTCCAGCATCAGGATCGGCGACTCGAAACCATTCAAGACTTCCATCAAGCAAAGCTTCATATATTAAGCCTGCTGCTATTTCATACTGCGGAACATACCCCAGCATTGCAGTACGTTCACCATCACCTGAATTAATACTAGACACGATAAAAATGATTCCTTAAAAACAGTGTTACACATTGAGAGAAACGCCTTAAGCAGCCTGAGGGGTAGAACTCTTTAGCTTAGAGGCTAGCAATTTGAGCCGTCATACTTCTGATCAAATATCATAAATACTCTATTGTTAACTCTTTCAATCCAGTCGAGAATATTAGTCATATTCTCGTCTTCACAATCGATCCGTCTCAACCATAGCCTGTATGACTCATTGCAAAACTTGAGTGTGGGACAGATATATCTTATATCGGCAGGATGATAAAAAGGGTATACAGAGAATGTTTTGTCCTCATTCTTTTGAAGACACCAGTCCATAGACTCGTTCCAAGAACCGTGAATAGACTCAGACATCATCCCGTAAGTGTATTTATAAAGATCCTCGTATGAAATTTCCTTAAATATGTCGAAAAAGTTCTTACCTTGAAGCTTCCATCGATTTGTCTTCTGTACCTTGAAGTCCTCTTCCGTGAAACCTTCCAAGTCCATTTTTTCTTGAACTGACTTAAGAAGGCGTTTTCCCGCCTTGGTCTCAAAAAATCGAGAGCCTTCTTTTAACTCACGAAGTATTCTCAACCTGTCTTTGTAAGAGCACTTTCTGTAGTCCTCAATTACTTCCGGTTCACTTAATAATAAGTATTCGGCAGTTACTGCTGCTTCGATTAACGGCCTTTCTAAAATACTTATAATTTCTGCATTATCCTGTTCGTAGTAGAATACAACTTCCTTGAGTAGCTTCCAGATCCTCGTTAGTAATCCCAAAATAGGAGCATCTTCTAAGTTGAAGCCAGTAGGATTACGTTCAATGTTTCGAACCCTAGTAATGCAATCATAAATCTCGGCCACATCCTTTACGAAAGTACCCGTAAATCTATTTATGTCTTCTAATGTTCTAAAACTTTCTCCAACATACACTTCGTCGTATCGACTGATGATTTTTTCTATTTCGTCCAAGCGAAGTTGCTCCTGTTTGGTTATGTTCTCTCAATGCAGCGGTTACATTAGATGCGTCAGTAAAAGTTGGTCAAATAGCGGGTTAGCCAAATGAGAGTGAGCAACAAGGTAAGAAGGAATGGCGCAAAGGAATGCTTACCGTGTTCGGCTCTAACGCAGTTCTTATCGATGAAGCGTTAACTTCAATGACACCCTGACAGATTAACTCCTGTGAATCGCAACCTACCATCTAGACAGATGCAGGCTTACATTATTATTCAATCATAACCATATTGAATCATTAGAAAAAGTAGGTCAATTAATGACAAAAAAATTAGTCCTGAGTCATAGGCTAGAACGTTTTGGGGCATAATCGTGCCAGATTGAAGATGCTGTCACCAAGTGGGACATTTCAAATTACTGTATGCCCCTTTCAGTAAAATCTATAAGGCGCTCTACAAGACATCAGCAAATTTGGGGAGAACACTGGAAGACGATAACTCTTCTCCTTCTAACTTTCCTTCTCTTGCTAGGCGCTGTTTGTTCATCGCTTGTGTTTCGTAATAGTCCTGTGCAATCGCTGTTTCAATGAACTCCACAGACTGATCGGTAAAGTCACTTACCGCATGTTTGATCTCTTCCAGCGAGACACTGAAAAACTCTTTACGGCGATTAATCATATTCAATCGGTGAGTATCAAACTTATCGTGAAGCTTCTTCTCTAGAGTTGGAGCATCATCAGTATGAATCATTGCATGTACATCAAAGGTAAACGGTACTGAAGCATCTCCAAGCTCTTTCACTCTATCCATTGGTTCTAATCGACGGGTCATGCCTATCTTGTAGACATTTTCCCCAAACGATCCAATGTTAGAAATAACATAAACATGACCTTGCTTAGTTTGCTCCGCCATTGATTGAGCGCGTTGGTGCTTGCGCTCTGCTTCCTCTAAGTTTGCCTGTAACTGTGCAATCTGTTTTTCTAGTTCTGATTTCATTTCGTCGCTAGCTTTTTCAAGCTCTTTTCTCGCAGCATCCAAAGCTTTGTGATAACGTTTTTCTTCTTTTATAGCCTCCGCTTCTGCTTTTTTTATCTCTGCCTCTATTCTTGCTTCTTCACGCATTTGTGCTTTGATTTCCGCCTGTTCTTCTTTCTCGCGTTGTTTCTTTTCACGATATTCGTAAGTCAATTGGAGTTCTTTTAACTTTTCTTTGAGATAACGCTCTGTAATAGATATAGCATTCGGTTCATTTAGCTGATTGATTGCGGCGAACGCTTTCTTTATACGTTCTTCCATCTTTGTAACGTTTTTCCACGTACAGTTGGCAATAGCGGCCTCACATTCGTTATTGAAGGCTCTTGCGGTGAGACGAATACTCTTGTTGGTCATTCTCTTGCCTTCGCTTCGAGAACCGTCGACAGTCCATTCACGGTAGCAGTGTATCGCTCCACTGGAAGACTTCTCTCTCAACAAGGTTTTCTGGCACTCTTTGCATTTCTTGATCTCTTCTTTGAATGTTTCAGATGCATCAAAATCGAATTTTGGCTCATAGAATCCGAGTTCGATAAGCTCAATATCTTCGCTGAATATGGCGATTTGCTTAGTTAAAGAGTCATAAGTTATTTTCTTACTTTTGTAGTCGACCTGAAGTTCACTGATCTGCTCTTCAACAGATTGACGTTTCGTAATTGCCTCGTCTCTCTTGGATTCGATTTCGCGTAAGGCTTGACGCGCTTTTTCTTCTATCTCATTCTTGTCAATTTTCAGCTGATCCTTGATTTGTTCGCACTCAGCTTCAATATCAAATATCTGAGAGTATTTTTCTTTATACTCTTCGATTGTTGTTGCTGCCTCTGATAATTGAGTTTCTGTAACTGCCAGTTTCTGACTCAGCTTTGAAGACTTTCTTACCCAAAAAAGCCCGACAACAAGCAAGATTACTATAGCTCCTATTAGCATGTAAGTTAGTGAAATTTGTTCCATTTACCGCCCCTACCGTCTCATTAAATATGAAACTGATAAGATAACTAATATCTACTCTCGTGTAACCAAGCAAATGTCACAATAGAAATATTTGTGTGCGGAAAATGTGAGTCAATCATCCTGACTTCATGTGCCAACATGCTTCTAGGCTTTCTATTAATATTTGTATGGAAAAGCCAGATGAGCAGGAGTTGAATGAATTCCTACTCTAACTGAAACTGGGGCATTTTCGTGTTTCATGCCCCATCAGAAAGCCTCTAGACAAACCTGAGTTTAGCCATTTTTCTAATTTAGTAACTCATGAATTACTAGTTTTCTGTCTATTAAAAATTCAATTAGTTTTTCCATGTTTTTAATTCTCTTTTTATTATAGCTTTAAGTTTGAGTGCTTTCTCACTTCTTATTTTTATTAGCGCATGAATTTTTCATTGTGCTTCTTTGCCAAGTACTCATCAGTTTTGTTGAGCAGGTACTTTTTAAAAGCTATGTTCATATTTTTCTCTTTCATGTACTCATTAAAATCATGCATGATTTTTGGTGCGTGTCTGCTTAAACCACCCATCAGTAATCTGTCAGTATTTTTAGGACAGCTAAATGGCTCTCTATAGTCATCTCTCACTGCATTCACAGAAGCAACAGCTAATATTTCACCCGTCTTTAATGACCTCACTTTTATATCTATATTTCTGTTCGAACCGCCCCATACATGAACTTTTCCAACGTCCATCTCTACTTTAAACTTGTCGTCAAAAGTATTAGTTAATACTTCAATTCTATCTAGCTGAGCTTGCTGTTGCGCTTGTAATTCAACTTGTTGTTTGTAAAGTAAATCTATTGCTTCGTAAACCATAACCTAAACCTTTTTGTTATTATTTTATTTATTCATTTTATATTATAAGAGTTTATTTTGTAATCTTAAATATAAGCAACCAAATAAAATATATTATTTTAATTTAATTTGTGCTTTTATTTTAACTTATACATAAAATAAAGATTTTGTCAGATTGCCTGCTTTGATGATTATAAAATTCGAGAAAACGAAAAAGCCCCGATGGGGATTTTGGCTTAAGTTTTGTGTTACTGGTTTTTTCTTGCTATATCTCGAAGCTCTCTAATTTTTTTCTGATCATCAGTAACGATGATTTCAAGAAGTTCGAGAACTTTAACTTGTAGTTTACTGCATTTCTTACCCGCAAATGCTTGCTGAACAGTGTTCCTAGACAGTCCAGTCAGTTTCATCATACTGCTGACAGGGTTGATGACTGAGTTGTTGTATCCATGTCTTTCTTTGAACAGACACTTGTCTGAAAATTCAATTGCTTCGTGAGTGTGTTGCATGTTGTGCCTTATTATTATTCTTTTATTAAAGCCCCTGTGAGGGGCTTCTTGGAGGGTTATGAACAGTAGCACCCGACCCGTTCATTAATCAAATCATGCTGCATGTCTCTTGCTTTGTCGATGAAGCTGCAATCAGTTAGTTCAAACTTCTCGTCCAACTCGTGAATATCGATGAACTCGTTTAGAACTAGCTCACATACATCTTCGTCACCAAACACTAACAGTTCGAAGAATTTTCTGACGGAACCGCTTTCTCCTTCCATGAAATCGACATCCCACTCGCTTGGCAGAAGCTTTTCTCTTTGAGCAGCAACAGCTTTAGACATAAGAGATAGAAGTAGTTCTTTTTCGCTTTCAACTTTGATTTCTGTTTCTTTGAAATTTTTCATTTTTATTTCCCATTTTCGTTATTAATTTTTGGTGTTTAAGCATTCTCCCTCACTATATGATTATATTATAATTTCAAATAGAAAATTATAATATATCGCATTTTTAATGATTGTTTTTATTTTACTTAAAATAATGCACTAAGAAGACAAAAAGGGGAAGTGGCGATTTGATGTCAATCATCATTTTTTAATTCACTTAAACTCATGCAACTAAAATAGATAATTTATTTAAGATAAAAAATTCCCCGACGAGTAGTGATAAGGTCAGGTCAGAAAAAGACCCCAGTTGTTACTGGGGTTGATAAGATAACTATAAACAAGAAAACTTAATTGCTTGTCTATGATTATATAGTAAAACCAAGACATTGTAAGGTTATTTTGAGAATTATTTATCCGAACATGCTATTTTCATTTGCAGATAGAATAAAGCTTGAGTTCCGCTGTCTTTAAAACCATGTCTAATTATTTTCTGCGCGTTGCGCGGAGTACAATAGAGCAACTTGCTGAGCATTGTTGTAGATGCTCTGTCACGATAAACCATGCCCTCATCGATCATTATTTTTGATACGTCCTCCCCCGTCAACAGGGGAGTTTTCATTAGTTCGTTTACTTTTCTCATTTTATTAATTCCTATTTTTATTATTATTTTATTTATATAGATCTACTAGTACTTCTTCGTATTGCTCAAGACTTTTGAACTCGCTTGACTGTTCTTTCTCAAGCAAACCCAGCGCTTTCAGAGAAGGTACTGCAAGTGGATGTAAACAGTGCTTGTAACGCTTATTGTTAGTACTTCCAAAGCGAGGGCTGTCTATACCGAGCGCTTTAAGCAAAGCTCTCAAGCGCTTTTCAGCAGTGGCTTTATCATTAGCTTTTACTTTTGATTCAGTGATTCGCATCTTGTCTTTCTGAGAAAATGCTTTATTGAACTTAGCTTTGTTAGCATGAAGATAGCTGTACACTTCAACTGCATCAGCGATTACAAACTCTGTCGTTAAATCTAGTTCGATTTCATTACCTTCAACATCAATGATATTGCCCTTCAATGCATCTATAAAGATTTGCATTGCTTCTGCGATATTCTTTTGCTTTATAGTTTGTTTAACATCATGCTTCGCTTTGACAGTAACCTTGTCAGCAATGATTTCGGCAACTTTAACTGCATGGTCTTTCTTGAATTTCTCAGCGAACTTAACTGCTTTGATATCTACATTTTTAACATCAATAGCTAACTTATCAGCAACCTTCTTCTTTTCTACTGACATTGTAGTTTCTTCAGATTTGCAGGTGCTTTGTTCTAATCTCTTAGCAGCTTCACTGTCAATGCAATCAGCACTAGCAATTGCTTCTTGACGAAATTTCTTTCTGCCTTTTTTGACAGAGTCCTGCTCTTTCTTGATCGATGCCTTTTTATCCTCACTGTAACGAACAGGATCTTGATGATTAAAACCAAGGTTTTCTAGAGTCAGCGTTAGAGATAAAGCTAAATCACTTAGCAATACATCTCTTCTTTTCGCAAACTCAGCCTCTAGCCTTTCTTCAAGTGTTACTGCATCTTCTAAATAATTCGAAAATCCGAACGACGGTTTTCTGCCTGTATCAAGAGCAAAAATGATGTTGGTTGCTGTGCGTAGTCTTCTGCTTATTTGTACTAGGGGCATCGGAAGCAAGATGCCATGACATAGAACAATAACAGTGTTGCAGTAGTTAGCAGTTATGTTGAATCCTTCGCGCACACACGGGGTTACGATCACTGTTTTGTATTTCACAATTTCAGCGCTTGGATTTTTAAGAAATGCCTTCTGCTCAGGCTGCCCCTTGTTGTCAGCATGAACTAAAAGAATTCTCGCTTTTAGCGCCGCCTTTTCATCAACGAAACCAGATTTCTTTACGTACCCAGAATCTTTCAACATGTTGATGGCTTCCCTTTTATTATCTGAAGCAATAAACATGTTTTCGTTATCATCAATTAGCTTTTTCTCAATTAGACGTGCTTCCATCATGTCGATGTCATCGATTTGTGTTGTGATTGATGAATATGGATTTTGCTGACAAGTGCCTGCTGACTTAATGAACGGTCTTGCCAGTTCTACAAGTTGTAATGCAGATTCAGAACCTTTGCTTGTTTTTGCATGCGAAGGAGGAGTCGGCTCACTGTAGTTTAAATCGTAAGCGTTGACCTTTTTACCAAATGATCTGAGAAAACGCAGTGAAATGGCATCGCTAGCATCTGCGTCCATCGCAACGACTCTGGCTTGCTTCTTTTCGAAAAGTTCAGTTAAGCGCGCACGAATAGTTTCTTTTTGCTTCTGGTTCAAAAACTCAACTTCAGCACTATTACTTTCTTCAAATAGCGCTTGAATGTTTTTCTCACACTCGTCAAAGATGAAGTAGCCGCAATTTTTAACGAATTCGAAAACATGATCTTTTAGAAGAGAGTGCATAGTGCAGCTAAAGTGATCAGCTTGTTCGAATGCAGAGATGCTCTTTTCGCTGTGAGCGACAACTGTCTTAGCTTTTTTAGGTGCGTACTGTTCAGCAACACTTCTTAGTGTTGTTATAGAACAGCTCTTCACTTGTTTGTTGTACGCGAGCCGACACAGCTTTTGTGCGTAAGTGGTTTTGTTAGCACCAGTCTGGGCTTTGATTAACTCGATAGTATCAACGCGTTCATTCGCACGATTGAACACCTTCACGTACATCTCTTCTTTTGAAGAAAGCTTGGTTGAGTAGTTAAGATTTGTTGTTGAGTTAACCACATTGCGAATCGTAGAAATTGATGCATTAAGTTTTTTTTCTGCGATTTGTAATGGAACATCAGCAATGGAAGAAAGCATAGATATTGCTTCATCAACTGAAGCATGAACAGGAACTAGAGAACGAACAGCATTAGCAAGAATGCTAAGGTTTTTGTCAGTTGAGAATTCATCGTAGAAATCTGCAAGAAGATGAACATCAGATAAAATACCATCTTCTTTTCTTTTTATAATCCTGTTGCTGTTTACATCTTTGATCTCAACTTTATTATACATACATGTTTCAACAACACTATGCACATTCATCATTGAAAAATCAAAAGCAACTAAAGCAACCTTTAACTTGGCTGATTTCATCGTAGCTACTGTTGATGATAAGCACTCTGAGCTTGTACTGACCAGCTTGTGATTTGTGTTTTTTATAATGCTGTCTACAGCATCTTGATTTGCATTATCTGTCACTATAATAGTAACGATAGTATCATCATTATTTTTTAATGGAATGTACATATTAAGCCTTTGTATATTTATAATTATCTTTATTTTTATAATTTAGCACGAACAAAGTTCGCATTACAACAAGGTTATAATACTATTTGATTTTTTATATTTAGTGAAAACCATGTGGGTAATATTATTTTCCTCAAAGCTTTTAATATATTTATATCTCGCATTAGTTTTTTATATTAAGTGCAAAATGCTTTGCATGTTTGCTTGCCATTATCTGTGTTTTTTCTTTTGTTTTTATTCACGTAAAGAAATGAGCTATGTTGCGTAATTCACTTTTGAAGCTGAATCGTCCTATTTCAGGTGAGCATCAACCAACACGACAAGTTTTAGGCATACCAAGCCCAGTAAGCTTATTCAACACTTTGACCATTGAGTAGGTTTCACCAACTTTTGCGTTGTAATTTCGTAGGCTTAATCGTCCTCCAAGTAACTGCTTCACACGATACATCGCTGTTTCAGAGAGCGAGCGTTTGTGATAGCCATCGCTCTTTCCAATGCTTGTTCGAACCGTATAACTTTTGACAACCAACCGCTAAGTTTCTTGGATGGCCTCGTTCCCAGAATGCCGCTTCCTCTCTTGGAGGGATAAGAGCAACGACTCGCTTAATACGGATTGCCGCGTGGCAATACTTCTGCATCAGTGACCGTTGACAAACTCAGTTCGGCGGCAATAATTTCGTGACTACTTGTATCCACTACAATATGTAACTTGCGCCACACTCTGCGTTTGCCATCGGTGCCATGTTTTTTGACCTCCTACTCGCCCTCACCATAAACCTTGAGACCTTTAGCATCGATAGCGAGGTGCTGCGGTCCTTTGGTTTTCGTTTTAAAACTCACATCAACCTCTTTGGCTCGGCGGCTGATACAGCTGTAGTATGGGGAACACAGTGGAACCAGAGCAAGTCGAAAAACGGAATCAATAAATCCTTGTGAAGCGTGAAGTGGCATTGAAAAAATACGCTTTACCATGAAAGCGGTTGCGATGGCTAAATCACTGACTTGTTCTGTTTCTCTTGCTTCCTCGAAGTTATCGCTTCTTCGTCAATCCACAACGTCAGAAGGTCACGGTTGATCAGAGATTGGTTGTATTGTTTCCAGTTGCTTATTTTGTAACGTGGTTTTGGCATGAAACTACAGACTTGAATGAATGTAGCCGATCAGGTCGTAAGCTGTTGGTTTAGTTCCATCGATTTACGCATCAAAGCCCCTCAGCCACTACAAGGCTTAAAGGCAAATTAGAACTTAAAAATGGATAAAAGCCATTTCCTAAACTCATTAAAAATAAATATGAACTATTTATGACTAGTTACTCAAGACAAAGAGAGCAAACAGAATAGGAAAAGTTAACTGCTTTACAGTTAACACTTCTATTCACTCCTCTTTTGGGTGCGACAACTTTTTCTCTTTTTTCTATATGAAATAATATTTTTCCTGTCGCACCTGAAGCCTTACAGCACAAGGACTGAGAGCACTTCCACACTTACACTTTTTAGAACAGCTTAAAAACACAAAAGACACCAGAAGGGATCAGCACAAGTAGAATTGAACTATGATGTTGGATAAAAACTATAACCACAGCAAATCGGACTAGCCCCCTGTGTTGTATATGGAATTCACGTTTGACACAAGGAAAAATTCTAAGAGTTAAGATGCGGGCATATATTCGGTCTCTCATTGAGGGAGCAACCCTCTAACCTATGATGGTTGCGCACCTACTTTCCTTCTCAGGATAACAGCTTTCTTAAAGAAGTATTTTCCACAGGGCCAAGTTCTCAGCAGGTTGGTCTTGCCCTTTTATGCATCATCATTGTATAAAATTGTTGCAGTTAATTAGTTTGCGATCAGTACTGGCGCATATTTTGTTTTGATGACGGAGCATCGCCCATGCAGTTCTGAGGGTTTGGTTCGCTAGTGCTATTCAGGCTTTTTTAAGGCCTAGTCTTTTCAACACTTTGAGCAACCACACATCTTTTTTCGTAACTGGCACCTCTGACAGCCGACTGATGTAAGCCATAGCGCAAAGGTATAATAGTAAGCGTAAATCTTTTGCACCACCATATTTGTCTATTCCCATCATGACAACTTTCCTACCAGTGCTGTTTAGGAGTGAGGCCTATGAATGCGGAAGCTTGCCTTCCATATAATTTTAATTGGCATACTTTGGTAACCTTAATTAATCAATCTACCAGCCCATTCATCCGATCCAAACTAAAAATATAATCATTATAAAACAATCACTTAAATGTCATTTAATTAGCATTTTCGGTGGTTACCAAAAGTTAACTAATTGAACTAGAAATGTAGGTAACCATAATAAACCGCAAGAGAACGAAATCATTCGTCGCTCTGTAAAACAGTCTAATCATTGAAGGGTTAATTATCATGAGTAACGTTCTAATCATTAACGCGCACGAGCCATCTCCATTTTCTGAAGGCAAGCTCAATGCGGCTTTGGTCGAGAAAGCTCGCGCCCAGTTAGAGTCAAAGGGTCACGAAGTTCGAGTGGTGGCTATGCAAGATAACATCGTAGTTGATGAACAATTGGCACATTTTGAGTGGGCGGACCGAGTCATTCTTCAGTCGCCTGTTAACTGGATGACGATCCCATGGTCTTTCAAGAAATACATGGATGATGTATTCACGGCTGGTATGGGCGGTGCCCTGTGTGCATTTGATGGCAGAACACCAGAGGAACCCAAGAAAAATTACGGTACTGGCGGCACCCGCACTCAAACTAAATACATGCTCTCGTTTACATTCAACGCACCTGCAGAGTCCTTTAATGACGATAGTGAGTACCTATTCCAAGGTCGTAGTGTTGATGACTTGATGTTCCACATGCATGCTAACTTCCGTTTCTTTGGTATGTCTGCATTGCCTACTTTTGCTTGCTATGACGTCATGAAAAACGCGGACATTGAGAGCGACTTTGCTCGCTTTGAAGCCCACCTAGACGCCAACTTCTAAGGAGATTATTATGAGCACTGAATTTACTTACTACAATGCAGAAACGGCCCCGGAAGAGTCTAAAGCTCTGGTAGAACAGTCTTTAAAAGGCTTCGGTATGCTGCCAAACCTGCACGCCGTTCTCGCTGAAGCACCGGCTACCTACGAAGCATACAACACCGTCTTCGACCTATTTATGAAGAACACGACGTTTAGCCCACTAGAGCAGCAAGTCGTCTTTATGACAGCAAACTTTGAAAATAACTGCCACTACTGCGTTCCAGGCCATACCTGGATGATGAAAGCGGGCAAAATGCCAGATGAAGTGATTGAAGCGTTGCGTGAAGGCACTGCTATTCCTGATGCGAAGCTGCAAGCACTGCACGACTTTACCAAAGCGCTGCTTGATAACCGTGGTCATATCGGTGATGAAAAACTGCAAGCATTTCTGGGCGCTGGCTTTACCAAACGCCAAGCTCTGGAAGTTCTGACTGGGTTGTCTGCAAAGCTTATTTCAAACTTCACCAACGCATTGGCACACACTGAACCAGATGCGCCGTTCCAAAAGTTTGCGTGGACGCACCCTAGCGAGCGTTAACCTGAACAAGTAGTAATCAATTGAGCAATCTCTGGCTAAGATGGATATGGTGTTCGTTAGTGGTATTAGTCTGGCCATTTTGCCGGAAGAAGATCGAAGCAAGCTATTGGCGTTGTTATCAAATCTTCGCAACCAAGGCGTCGAAATCTCATTTGATAGCAACTACCGCCCAGCCTTATGGCCCAATGATGAACTACAAAGCATAAAGGCAAACTATCAAGCCATGTATCAAGCGACTGACTTGGCCTTAGTCACGTTTGATGATGAGCAACTCATTTGGGGCGATAAAAAACCCCAAGATACACTTTCTCGACTACATAATCTTGGGATAACTAAAGTGGTGGTAAAGCTCGGTGAAGAAGGTTGTTTGGTTGGTGATAATACTAAAAACTGCAGCTACTCAATACCCACCATACCGGTTGATAACGTAGTAGATACCACATCTGCTGGGGACTCATTTAACGGCGGCTTCCTCTCATGTTACCTAGCTGACGGAACCCTAATACAATCATGCCAACGCGGGAATGCTCTTGCTGGCGTTGTCATTCAACACCGTGGCGCAATCATCCCTAAATCCGCCACAGATGTTGTGACCAAACAAAAGAATTAATGACAAAGGATTACTCATGTCTACTATCAATGAACAACTAAAAGCACTGAAAGTCATTCCTGTTATCGCTATCGATCAAGCAGAAGACATCATTCCTCTCGGTAAAGTACTAGCAGAAAATGGTCTGCCGGCAGCTGAGATTACCTTCCGATCGGATGCAGCCGTCGAAGCGATTCGCCTTTTGCGTAAGTCTCAACCAGACATGCTCATCGGTGCGGGTACTGTACTTAACAAAGAACAAGCGATTGCTGCAAAAGAAGCGGGCGCAACTTTTATTGTTTCTCCGGGCTTTAACCCAAATACCGTTAAAGTATGCCAAGAGATTGGCATCGAAATCGTACCGGGGGTAAATAATCCGAGTACGATTGAGGCTGCACTAGAAATGGGAATTACGACACTCAAGTTCTTCCCTGCGGAAGCATCAGGTGGCGTCATTATGGTGAAAGCTCTACTAGCTCCTTACGGCGACGTCCATGTCATGCCGACAGGTGGCATTAATCCTGGCAATATCAATGACTACCTTGCTGTTCCTCGTGTGCTGGCTTGCGGTGGTACTTGGATGGTTGATAAGAAGCTTGTTGAAGCGGGTGAATGGCAAGAGCTTGCTCGTTTAACACGTGAGGCTGTTCAGCTTGTTCAAAGCTAAAAGCAACACTCGGAATTAGACTATAAAGCACATATTTAATGCAGCAACGCGATAATAAAGATTAATTATACGCTTGCTGCATTTTTTGTTTTTTTAACTGAAGATTGAGTAATGCTATCATGATGTATGGAATCCACTCTTCCCCAGTCAACCCAAACTTAGCGGGATGAGATAAAAACTAAGGATTTCAACATGTTAACCAACTTAATAGCCACCGACTTGATAGACACCTTTTAGCTAGACATGGACCGCCACCGATCTCCTAGACAAATTTCGCCTATTCTTGGACAGCCACCGATTGGGGCAAAGGTGAGCCAGTGGTTAGCTAGCTCCACGATGAACAGGGATGTGCCAACCTATGAAATGCACTTAGAAATCATCAACAAGAAGCAGCTCGATGCTGTTATCTTCAAAGTGCTCTGTATTTTCAGGCAACCTGTCTGCAATCACAATATCGATGTCATCAAGTGTCGCGAATCGAGAAAAAGCTTTGCGTTCAAACTTATCGTTATCACAGCACATCACGACTTTGTTTGAGCGCTGCACCATCAAGCGCTTAGTTTGAGCAAGTTGGATATCTGCAGCGAATGCTCCCTCACCATTGAGACTATTGGTGCCCATAAAGGCAATATCAATATTGAGTTCACGAAGCATGGCGGAATAGTGATTATGGTAAGTACAGTGATAGCCTGTTTTCACAAAGCCACCTAAGAGAAACACTTGAATGTGAGGGGAGAGCTCTAGCAGCTTTGCGATGTCAAAATCGTTGGTTACCACGGTAAGACCACGATGATCTTGGATGTGTTTGGCGATGTGATAGGTTGTCGTCCCCGTATCTAACAGCACTGTTTGATAGTCTTTAATTAACTCCGTCGCCTTTTTGCCTATCGCTAGTTTCGCTAGTTCATTGATGCTTTGGCGAGTGTCTGAGTCGAGCTCATGATGGGCGTCGGTTTTGGCTAGTGCTCCGCCATAGGTTTTGATAAGAAGATCTTTATCTTCCAAAGCTTTCAGGTCGTTACGTATTGTTGCTTGGGTAACGGAGTAAAGCTCAGACAGCTCTTTGACCGAAACCTTTCCCACTTGGTTTAGCTGCTTAACAATTAACCCTTGGCGCTCTTCTGCAAACATACTCTTCCTCAAAAAATGTGGCGGGTTACCCCGCCACAACATCTTTATCGCTTAGTGAAACTCATCGAACTCGATACGCTCTCTATCTGGGCCTTCAATCATCATATAGGTCATCCCATTTTGACCAAAAGGCAGAGACGTTGGACCATCGACCAATGGTATATCAAGTTCTCCTAACAGATTTTGAACCTCTCCTAAGTTTTCCACTTTGATTGCCACATGGTTGATGGCACCTTCTCGCTTGCTCGTTGTTTCACCATGCAGCTGATAAAACTCCAATAACACGCCATTTTTTGTGGCAAACGCGATATGGTTCTTACCACCATTTCCACTATCAAGTTGATGGCGTTCTAAGATATCGAAACCCAGCTTTTGATAGAAGTTCACGCTTGTTTCAACATCCTGCACTGGGATACCAATATGGCCGGTGTAACTTTGAATATTATCCATTACAGACCTCGCTTGTTACAGTAGAAACCAAAGTAACCGATGTAAGCAAAACACACTGCAGGTAGAAGGAAAGCAATCTGCATGTTGCCGCTTAGCGCGTCAGAGATCATACCCATTAGAGGTGGGATAACTGCGCCGCCGCCGATGGTCATTACCACGAGTGAGCCGCCAAACTGCGTATCTTTACCCAAGCCTTTAACACATAGGCCGTAGTTTGTTGGGAAACATGGCGACATAAACAAGTTACATGCGATTAGAGCAAACAGAGACAGTTCTGATGGGTTAATCGCTGCGAACGTAATCAGTACAAAGTTGATGATACCGTAGATACCAAGCAGCTTTGAAGGCTCAAGACGCTTCATCATCGCTGTCGCAACTGCTTTACCAAGAGCGTAAAGCACCAGGCCCCCCATTAGGTAATTTGCCGCACTATGCTCTGTCATGCCCTGATAAATCATCTGAGCAAAGCGAATGGTGAATGACCAGATACCTACCTGAGCACCAACGTATAAGAACTGAGACATCAAACCTTTGCGGAAGTGTGGGATTTGCATCAGGCGACCAAAAGACTCTTTAATATCAACCTTTGGTTCATCTTGCACGGTTTCCGGGCGGCATGCTGGGAACTGAGTAAAGACGAAGATAGCCGCAATCACTAGAAGGAGCACGCCCATAAATAGGTACGGTGTTACCACCTGCTCTACCATTTCATGACGAATAACGTTTGCAGCTTCAGGTGCCATCGCAAGCAGTTCTTCGTGTGATACGTCTGACTCACTAAACACCAGCTGCTGACCAATGAAGATACCACCGAATACGCCAACAGAGTTAAACACTTGAGAGAAGTTGATGCGTTGTGTCGATGAATCAATTGGACCAAGTAGTGTTGAGTAGGTGTTACATGACGTCTCTAGGAACGCTAAGCCCGAGGATACAATCAGTAGACAGCCAAGGAACGCGCCGTAAGTCATCACATTCGCAGCAGGAATGAATAAGAAACAACCCAAAGCGTAAAGCGCCAAGCCCACAACGATGGCCGTTTTGTACGAGTATTTCTTCACGACCGTTGCGGCAGGAATCGCAAACGCAAAATAGCCAAAGAAGAATACCGACTGAACCAGGGCGGATTGAGTATCTGATAATTCAAAGCCTTTACGGAATTGAGGAATCAAAACATCATTCAAACTGCCCGCGATACCCCACAGAACAAACACCAAACAAACCATTAGGAATTTACCCCAAGGAATCGCCGGTAGGTAGCAACTGGTATCCAGTTCTACTGCTTCAACGTCTTCATTGGTTTTTGGTGCATCATTAATTGCTGTATTAGCCATGTTGTACATCCTTATTCAATTTTTCTGCTAACGAATCAAGCTGGTCTAAGCGGTTATAAAAGCGCTGTGAGGAGGTATAAAGATCGTCATATACCTCAAACATGGCTTGATAATGGTCGACCCATTCTGGGATCGGCAGGATTTCTTTATCGAAAGTGACGACGCGTTTCGCCGCTTGCTCAACCGAGTCAAACAAGCCCACACCAACACCGCCGAGCATTGCGCAGCCAAGTACACCATTCTCTTCAACATCAGTTTTCACGATGGGAACGTTGTAGGCCGACGCCTTGATCTGTAGCCAAAATTCATCTTTGGCACCGCCACCAGAAGCAATCATTTGCTCAACATTTCCAATCTGCTTCACCATCGAATCAAGGTTCTTCTTCGCAGCAAATGCCACACCTTCCATGACGGAACGGAACATATCGCCAAGTCGATGCTTACGAGATAAGCCAAAGAACTGCGCTCGAGAATTGTTGGTTTCAGAGTTCCGCTCACCAGTGAGGTATGGCAAGAACAGTAAGCTATTCGAACCAACAGGTGACGCTTTAGCTTTTGCCACCAAGTCTGCATAACCAATGTTGTTCTCTTGCAAAGCAAGGCGAGCCCAGCGCATAGCGTCACCGCCTGCATCAAGAATGCTAAACGTGCCCCAAGTAGGGTTCGCTAAGTGCAGGTTGTTTAGTAGTAGGTCTGCGGTTGGCTTTTCAGACACCACCGTAATCAGAGTGGATGTACCGGTACTATCCGATGCTTGACCAGACCGATACACACCAGAGCCTAACAAGGTCGCAGCCATATCGGATGTACCAGCGATAACAGGTACGCCTTGCGGAATTAAGGTGTCTTGAGAGGCTTGCTCACTTACTTGACCAATCACATTGGTAGCTAGGAAAATAGGAGGAAGAATCGATGCTGGGATGTTGAATCGTTTCAACATATCCGCATCATACTGACGACTTGCTTGATCCATCAGATAGAAACATGAGGCTTCACTGTAATCCGTGGCAACATTTCCAGTTAGTTTGAAGTTGATGAAGTCCTTTGGCATCAGCACTGTGTGCACTCGGCTCCAAACATCAGGTTGATTGTGCTGAACCCAACTCAGCTTGAACGCTGGCCATGCCGTTGTTGGTGGATTGTTTACAACGCTTACGAGCGCCGCAACGTCAAACTGGTTTGTAAAATCTTCTACCAAGCTTTCTGGGCGTTTATCGTTCCACAAAATGGCACGGTCATCCGCGAGCTCACCGTTTTTATCGAGCAAAACGGTGCCATGCATTTGCCCACAAACGGAGACGACGGCAATGTTGCTCACCTTCTCTTTGTGAAGAGTCAGCAGTTGTTTCACGCAAGTTTGGGCACCTTGCCACCACGATAATGGCTTTTGCTCAGACCAACCGGTTTTGGGAGTGATCTGATCGTGCTCTTGTTGGATTATTTCAATGATACGACCGGATTTTTCAACCAGAGCTGCTCTGGCACTACCGGTACCAATATCTATAGCTAATACTAAATCTTTCATTTATCGCACCTGTAGGGTAATTGTTTTGTTATTTAGGAGGCGATAGAGTCACTTATTACAAATGCCATGAATCGTATCGAAAATACGATTCATGGCATTGTGATTAGTCGTGATCTAATTCAGGGAATAATTGTGGGTTAGCTTCTAATTGCTCTAATACTTCTTTTGTCGTTTTGATGCTCAGACCAAAACGGCGCACACCCACTGAATATAATTGTTTGACCAATTCTAGTGAGCGAATGCCACCCGATGCTTTGAGCGCGATGCGGCCTTTTGCTTGATCGGCAATCATTGCGCAGTTTTCAACGGTTGCACCTGTCGGTGTCCAACCTGTTGCGGTTTTCATCCACGCCATGCCGGCATCAATTGCGATATCTGTTACTTTGCGAATCTGCTCTTCATTTAGATAATGAGTTTCTAAGATGGTTTTGATTGGCACAGGGTGCGCCGCTTTTACCGCAGCCTTTAGCTCTTGCTCAATGTAATCATAATCACCAGAAAGTACACGACCAACGTTAACAACCATATCCACTTCACGCGCACCGTCAGCAATTAACTGATGAATTTCAGCCACTTTTGTCGACGTTGCTACACCACCTGAAGGGAAGCCAACAGGGCCACCAATCATCACTTCTGGGTAGCCCTTTAGCTCTTCACATAGAAAAGAGGTCCAGTTTGGAAGCACATGGATAGAGATAATGTTGTACTGCTTTGCAAGCTCGGCACACGCCAGAATATCTTGTTCTGTGTTTTGAGCTTGGACAGCACTCAAGTCAATGAGTCTCGCCATATTGCGACATACACGATTCATTTTTCTTTCCTTTCGGTTATTTGTCTTTGGTTGTGTTCAATTAAAATCCAACACCAAAATAAAATAAATCGACGTCAATATTGAACGTGATTGGACGCATAACCCTACGCAGAACCAAAGAATTAATGTGACTTTGAGCACTACCTTTTTTGTTTTGCTCGGGGATTTATGTTTGAAACAAAAATGAAGTAAAAACAAAGAAGAGACATCGAAAGGAAGTAACAGAGAAGGATAATAAAAGATCTTGATAATTAGGGGGTTAAAGCGCTTTCCCCCTCAATGGTCGCAGATTCTGCCCGTGAGCCACATCATAAATGGAAGATCAATAGACTTTTGAGTAAATGCGTAAGCAACTTTGTGCAGGGTACATTAGAATAATCGCAATAAGTCGCTCTTAGCCCAATTAGTGCGAGCCCTGGGAAGCTATTACAAGGGAGCGTAGCACGTCTTGGGGCATAAATACGCCAGCCCGTTTGTGCAAGAACGGTGATCACCAAGCGATTCTGTCGTACCGTTTGTGCAAGAACCTCTTGAACAATTAGTTATTAGAGTTTGTCCAACAGGCTGTTGGACAATTAGACGCGATGGCAGTTGTTGCTGATAATGCAACAACTGAACTATCCCTTCGCTCAGGCAACTGTTGCAAATATTGCGACAGTTCAACTGCCGAGGAATACTCGATAGTTGATTTACAAGCAATGTGCATATTTTGCACATTAGATAGTTCTATCGCCAAAACAACGCGTTCTGAAACGGTTTGGGGCATAAATGAGCTAGCTCGTTGGAATGTCTTCTGTGGAATGTCTTCTGTAAAATGTCTTCGCCTTGCCTGCTTCGGATAACCTGAGTTTAGTTCAATCAAAGCTGGCGACTTTAATAAAATGCGATTTTAGAATGTGGGCCAAACCACGTCAGTCATGATTGTTATAGCTATTATCAATTCAAATAATCAACTTGACCAGCTCCCAACTTTCACATCCAACAAAAGGCTAGTGAGTCCTTACAATACTAAGATGACTTTGCAGACATCGGAAAATGTAAGTCAAATTACGTTCGAGCACGATTAGACTGCACCGTAATTACCAGCAATCCTCTTTAGCGGAAAACTCCAAGACTTCGTAGGTTGATATGCAGACTGCCGTTCAGTTAATTAGAATCAGTTTAATTAATCGACAAGGATAAACTAAACAACAGAAATGGAGGCCATATAAATGAAATTGCTACTCCGTACCACTACAGGCCTTGATATTTGCTAATTCATTCCATTTTAAAAAATGGGTCATTACAACAAAGGCATAACGCATCTAAAGAAACGGAAGGCTAAATAGCCTCCCGTTATAACTATAAACTTTTCGCCAACAGTACTTTGAAAAGACTAAGCTTCTACTGAAACACTTTCAACGCGTCCATTTGAGTGAGGCTCTTCTTTAATAAAGCCTTCGTGTAAGCGGTAGTAACGTCGATAAATAATACCGCTGATGATCATCATGATTGCAGGCAAACCAATCATCATAAATTCAAGCCCCATAATCGTGCTTTCTGATTGTTCAACGTTTGGTACATAGCCAACAATCGATAGACCGACACCAACAATGAAACCACCAGCTGCACCCGCGAATTTCACCAGCATGGTTTGTACTGAGAAAATAACACTTTCACTACGACGGCCTGTTTTGTGCTCACCATAGTCAACGACGTCAGCCAGCATTACCGTTTGCAGTGCGTTTGCAATGCCCACACCAAACTTAATCGCAGCACCAGCCATACCAATCATGAGCGCATTCGCTGGAGCAACAAACCCCATAACGAGCAGTAGTACACAAGAAACAACAGGAAAACCACATGCGATGAGCCATAAGTTTTTACGTGGAAGAGCCGCTGCGATACGAGGAAATAAGAATACACCAGCAACTTCAGCCACACCTGCTACCATCATGTACACGGGGAACAATTCAGCATCACCCAACGCGTAAGAGAAGTAGTAAATTGCAAAGCCACCAACCAAAAGGTTTGCGATTTGGAATGAAAGAACCGTACCGATCAAAGCTTTTAACTGGTCGTTTTTACCAATAATGGCCAGCACATCTTTGAAGTTAAATTTTTCTGCAGTTTTTGCGTTTGTAGGTGCAGCCTTTTCTTTTACGTTACGCGCAATCAGGAATGCACTCATAACAAACAGTACCGCAATCAGCATTGCCACGTTAAAGAAACCATCACCTTGGTTGCCGTTACCTAACTTACCCACAATATGTAAGCCATAAGTACCAGTGATGAACCAAGCAAGACTAGCGAATAAACGCGGCCAAACGACTAACTTTTCGCGTTCCTCGCGAGAGCTAGATAGCGCTGGAATCATTGACCAATAAGGGATGTCCATGATGGTGTAGGTTAGACCCCACAAGATGTAAGCCGCCGCAGCATAGATGTACAGTGCCGTACCTTCAAACATGTGAGTGCTGAAAAGACCAACCAACACAACCGCGTTTAATAACGTGCCGATCACAATCCATGGGCGGAATTTACCGAATCGAGAGCGCGTGTTATCAACGATCACGCCCATCATCGGGTCGGTGACTGCATCTACTATACGAGCCGCCAAGAAGATGGTACCAACAAATGCTGCAGACAAACCTGCCACATCAGTAAAGTAAAACATTAAGAAGATATAGATAGGAGCACAGGCAAAGTCTTTACCAAGTGCACCAAGACCGTATGAAGCCTTGGTCTGTAGCGTTATTTTATCAGACATAATCGTTCCTTAGTGCCGTACTGCCATGTATTCCCCTAACTAGAATCCATAACGTCGACGTATTGTATTTATATTTCGATGATAATGTTACTCACACAGATAATGCCTTACTGTGATCCATAACCACTTCATGGAAACGTTTACAAACAAGTTTTCAAAATGAGACATAGAGCAATAGTTTTGTCTTTTTATTTGGATGAATGATCATATTGTCTGTTATTTATCAACATCTTATAATTAAAGCCAATAAAAGGATTTTATGGATACGTTTTTAAGTGCACGCAAAAAGCCGCACAAACTTTACGTCTGTACGGCATGATAAAATAAATTAAGATCTGGCGATGCGGTGTTATGCGTTTACGCGTTCAAACTTCACCAACATCGCCGTTTCAGCATCTAAAATAGGCATGGTTAATCCCACTTCTGCACACCAAGCACCGGAGAGTTCGCAATCGGACTCTGTCCATAGGGGCTGATAATTAACGATATCATCGTAATTCGAAGGCTTATCTAACACAGAAACGCGATATATCCCCTCAGGATCCAACCCAGGAACTCGTAAATGTCCACTGAGTGAATTGGTCAGCATAGCAAGCTGAGCGATCATTACCACGGCCTCGGATTGATCCTCGGCAACAACCGCATGGATTTGATGTGCTTTATCATCCGTTGGTACTCGCCATGTTCTGCCACTGTGTAGCAACGGACGCAATACTTTGTGTAGCCTGATGTAACGCTCAAACCCCTGCTTTTCTTGTTGTTCTTCTTTCACTGGATCGAGCTCGATACCCATGTGACCAAACAGAGCGGTTAGCCCGCGAAATTCAATACAGTGACGACGACGCGTACTGTGACAATGACTGGCTCCGATATGGCTTCCCATCACTTCAGGTGGGAAGAAGTAGCTCATACCGCGTTGAATGCTTTGACGTTCAAGCGCGTCATTGTTGTCTGAAGCCCAGAAACGATGGGTACGCTTTAGTACTTCATAATCAATACGGCCGCCACCAGCCGCACAAGATTCGATCTCAACTTGTGGATGTTTTTCACGTACTTTATCCACTAACTCATAGTAGCGTCGAGTTTGATTGTGCGCTGCCGCTCGACCAAGGTGACCAGGCTGAACAACTTCACGGTTCATATCCCACTTGATATAAGCAATGTTGTAAGTTGACAGGAAATGATCCAATCTTTCGAACAAGAAGTTAAAGGCATCATCATTTTGCAGGTTAATCACATACTGGTTGCGACCTGTCGGCTGATCGTATCCATCGACTGCAAGTAACCAATCTGGATGCATGCGGTACAAGTCAGAATCTTTGTTGATCATTTCTGGTTCGAACCACAAACCAAACTCCATACCTAGTACATTTACGTGGTCAACAATCGGTTGCAAACCATTTGGGTACTTGGATTCACATAAGAACCAATCCCCTAACCCTGCTTTGTCGCCATTGCGACCTTTGAACCAGCCGTCATCAATAATGAATCGCTCTACCCCCATTTCTGCCGATTGAGTGGCCATCGACATGATGTATTGCGGATCATGGTCGAAGTAAATACCTTCCCATGTATTCAAGTGAATCGGACGAGGCTTGTCGCTAAAGTTGCTTGGCAAAATCGCATCGCGAACGTGAGAATGGAAGTGATGGCTCATGCCATTCAAACCTGCACTGCTGTGGCTTGCGTACAGCCAAGGCGTAGTCACGCTTTCACCTTCTTCCAGCGCTACTTCACCCGGTAGATAAATCACCTCTGCCTGCATGTAGCGGCGTCCATCAGCTTTCACATCCGCGCGCAATCTGTGGTTTCCACTCCAGGCAAAGTGGAATCCCCATACGTCACCATTCATTTCATCAAAGTGAGCCGTACCAGCAACAAGTGCAGGGTAATGCTCATGAGAGGTACGACCGCGGCGGTTTTCTTGTTGGTACCCCCCTGAGTTAAAGGTTGACGGACAGTCTGGAACTCATGTACCCAGCGTCCGTAATACGTCATCAACTCATTTGCTCTCGCTGGCAACGGAAGTGTATTAGCAAGACGATTGACATGATACGTCCCCGCTTTGATGTTGGTTAGCGTGTGACGGGTCTTGACCACATCATGCTCATCCATCTGCAAAATGGTCTTTAAGCGCAGGCCAGCAATAGCGTCTTCACTCTCGATAGCAATGCAGTTTGTACTCGGTTCGATTCGGGTAATGACAAATACGGGCGCCCAATCCTGCCCATCGCGATGACCTTCCACCCCTGGGCTACTGAACACTCCGCGACCAAGCTCAGGATTCAGAGTCATGGATACGTCTTTATCTAAACGTCCATAAGGTACCGGACGTTGCAGAGTGACACGATAACCTTCCAGATCACCGCTTACCTTCTGTCCCCAATGTAGGATCTCCGCATACTCACCCAACTCTACGATCAGTTGAGTCTGTTTACCTGCTAGCTCAATCAGCGTTTTTTCCGTCATCTTGTCTTACCTTGAAACTGAAATTTACGTCGCATCATAATGAAAAGAACAAAATAATCTGTGAGCCAGCCCCAAATCATGGAAACGTTTACAAATAAGTTTTTCATACTGAGGCGAGCGTCATTTGGCCTAATACCCTCTTATATTTAACTCAAATCAGAAAGAGAATGTAAGATTTTATTGTTGTAAAATTTGACAGAAAAACACAATAACCAATTGTAATTAAAGCAAAAAAATCTATATAACTTACAGACAAATATGCAAATAAGCCTAAAGACCACGCAGTTAAACCTTCAAACTCTTGCAGTGATCAAGCGACACTCGTATTCTTAATGCTTCGAGATTCATAATGAAGTGTCTCTCTTGGGTCCTAACTTTATATCCCAGCTTGACAATTCAGCGCGCCGCCGTGTGCATTACGCCGCGAACGACTTGTTGTTTATACTTCCTTGTCTCATATGCCCAATTGAGTTCAGTTGGGCTCTCTTTCATCCTATTGCACTCACCAAAACCCTCCCTGAAAACTTGCCTTCCTAACAACCCAAGCAACATACGCCATCAACCCGTAAACGCTTCCACATAAAACACGTCAAAACCCCATTAAAATAAGCCAATAAAGCGATCTAAATCACACTAAATAGCAATAACATCACCATTTAGACAAAAATGCCAATCCGATCATGAAAACGTTTCCATAGTTTATTTACACTGCTCGCCGAGTTAGGACTCAAATAAAAAAATAAATCCATAAATAAAAATAGAATGGAGACACTTCATGAAACAAAAGACGCTTGTAAGAGCGCTTGGGATTACCCTTGCCCTAGCACCGCTTGCTAGTATGGCTGCAGTGGAAAACGTGACCTACTTTGGCTACGCCAAATGGGGCAATATCTACACCGATAATGACGAACACAACGATGGTAAAGGCGAACGGAACGACGTGATTCGTGCAGGCCAAGGTTATGGTAATTACCGTTTGGGTAATGAGCTGAACTGGTGGGAAGCGGGGGTAAAAGCCGACGTATGGCAACAAGGCGATGCGTACTTTGATACCACTCTTTACCTTGGCAGTGGTGAAAGCTGGGGTGACGTGAGTGTGATCCAAATGTGGTCAGCCGGTTACGGACTGTTTGACGGCCAAGAAAATGCTTCCATCTGGGCGGGTGAACGTTTCTACCGCCGTCATGAAGTACATATGATCGACATTAAATACTGGGATACCTCAAGTACTGGTATCGGTATTGAAAACTGGGATCTCGGTTTTGCTAAAGGCCATTTTGCATGGATGGCGCCAAATTCAAGTGCAGATGGACGTAGCTTACACAATCTGGATGCACGCTTGAGTGGCATCGAATTAAGCGACAGCGCGGATCTTACCGTCGGTCTAAACTATGTTTTCACCCAAAATTCAAGCTACGACGAGAGTGACATCACCACTTCTGGCGCAATGTTTTCTGCACTTTATCGTCAAGCCTGGAACTATGGTTCAAACACATTTGTATTCCAATACGGCACTGACGCACTTGCCGGTGGTTTAATGAGTGCAGAAGGCGGTTCTAATCGTAAATACAGCACCGGAGTAGAACACGATGGTTACAGCTGGCGAATTTTTAACTCGGGTGATTTTAACGTCAACGAAGATTTCCAAGTGATGTACTCCATCGCCTACCAAGATAAAAACCTGGATAACAACGAGGGCGAAAAGTGGTTTAGCGTGGGTGCCCGAACTCAATACAGCTGGACAAAATACATGGCGACCGCACTAGAAGTGGGTTACGAGTCAGTAGAAGCACAAAACGGCGCAGGCACCAACGATATGTACAAAGTCACGCTGGCGCAGATGTTCCAGGCTGGCAAAGGGGTTTGGGCTCGTCCATCTCTGCGTTTATTCGCAACATACTCAGAAAAAACCGATGAATGGAACCGAGGCGGTGACGTTTATGGCGACTCTCAAAGCATAAGCAAGAGCGACGTAGATGAAGTGACATTCGGCTTTAACGTCGAAACATGGTGGTAATGCACCAAAGCTACTATTTTTGAACGCAATGGGGTGAGAGGTTTGCTCACCCCGTAAAAGGACAAAACCGATGAAATTAAAACCGTTGGCAACTCTACTTATGGCACTGTCTCTTGGTGCGTGTAGTAGCTTACCAGAACAAACTTTCAATACTGACTTCAACACTCAGGCTTGCTGCTCATCAATCAACGCTCTGCCCCTAACGGCATTGTCGACGCCTTTCCACCAGCAAGTCGTTATGGACGCCAATTTGCCCACATTGAGTGCCGCGGCTTTATCGGGTTCAGAAACCGCTTCATCACAAGCACTTCCTGTAACGGGCTACCGAATCACCGTAGATACGCCTTTCTCACTGTTAGTTCGCTCTTATATCGATAACAATTCACTATTTGCTGCGAACATTCGCGTTTATGACGGCAATTGGCAGCTAATTTCTGACTACTCAGCTGAAACGTTTGACTACCAAACGACCGGAATGCGCGGATTAGAACGCATTGAAAGCGTCGTCACTATCAATCCACAACTGAATGGCGCGAAATACATTGTTATCGCGTCAAATAATGCCCTGCTTGGTAAAGAGTTAACCCGCACTCATCCCGAACAAGTCTACGCAGATTCACAAAATATTATTGGCAACAAGCAATTACCTCTCACAGCGGAATACCAACCATTTGGCGTAATTGACGTTACCACCAGTGCGTCGGACAATAATGCGGTACTGACACTTTTGGCAGAGCTCGGCAAGAATCCTGATGCTCAACAACAAGTGGAAGTTGCACACGGGTCAGTATCAGAATCACCACAAGCTTGGTCGCACTACCGTGAACAAATTGATGCAGCTCTGGAAGAGAACAACGTAAAACAAGCAGCAGAAATCGCAAATAAAGCCGAAGAGCAAGGCATTACCCAAGCAAAAGACTATCTCGTGCAGCAGTTAGCTAAATAGCGAGACAAATACAGAGATTTATCATTACGCGCGTGATGGACGTAGTGAAACAAGATTAGTTATAAAAAATTAAGTAGGAAACATGATGGCATTTTCAGATATTATTCAACGACGCGATTGGGAAAACCCACAATCAGTGAACATTCACTGCATGAAAGCACATAGTCCGCTTTCTAGCTATCGCAATATTGACCATGCCCGTGACGATATTCAAGCTCAGCGACAATCTCTCAATGGTCAGTGGAAGTTTAAGCTGTTCGAAGCGCCAGAGCAGGTCGACGGTGAGTTCATCGAAACACACTTCAATGATACCCATTGGGATGACATTACTGTTCCTTCAAACTGGCAGATGCAAGGTTACGACAAGCCTATTTACGCCAACGTCAAATATCCATTTGAGGTGAAACCTCCGTTTGTACCAGCAGACAACCCAACCGGATGTTACCGCACAACGATTTCTCTTACTGACGAAGAACTGACAAATACACAACGCATCATTTTTGACGGCGTTAACTCAGCTTTCCATTTATGGTGTAACGGTAAATGGGTTGGCTACAGCCAAGATAGCCGCCTTCCAGCTGAATTCGACCTCACACCTCATTTGGTCTCAGGAGAGAATAGTCTCGCAGTCATGGTGATCCGCTGGAGTGATGGCAGTTACTTAGAAGATCAGGATATGTGGTGGTTAAGCGGTATTTTCCGCGATGTGACTTTATTAGCTAAACCACAACACTGTATTGAAGATGTGTTCATCACTCCGGATCTGGACGCCTGCTATCGCGATGGTTCTTTGTCTGTCGTGACCCATATTTCAGCGCCAGACACATACCAAGTTCAGGTTCAGTTATTTGATGGCGAGCAAGCCGTCACGAAACCTCGTATCGACACGCCAAATAATCGCCGGATTGACGAGCGCGGTTCATGGAATGACGTTGTGTTTCAAACCCTGCACGTTAATGATCCGCAAAAGTGGACAGCAGAAACACCAAACCTATATCGCCTTGTTGTCTCTCTACTGGACGAAAACGGCACACATCTGGAAAGCGAAGCCTACCAGGTTGGTTTCCGTAAAGTTGAGATCACCGATGGGCAACTGAAGTTAAATGGTCAACCACTGTTGATTCGCGGCGTGAACCGCCATGAACATCACCCAGAGCTCGGACATGTGATGACCGAGGAAGACATGGTTCGCGACATCTGTTTAATGAAACAGCATAACTTTAATGCGGTGCGTACTTCCCACTACCCGAACCACCCTCGTTGGTACGAGTTGTGTGACCAATACGGCTTATATGTGTGTGATGAAGCAAACATTGAGACTCATGGCATGCAGCCGATGAACCGCCTGTCGAGCGATCCTCAGTGGGCAAACGCCTATATGAGCCGCTACACGCAAATGGTCATGCGCGATAAGAACCACGCATCTATCATTATCTGGTCTTTGGGTAATGAATCTGGTCATGGCAGCAACCATAACGCCATGTACGCCTGGTCTAAAAACTACGACCCATCACGTCCTATCCAGTACGAAGGTGGCGGCTCAAATACTACGGCTACCGACATCATTGCGCCAATGTATGCACGTGTTAATACGGTAATCGAAGACGAAGCGGTACCTAAGTGGCCGATCAAAAAATGGATTTCATTACCAAATGAAACACGTCCTCTTATCTTGTGTGAATACGCTCATGCGATGGGCAACAGTTTAGGTAGCTTTAACGAATACTGGGATGCTTTCCGCGAGTTTCCTCGCCTACAAGGCGGCTTCATCTGGGATTGGGTAGACCAGGGTTTGAGTCAATGGGATGAAAATGGCAAGCACTTCTGGGCATACGGCGGTGACTTCGGCGATGAAATTAATGACCGCCAGTTTTGTATTAACGGGCTGATATTCCCTGATCGCACCGTGCATCCAACATTAGAAGAAGCAAAATATTGCCAGCGCATGATCACAGTGTCTCTCCAAGAGCAAACAAAAGAGCGTTGTAATCTGCTAGTCAACAATGAAAACCTTTTCCGCTCCACAGATAATGAACAGCTGAACTGGTCACTATTGGAAGACGGCAAAGTGATTCAGTCTGGCTCAGCACAGCTTGATATCGAAGCCAATAGCCAAGCCCTGTTGGAAATCGAACTAAGCTTCAAACCAAAAGCAGGCGCTGTGTATCACTTAAACACGGACATTACCTTAATCAAAGAGACACCATGGGCTCCTGCGGGTCATGTTTGCGCGACAGAACAATTTTCTGTGCGTAACTACGCGGGTCTGGTGATACCTAAACTGGAACCCAAACTAATTCCGTCTTTGATTCAACAAGATAACGCAATTTTGGTGGTTAGCTTAGACGAGAAGTATCAATGGCGCTGGGATCGCCACACTGGCTTACTGGTTGATTGGCAAGTAGAAGGCAAAGCGCAGATGCTGGCAGCGCCGCAAGACAACTTCTTCCGTGCTCCGCTGGATAACGACATTGGCGTCAGTGAAGTTGACAACGTCGATCCTAACGCTTGGATATGCCGATGGGACATGGCTGGTATTGGTCAGTGGGAACGTGAATGTGTCTCCTGCCAAAGCGAGACACTTGAGCAGGCCGTACAAGTGACCTCTATCTATGCCTACCACTTCAATGGAGACGTGCAGGCTATCACAACCTGGGTTCATACCCTAAACAATGATGGCAAAATGCAACTCGACGTTGAGGTTAAACTAGCGGATAACTTACCGCCTATGCCACGTATTGGTTTGGAAATGCAATTACCACTACAAGAGCAAAATACCACGGTAACGTGGCAGGGTTTAGGTCCGTTTGAGAACTATCCGGATCGTTTATCTGCTGCGCGATTCGGTCTGCACACTCAAACATTGGACCAAATGCACACACCTTACATCTTCCCTACCGACAGTGGCTTGCGCTGTGGTACCCGGAATTTAGAAATTAACGAGCTGAGCATTTCTGGTGATTTCCAATTTAGCGTTAGCCAATATGCACAGCACGCTTTGGCAGAAGCGAAGCACACCAATGAGATAGACAAAGAAGAAAAGGTTTATCTGCGTCTGGATCATCAGCATATGGGTGTAGGTGGTGATGACTCTTGGAGTCCGAGCGTACATAAGGAATTCCAGCTTACTGACAATCACTATGCATACCGAGTATCGTTTCAGCCCGCTTAGTAAGGCGAGCTAGACCCTTTATCATTTCAATCCCCAAACTCCGGTTTGGGGATTTTTTATTCAAATAAACCCATAATGAGTACAAAACCTTGAAACACCGTCACTATTCTTATCTCACTAATTGAGTTCCTACTGCCTTCATAGTTAAATAGCTGAAATTAAAGATTCTGAGTTCCCTATGGCTACCATTAAAGACGTCGCAAAAGAAGCCGGTGTTTCGATTGCTACCGCATCACGCGTTATAAATAACGCCCCTCACACCAGTGAAGCTGCCATTGTTGCAGTGAAAGAAGCAATGGAAAAACTGGGTTATCGTCCGAATGCCAATGCTCGAGCTTTGGTCAGTAAATCTTCGAATGCGATTGGTGTGTTAGTCAACGACGTTTCCGCCCCTTTCTTTGGCACGATGGTTAAAGCCATCGATACCATCGCTAGTGAACAAGAAAAACAACTTCTCATCGGCAGTGGCTATCACGATGCGACCAAAGAGCGGAACGCAATAAACTTGCTGATTAACAGCCAATGTGAGTCTTTAGTCGTTCACAGTAAAGGGATGAGCGACTCAGAGCTCTGCAAGTTAGCAAAGGAAATTCCGGGTATGGTGTTAATCAACCGTATTGTTCCGGAGATTGCCTCTCGCTGTATTGCATTAGATAACCGTAAAGGCTCTTACATCGCTACCGAGCATTTGATTCGTAATGGTCACAGGCATATCGGCTACATTTGCTCCAGTCACGATATTGAAGATGCTCGCGACAGACGAGAAGGTTATCTGGACGCTCTGCGTGACAATGGCCTCGAAATCCGTGAAGAATATATTGAATATGGCGAACCCGATGAAACCGGTGGTGAGCAAGCCATGGTGAATCTAGTAGCGAAGAACCTTCCAATCACTGCCGTCGCTACCTACAACGATTACATGGCTGCAGGCTGTATGACTCTGCTACAAGAGAATGGCATTTGCATCCCCGAAGATATGTCTGTAATTGGTTTCGATGATGGTCACATCGCGCGTTACATATACCCTCGCCTTACGACTATCCGTTACCCGATTCAGGTTATGGCAAACGAAGCTGTAAAGCTTTCGCTGAAGTTAATCAACAAGGAATCCATAGAAAGTACAGAATTTAAACTGTTTATACCAATATTAGTGAAGCGCTCTTCTGTAAGCTGTATAGAGAGCTAATATCACCGAGCAATTTCATCAATGTTGATCACTGTTTTTCGTACTTATCTCTACCTAACATGACCTCATATACCTGAAAAGTGATCAAGATTTATTTTTCACCGACACTATAATGTAAACGCTACCACAATATTAGCTATTTAAAATATAAGTGATAAAATCCAAAGCTTACAACCCAAACCTACTGGTTAATTTAAGTTGTTACATAACGGGGTTTCATACTTCCAGTTAAAATTTTTAACCACTAAAGGTTCTATATGGCAACGATTAAGGATGTGGCGAAAGAAGCACGAGTTTCGGTCGCAACCGTTTCACGTGTGTTAAACAAGTCACCTAAAGCAAGTCAATCATCAATCGATGCAGTGACCAAAGCGATGGGCAAGTTAGGCTACCGACCCAATGCAGCAGCCCGTGCACTGGTAAGCCAAAGCACTGAGACGATGGGTGTTTTAGTCAGTGATGTGTCCGACCCATTCTTCGGCACACTGGTCAAATCAGTCGATAACGTCGCGCGTGAAAATGGCAAACATATCCTTATTGGTAACGGTTACCACAATCCTGAAGATGAGCGCCAAGCCCTGGAATTGCTAATCAATAGTCGTTGTGATGCAATCGTCATCCACTCCAAAGGACTGTCTGATAAAGAACTGATTGGTTACGCCAAAGAGGTAAAAGGCATGGTGCTGATCAATCGGCATATTCCCGAGTTAGCCAGTCGTTGTATTTCCCTTGATAACCGCAAAGGCGCATTCTTAGCAACGGAATATTTGATTCGTCACGGGCATCGAAAAATAGCTTGTATCACCTCTGCTCAGGATATTGAAGATACAGATGAACGCCTGCAAGGTTATCTGGATGCACTAAAAGAACATGGCATTGAGCTATCAAAAAATTATATCGAGTACGGTGAGCCAAACAGTGATGGCGGTGAAGTTGCGATGACGAATCTGTTAACCAAATCTTTGGAGATGACTGGCGTTGTCGCCTACAACGACTATATGGCAGCGGGTGCGTTGTCAGCATTAGATCAAAACGGCATTGAAGTACCCAGTAAGATATCGATGGTGGGGTTTGATGATGGCTTAATTGCACGCTTTGTTCATCCTCGCCTCACCACAGTTCGCTATCCAATCGAGATGATGGCTGAACGTGCTGCCCGCTTAGCTTTAGCACTGTCACGTGATGAACAGGTTGAAGATGAAACTATTATTTTCAGCCCAACATTAGTGCGCAGAAATTCTGTTGAGCGTTGTTGATTATCTGTATCCGATTGACTAGGAATCAAAAAAAGGTGGGCATAGAGCCCACCAAAAATGCTATCTAAAATTCAAACTGATACACGGTTCGATGCTGATAGCAATCCCCTGAGCTCAACACCCCACTGTTGAGTCCCCATTCTGGTTTATTTGGTCCATCAGGAAAGTATTGCGTTTCCAAGGCAAGGCCGTCATAAAGCGCGTAAGTTTTGCTTGCGCCCGGCACACCTGCTAAAAAGTTTCCAGAATAGAACTGTATGGCTGGTTTAGTGGTTTTGACCTTCATCACCACATCTTCTTTGGGTGCAATAAGAACCGCGGCAACAGACACACAATCGGTCACTTTAGGCTTGAACACAAAGGCGTGATCGTAGCCACCCGCGTTTTTCTGATCCTGCTCGCTAAGAAATGCCTGGCCAATAAGTTTTGGCTCGGTGAAATCAAAACTGGTACCAGAGACAGGTTTTTGTTCACCCGTAGGAATTAAACCCGCATCCGTTGGCAAGTAATGCTCTGCACTAAGCTGCAACGTATGGTCCAAACTTTTCGCGTTGCTCGCCTCGCCCGCCAAGTTAAAGTAAGCGTGGTTAGTTAAATTCACCGGAGAGGTTTTATCGGTATTCGCTTCATAGGCAATAACGAGTTCATTCTCATCGGTTAACGTGTATGTGACTTTGACATCGAGATTGCCAGGATAACCTTGGTCACCATCAGGCGATCGAAGCGTAAAAACAACTTGTCGATCACTTTGTTCGGCAATCTTCCAACGGCGTTTATCGAACCCATCCAAGCCTCCGTGGAGCGAGTTTTCACCGTTATTAATACCAAGTTGATAATGCTCTCCATCGATCTCAAATCGACCATTTGCAATACGGTTGGCAAAACGACCGACGATGGCACCAAAATAGGCGTCTTGCTTCATGTGTTCTGCCATATTTGGCGAGCGCAATAGCACTTCACGGTGTTCACCATCTAACGGCAGCGTGCAACTCAACCAAGTCGCACCAATATCCATAAACGATGCCGTCATACCATTTGCATTAGTAAGCTGGAGCAGATTCGCCGCTTGACCGTCAAACGATGGCGTTTGAATCATCGCTTGTTCTAATTGTTCAAAATATTCTTTCATCGCCTGCCCTTACAACGCTTCGATCAGACCTGCGCCATCCTGGGCTTTACAAACATAAATCGACGCTGTTAAACCTGTCGCAGCTTCATATTTAGCTTCTACCGTCGATTTCACTTCATCCACTAATGCAGGTGGAACCAACGCCACAATACAACCACCGAAGCCACCGCCGGTCATGCGCACACCTCCTTCTTCGCCAATCACCTCTTTCACCATCTCAACTAAGGTGTCGATTTCTTTGACGGTAATTTCGAAATCATCACGCATTGATGTATGCGACTGAGCCATCAGTTCACCCATGCGTTTAATATCATGCGAACGGAGCGCTTTTGCCGCTTCGACTGTGCGGTCGTTTTCGGTGATCACATGACGCGCACGTTTTGCCACCATTTCATCCAACTCAGAGACTTTCTCGTTGAACTGCTCAATGGTGACATCACGCAGAGCTTTAACGCCAAAGATTCGCGCCGCTTCTTCACACTGCTGACGGCGAGTGTTGTATTCGCTGTCTACCAAGCCACGTTTTTTATTCGAGTTGATGATCACGACTGCCATGTCCTCAGGCATAGAAACCGCTTGTGTTTCCAGGCTGCGGCAGTCCAATAACATGGCGTGGTTTTCACGGCCTTCTGCCGAAATCATTTGATCCATGATGCCGCAGTTACAACCAACAAATTCGTTCTCGGCTTGCTGACCATTTAATGCGATTTCCGCCTGGCTTATTTCCAGGTTGAAGAGCACTTTGAACGTCTGACCAATCACGACTTCCAGTGCCGCTGATGAGCTCAACCCCGCACCTTGAGGGACATTGCCGCTGACAGAGATATCAGCACCGGTAAACTGGTAGCCACGAGCCAACAGACACTTCACGACACCGCGAATGTAGTTTGCCCACATTTTGTCTTCTTGGAATGTGATTTCTTGAGTGATATCGAATTCATCAACCGCGTTATCGTAATCAACCGATACCACGCGTACTAGGTTGTCTTCACGCTTTGCTGCCGCAACAACCGTCTGATAGTTAATTGCACATGGCAGTACAAAACCATCGTTGTAGTCGGTGTGTTCACCAATCAGGTTTACACGACCAGGCGCTTGGATAATGTGGCTTGGCGCATAGCCTAGCACTTTCTCAAAAGACGCTTTCACATTTTGGATTAAATCAGACATAGGGACGTACTCTTAAAACTTAAAGTTAATGTTGGGATAACGCGCTGAACCTAACTTTTTATCTATATCGTCGCGCTATCCCGTTGTTCGTTATCAGCCTAAATTTGAGGGCTTATTGTTCTTTGTAGTGCAAGTCACTGACATCACGCAGACGCTGCGCAGCTTGCTCTGCGGTTAAGTCGCGTTGGCTTTCGGCCAGCATTTCGTAACCCACCATAAACTTACGAACCGTCGCGCTACGTAAAAGTGGCGGGTAGAACAATGCGTGAAGCTGCCAATGGTCGATATCTGTGCCTTGTTCAAAGAAAGGGGCGTAGTGCCAACCCATTGAGTAAGGGAAAGAACATTGGAATAAATTGTCATAACGGCTGGTTAGCTTTTTGATCGCTACCGCCAAGTCATCACGCTGCTCATCACTTAACTCGCTCATACGGCGGATGTGTGTTTTGGGTAGTAGCATGGTTTCGAATGGCCACGCTGCCCAGTATGGGACAACCGCCAACCAATGCTCGGTTTCAACGACGATACGGGAGCCATCTTTTAGCTCTGCCTGCACGTAATCCACCAGTAGATTGCTACCGTGTTTCTGGTAGTACGCTTTTAGGTTTTGCTCTTTGCGTTCAATCTCATTTGGTAAGAAACTGTTCGCCCAGATTTGACCATGTGGGTGAGGCTGAGAACAGCCCATGGTTTCACCCTTATTCTCAAACGCTTGGACCCAAACATACTCTTTACCTAGCTCTTCAATTTGCTCGTTCCACGTATCAATCACGCCACGAATTTTGTCTACCGGTAGTTCAGGTAAGGTTTTGCTGTGGTCAGGAGAGAAACAAATCACCCGGCTCAAACCGCGTACACCTTGGGTTTTAAATAATGGGTTGTCTGATTCTGGCGCATCTGGTGAATCCACCATCAGCGCAGCGAAATCGTTATTAAACACGTACGTGCCCTGATAATCTGGGTTAACATCGCCAGAGATACGCTCATTTGTCGGACACAGGAAACACTTCTCATCGTAGCTTGGTAGCTCATCAATCGCAGCTTTCTCATCCGCCCCACTCCAAGGACGTTTTGCACGGTGTGGTGAAACTAAAATCCATTGACCCGTTAGTGGGTTGTAACGGCGGTGTGGGTGATCCACTGGGTTAAATTCAACGTTCGACATTTTACTTACTCAACTCATTCTTCTTACTAGTCCGACGCACTGCACCGGATGAAAATTAGTAACCTTGTGGGTTGTTAGATTGCCAATTCCAAGTATCGGCAGTCATTTCAGCAACGCTGCGTGTTGCTTTCCAACCAAGCTCGCGCTCTGCCTTGTCTGTGCTCGCCCAACATTCGGCGATATCACCCGGACGACGCGGGCACCATTCGTAAGGCACAGGTTTACCGCAGGCGGCACCGAAAGCTTCCACCATTTCAAGTACGCTAGAACCTTTACCTGTCCCTAGGTTGTATGTGTGCAAGCCCGCTTTCTGCCCCACAGCTTTCAGTGCCGCAATGTGGCCATCAGCCAGGTCCATTACATGGACGTAATCACGCACACCTGTACCGTCCGGCGTTGGGTAGTCGTTACCAAATACGGAGAGCTTTTCACGACGACCAACCGCGACTTGTGCAATAAACGGCATCAAGTTGTTTGGAATGCCTTGCGGGTCTTCGCCCATGGTGCCTGATGGATGCGCACCAACAGGATTAAAGTAGCGCAGCAAAGTGATGCTCCAATCGCTTTCAGCATTGAACAAATCACTCAAACACGCTTCCACCATGTATTTACTACGACCGTATGGGTTAGTGGTTGCACCTGTTGGTGAGTCTTCTGTGATCGGAACGATTTCTGGATCGCCGTAGACGGTTGCTGAGGAACTGAATACGATGCTCTTCACACCCGCTTTACGCATACTACGCGCCAACACCAATGAGCCATTGACATTGTTATCGTAATATTCCAATGGCTTGACGACTGACTCACCTACCGCTTTCAGACCTGCAAAGTGAATGACCGCTTGGATATCATGCTCAGCGAATACCGAATCCAAAAACGCTTCATCACGAATATCGCCTTGATAAAACGTTGGCAGTTTGCCAGCTAGCGCTTCAATACGGCTCAATACTTCTGTTTTGGCGTTACACAAGTTATCGACAATGATGGGCTCCATGCCCGCCTCAATCATCTGAACGCATGTGTGACTGCCGATGTAACCCATACCACCTGTGACAAGTACTCTCACTTTTACTTCTCCGCTGTTGCTGCTTCCTGCTCGTTACCGGACCTGATGCTCACTGAGCCAGCGTTATTCACACCAAGTCGATACGCCCAATTCTTCAATGGTTAAAAGTCTATCAACCAACACCGATTCAGTTCCGTGATCAAACTCAAATTAGTGTAAACGTTACCACTAAATAAAAAGAAACATTTTAAGTTTTTTGTAGAAAAATCGGGCGAAACCTGGCTAATTCACGAGAATTTAACAGTAATCACACGCAAATGACAAAATATAACTTACATAGCATCCAAAAGTCGCCACGAATATTGTAATCGTTACCACTAAGATTAACTGTCTGAAACTGCCAAGTGTCGTTTGCAGCAACTACTCGAAGCACCGCTGACTCTTCGTAGTTACAACGCACAAGTTGTGGGGACGTCACGATTAACGTGTTAAAAAGCTTACAAGGCTAGGTATGCTCGAAACTCAGTATATTGCTTAAAAACAGGCTATTTAGATACCATTACTCTTAAACTAAATTCGGCAACGAAGTCAGTAGCCTATGAGGCCGCTATAATCGGCAGCCTCTTTCCACTTCTTGCGAGATCCGTATTGTTTCTGGTGATCCAAGGCAATTTCTACCACTTCCATTCAGGAAGAGACCAACAACGTTTGTCGGAGGAAAATAAACTTTGATCGGAAGCGTGCCTTTTCAAGCGATTCGTGGTCTATAAAAAGCTAAAGCTTGATCATTTTTAAGGTACATTGCTACCAAAAACACTGTGGAAATGACAATAAACTCTGATCACACAGATATTAACAAGGCACGAAACTAACTTTTGGACGATTCTGTTTTAGGGGATTTGCTAATTTAGCTATTCATAAATAAGTTCCGGTATTGAACACTGGCTGCCAGCGACCGACTAGTAACTCAAAATCATCCACAGTCCTAACCACACCTTATTTCTGCCACTGTTGATGAAAAATTCAAACAAGTCTACAACTCTACAGTTCATACTATCCAAATACTAATAACACTTGGGTCAAATCTCACATGTATTTGATTTCGGAATTGGCAGCGAAGGCTAGTATATCTCGTACCACCTTATGAATGTCCGGTCTGGAAGAGGCTTCGCAAATAGCTCGCGCATCATTAGCATCGTTCTTTTGCCTGCCAGCAAATGGTTTCACATGCTGGGCTGGGATAAGAGCCACTGTATATCCTAACTCCTGGAAAACTCGTCCCCAATGATGTGAAGTCGCATATGACTCCATAACAAGAGCGGTTTTCTCCGGTAGTTGGCGGATAGTATCAAGAAGCTTATCTCGCTTAACTTTACGATTAGACAAAATCCGGCCGTTAGTATCCAATATACATATTTGGAAGAGGTTTTTGGCAATATCGATGCCGACAACTCTAATGGACATACTCTTTACCCCTACTGTTCTCACTGGTTGCACCATAAGTTTGGTACAACGACGCTAGAAGGGAGGTGCGTCCATCACATCAAAGCCAAACAAAGCCCCTCAATCATTACATTACAAGGCTTAAAGGCAAATTAGTGCTTAAAAATGGATAAAAGCCATTTCCTAAACTCATTAAAAATAAATATGAACTATTTATGATTAGTTACTCAAGACAAAGAGAACAAACAGAATAGGAAAAGTTAACTGCTTTACAGTTAACACTTCTATTCACTCCTCTTTTGGGTGAGACAACCTTTTCTCTTTTTCTTATATGAAATAATATTTTTCCTTTCGCACCTGAAGCCTTACAGCACAAGGACTGAGAGCACTTCCACACTTACACTTTTTAGAACAACTTAAAAACACTAGAAAAAGGTGGGATGGGAACACATACCGGTGCAGGGCGAACGCATGAGTTGAATTAATGTTACTTTTTACACTTCCTTAACTACGATATATTTTCTCGATGACGGTTTCCGTTGAACTTTAGTTGTTTGTTGAACGCTTGAATTAGGGCTTGTATATCACCACGACAGGAAATCCAACAAAGATAACACTTACCGTTTACAAAAAATCTACTCATGCGATATCCCTGGGCAATGCCATTACTCTTGGAATGAACCTGATTCTGCTGCTTTATAAGTTGCTGGGTGCCAATCGGCGCCTTCGTGAAGGATTAAGCCTAGTGCGATGAAAGTTTCACGCTGGTTTTTATATGGACTCCTTCGGCAAATCAACAAAAAAACAAAATAAAAATAAGTATAGATGCGCTCTTATATACGGGCTTTCTTGAGGAGCTACCTCATCCTAAAATGTAGTCGCACCAATAGGCTAAGTTGTCTTAAGAACGGAATTATTGTGCCTTAGAATCCAACTAGCTTCTACTGGTCGGTCTTACATGTTTTACCATAGCTCTGTGTTGATTATGCTCGGTATATCAAGCTAATTTATCTAGCCGTTACACTGAATCATTCTTTAAAAGAACGTAAGCTGTTCGTACGGTTTTATTTGCTAACGCAATCGCAGCAACTTTCTTCCCACGTCTCTCTATTAATGCTTTTAACCATTGTTCTTTATTTGTTCTAGCTGGGCGATTCACTACCAGGCTAACGACCGAAAGCGCTCCTTGAAAAAGTGTTGAACGGATTCGCATGTCGGCACTTTTCTTTGATATATGCCCAATACGTTCTTCACCGCCAGAGCTATGCTGCTTTTGTGTTAAGCCTATGCTGGCTGATGCACTTCTTCCACCTGAGAAGTTCTCGCCTTTCCCTAATCGCAGAGCAAGACCTAAAGTCCCTATAGGACCAATTCCTTCAAATTTTATTAGCTTCTGACAGACATCATTATCTTTAATTGCCATCTCTAGCTGTTTAGTCAGATCATCCAGATGTTCTGTCTGAATAAGCAAATGCTCCCACAACCGAAGAAGTACGGCTCTGAACTGATCGGGTAATCCATTTTCCGCATCTTCAAGAATAAATGGAATCCCTTCTCTTAACGAGGTTAATCCTCGGGGTAGAATACCCCCCAATTCTGGCAGTAATCCACGAATATGATTACTTTGAGCTATCTGGTGAGTGAGAGCTAAATTTCTGCCTCGTTCCATTGATGGCGTTGCTTGCTCATCCACATATTGAACTCGAACGCTATGGATATGCTCAAGAGATGCTGCGGTGTCAATTGCAAGAGCATCGTTCTTATCTGTTTTTTGTTTGAAATCCCTTAACCGCACGAGTATTGATCACTTTGACTTGATGACCAGCGGCTTTTGCATATCTCGCCCAATAATGAGCACTAGAACACGATTTCATTGCCACTAATGAAAGCTTCTGTTTAATTAGAAGTTCTTTGAGCTTCGTTCTGTTTATTTCTCGATTGTATATAACTTTTCCCTGTGGGCTTAATTTACAAGCCTGAAAGACATTTTTTGCCAAATCAATCGCTATAACGTTATATTTCTGCATTGTATGGACTCTTGGTTAGGTTTTGATCAACTTCAACCGTAGCTCCCTGAAGAGAGGGAGTCCATACATCTTAGAGGGACGACACTTGGTAACAGATGTCGTCTACTCAACAAAGGCCGAAGGTGATTTAAGCAACTGCGAAGGATTCCTTCCTAGTTGCCAGCACGGAATAAGGGCAATTCGAGTTATCTTTTTAATTTAGTAAAATATGAATTAACTTCTATGGAAGCGGAACCGAGTCACTGTTACGAAGTCCGCTTAAAGAGTGGCAACAGCGACCGCTCAACGTGCTCTATCCCTTTGTTTAGCTTGACGCTATCCACTATAAAATCAAGGAAGACGGACGCTACATAAGCAAAACTATTCACGCCATCCTAGAACTGAAAATCGACGGAAAGAAGGAACTGCTTGATCTCTACCTATCTGAATCTCAAGGGGGAACTATTGGCTGTCTGTATGATCTTCATCCTTATGCATCTTTTTGATCATATGACGTCGCTCGGCGCTGTCAGGCAATGTTAGAATCATGCGTACTCGGTAACGGTTGCGAGTTTGTATGTTTGGCGACAGTTCAGATTGCTCAAACGTTACCGAGTTCCTTTTTGTTTCTACACACCAGTGGATTACATTTAGGAACAGCTATTTAGCTGGAGCTAATTCATGATAAAATAACTGCCTTAAGTCAGGAATCAACTTTATGTTTGTATTATCAAAAGGATCGATATCTTTAAAAAGCTTAGATCGACTCTCATCGTATGTCGTGATCAGTTCACTGCTAATATTTTTTACGCAGCACCTGTACGAAAACCACGTATTTCAGTACATCGATATTTATGTTTTGATCTATTTTTCGCTGGAATTTTTCTTGAAAGTACACGTGCTGTCGTGGAGGAGATATTTTCAGTCCCCGTCCTGTCAGTTTGACTTCTTTTTACTGGTTGCCAGCCTGGTCGCCATGCCTATCGCCGATATCGATAGTGTTATCTATTTACGCGTGTTCAGGTTAATCTCGGTTATCCGCGTGTTCAAGATCATCCCGAACGGCTCACAAGTTCTGAGCGGATTAGCTCGGGCGATCAAAAGCTCCAAAGCGGTGTTGATCCTGCTTTTCTGCCTGTTGTGCTTCTTTTCACTGATTGGATTTATCCTGTTTTCCACCAGCGTTCCCGACTATTTTAGTACTCCATTGACATCACTCAACACTGTCTTTGAGATATTTACCATTGAGAACTGGGGTGCATTGCCGGACTCTATCGATAAAACCAGCCATCCCCTGCTGCACGCCAGCGTCAATGCCTTTACCATCATCGTCCTGGTCAGCGGCGGCTTTATTGCGGTTTCTCTAGCGAATGCAGTGTTCGTTGATGAACTGGTCAGTGACAACAATGATGACCTCAAGCGGGAGGTGCTTGAGCTAAGGCGAGAAAATCGTGAAATTAAACAGCTACTAACCGAGATAAAGCACAAGATTGAATAAAAAACGCCTCTGATTCAGAGGCGTAGTGGGTTATGCGATTTCCAGCGTATTATTGTTTTCCAGCAGGGCCATAAAATCATCGCTGGATCTGATTTTAAGATCGACTTTCATGAAATCGGCTATCGCTTCAACGTCAGAGTTGACGTTACTGTCACCATCAATGGCTCTTGATAGATGTTCAGTCAGCGAGCGAAACTGCAGTTTATCCCGGGCCAGTTTGGCTATCGACGCCTGTTCAAACGCATCCGTGTTGTCTTTGATTTGCTGAATTCTCATCTCAAAAACTTCTTTAACCCGCTTGGTACGCAGCTCGGCCTTGGTTGAAAAAATATCGGCCTGATCAAGCAGCCAAACCACCAGGGTTGAACCAATCCCGGACACCATGATGCCGGTAGCCTCTTTGAGATGCTCACCCACCACAGGGATCATGTCGACATAGGGTGATATCACCTGCTCAAAGGTGAAACTCACATAGGTGACCACGGTCGTAGCAAGCAACTTTGTAATCGCATCGGCTTTCTGCGCCGGAGTGCTGTCACTGAACAGAATCTTGATCGCCTGGATTATGGCATTAAATCCTTCAGAAATGATCTTCAGCGCCCGTTTTAACATTCCAACAAACAGATTAATAACCGCATTGATCAGGTACTTGACGAAGTTTTTCAGTGCGTCCTTGATAACATCAAACCCGACATGTTTCAGGTTCGCCATGATGTAACGATACGCTCTCTTGAACCGTAATCCTATCGCATCTAGCTTGGAATCGGTCTCTAGTCCATGGAGTACGCCATATTGGAAAGTGTCTCGCAGCTCAAAGAAAATGGGTTTAATGATGAGGATGATGAGCTCACCAATACCCTTTTCTTCCAACTCATCTTTCGCCTGGCCGTAGGCTTCCTTCGCCAGTTTTTTGCCCATGTTACGATCTGTTTTTAGCTTGTTAGCCACCACTTTGTTCAGATCACTTTCGATCGCCTCCTTTGATGTTTTTTCGGCCTCCAGGGCATTATCCAGCGTTTTTTTCGTCGGCAGGTCGTTTAACTCCTGCTGTTCCGACTTGGATAGGGTCCCCGCTCTTTGCTTACGTTCAAGCCGGCCTCGCTTGTTCTCGACCCACTGCTGGTATTCACTCCAGGATTTCTCTCCTTTTGAAGTGTTGAGCTTTCCGGAGATATTCTTAAAGTTCGCGTCCTGGTTGAGCGCCGTTTTCAGATCATCGAGCGAAATTGCTTTACTCTGGCCATACTCCTCAAAAGCATGTTTCAGCGGAACCTGGTGATCAACGTTAATCTCACTTTTGGAATAGTTGACCCCCTGCTCTTTTTTCGCCTGGTTGATCGCATCGCTTCTCCGGTATAAATAGCGTTTCTGCCCCTGCTCATTGACTTCAAGCTCACTTTCGATGCGCCGGTTGTTTTTGATACGACTGTCTAGGTAGTCATCGAGCTTATCGGTATCTTCGACTATCTTGCGCTTACCTTTGTATGGCCCCTTGTCGTCTCGCTGCTTTCGCGTATGCTCGTCCAGACGTTGTTTATCGAGCCGATGATCGGCCACCATACTCGCCGACGCATCATAACTGAAACTCTGTAACTCATTCACCAACCGGGAGGCTGTAAGCCCCTTTTTTGACAACTTGAGTTTCGGGTGGCTGACCAGCCCGTCACACACGTTCAGCAGGATCGGCTTAACCAGTGACTCGCCGATGCCCGCTTGACTGTCGGCCATTTGCTCCTCAATGGTCTGTAACACTTCCAGGCTGTCTCGCTGATCGTGCAGTTCGACATCCAGCAGCACTTTGCTGGCCTGCAGTGGCGAGCAGCCCTCAAGCCGCTCAACTAGCTCGGTACTGGACAATGACTTGATTTCAAAATCTTGCTTGCTTGCCATCATTACCTCCTCATGCGCACAAAGAGTGTGACTGAGACATCTCGTACACCGCTTTGGCTTTCTCGCTGTCGGCGGCAATGAACTCACCCGATTCTGACAAGTAACCCAGGTTTGCCATCTGTTTCAGGACAATCGACAAGTTAAACAGGGCACGAAACTCTTCCAGGTGAACAATCGGCAAACGCTTAAAATCGAGTTTGTGGGCAAACACATCACTGTTTTCGGCCATCTGATGCATGCGCTGGGTCTGGATTCCGTATTCGAACCGGTCCAATAACTTGCTGTAGTTGGCCACCAGTTCATCGAAATACACCACCACGTTATCGATTGACTCTTCGATCACCTTAAGCTGCTTCTGCTGTGCCTCCAGCTTGGTGATCTCTTCAGTCACGCGCGCGCGCTCCTGCTTGGCACGCTCGAGCGACTCTTTGGCTTTCTTACGCGAAAAGAAGCCCAAGGTCAGCACCATACCCAGTGTATCCAACAGGCCCATCTGATTAAAATCAATCAACATGATCTCTGATTTCGCCCTGACACCACGTTGCGGTTTGATCTCCAGGATGCGGTCATCGAACAGCTCTTCAAAAGGCTGACCCTTTACCGTAACGTTGTGCATCCGCTTTGATACCTTGATAAAACGCTCGAAGTGAATCGCGTAAATGTCCTGCTTCTGGCGGTTGATCCGGCTGATCTTAGTCTCGATACTGGCGGATATCTGCCTGACCTCTTGCTCGTAAATCTGCTTGGCATCGGTAAACCGTTTTTCCGTTTCGGCAATGATTGATTCCGCTTCATCGGCATAGTGCTTACCCGTAAAGGCGCTCCATACCTTAGAGCACGTCTGCTTTACAGCACCTGTAGCTTTCGATGTGAAATTTTTTGCCGCACTATATGCGCTTGAACACCAACTTCCTAATCTGCTAACAAAGCCCATACATTATTCCTTATCAATCATGGCATAGCCTTCCGCCACCATATCGTTCATGGCGTTCACCCAACGCTGCATTTTCTTCACTTCAAAGCTGTCGATCGCCAGTGCATCGCTGAGCTTGTCCATAAACGCCTCTTCCTCGATGCACACCTCACCGTCGGCCAACAGGATCCCGAACAGTTCAACCAGTATGATGCGTTTGCTTTTCCCTTTTGATTTTGCCAGCACTTTGATCACGGACTCAATGTTGTCCTGCTTGGTCAGGGTATGCTCCGTCAGACCACATTCCTGCACAAACGACTGAAAAATCGTCTGCTCTTCGGTCTTCTGCTCACCGTTCAACCCCATGGCGTATTTCGCCAGTTCCAGGAAGTTCTTCTTCTCGCCAATATTCAGTTCAGATAAGTACATGTGTTGTCCCCAATAATTAATACGCTGTTTCTAGTTTTTGTTTTTCGTTGCCTTTCGGGTCATAGACCGTCTCGATACGCTTGCTGATTTCGCCGGCATCGTCATACAGGTATTCGAACACCAGGTTTCCGGCCTGGTCGAATTCACAGCCCCGTGCCGGTTTTCCGTCCTCATTAAACGTCATCTGGTATTTGAGCTGGGTACCGGCAAAGGTATCACTGCTGCGCTTTTTGCCGTTTTCATAGTAAATCTGCGTCACCTGGCCGGAGTGCTTGTCCTCGATCTGGGTCACTTTGCAGTCGCCTAGCCGCTTGACGAAATCGTCCGTGTCAATCGTCAGCTCCTGATGCCTGGCCAGTTCATTGGTCAGGCTCACCAGGTTATCGGCGCGTAACTGCTGGATCTGGGTGGTTAAATGTTCAAGCTGGGCAATACCGGCCTGCTTGGCCGCAAAATCGCGCTTCTCGTCCAACTGCTGAAGCGTTTGCAGCAAGGCTTTCAGGCTGCTGTGGGACTGGCCCACCAGCTTCTGCACGTGGATTAACTCTTCGCTCTGCTTTTTCGCCAGTGACCTAGCACTTTCCGCCTGGGTGCGTGCCAACTCAGAGTGCAGGTGACGGCTTTCCTGATGCTGCTCCTGGCTCAATGCATGCAGAGCCTCGATCTGCCGTTGCTGCTCTGCAGCCTGCTGCGCGATCAGGCCATCGGTTCTCTCTTGTTTGCTTTGCATCGCAGACAAGCTGGCCCCGGTGCTGGTGTGCTGCTCCAGCAACTTTTGCTCCAGCGCCAGCGCTGCACCTTTTAGCTCAGCCTCGGTCGCGGCAAGCTGTGAAGAGAGCTGAGTCAGCTCGCTCACCACTTCTTTCTCCGCCGCAGACAGGCGCGCGACCACTTGTGCGCCCTGCTGGTTAACTTCAGCAGTAACGTGCTGGATGATGTCGCCCGCAGCGATTTTCATCACTCTGAGCAACTGGTCCGTTTTATCGCTGAGTTGTTGGCCGAGCTCACCAGCCTGCCTGTCCATTTGCGTACTGTGCTGATCAAACCGGGCATTGACCCGCTTAGCTTCATCGAGTGCCCATTGCTGCATCTGATGCTTTTTGTTGATGGAGATAGCTTGCAGTAGCACGATCAAGCCAGCACAGCCAACCAATGTCCAAAATAGTAGCTCTAACGTAATTTCCATTATTGTTCCCTTAAACAGGTTGTTAGTTTGTTATTAAGTATCAGGAGACCGATGCCATCGGCTGGATCTCGATATCCCAAATATTGTCGCCGAAGCTGTTGAGCCACTTTTTCAGGTAGAGCGAATCAATCACACTCGCGCTGATATGCAGCGAATCATCACGCTCAACGACTTGCTGGTCCGGTGACAGTGGTGTTTCGCGCAGAAAGTAACCTTCAGACTTGGTGATGCAGAACTGTAGTCGGCACTGTTGACCTTCGCCAAAACCAAACCTTCCGTCCGCATCGTATTTTGCCAGGTCAAAATCCTCCGGCCGGTCAAAGGTGAAGGTGGACAAGTGCGCGCTGGTCACCCGGTGGATGGCTAAAGTTCGCTCATTCGTGTAACCTTCAAAACGACAGACCAGGTAAAGTCGCTTGCCCTGCTGCGCGATGCCAAGTGGCATGACGGTCGCTTTTTTCGGTTCGTCTTTGCTGTTGGTGTATTCCAGACTCAGCCACCGGTCTTCGTACAGACCCTGGCTGATGGTCCTGAGCACTTCCTCGTCCAGATGCGGGGCGAGCAGAGGCTGGGTTTCACTCACGACTCTGACCTTCTTCAGCCAGCTGCGCTCTTTTTGGTTAGGTGAGGTCGGATTAAGCTGGTAGTCCGCCTCATGAAAGAACCCGTCCATGGCAGCAAACATCCGGCTCGGCAAAAGGCCCGCCAGGTATTCCCGCGCCAGATGAAACAGCAGAGACTCCTGGGCCGACAGGGTCGGCAGACTGAGTACCGCGTTGACTTGGGTCAGCTTATAGCCGTAAGGTTTGCTTTTGTCGTTGCGGTCAAGGTTAAACTGCTCTGATAAGGTTTCCATGATCCTCTGTAAGGTGCGGATATCGCGCTCAATGCCCACCTCAGCCAACTGGCTCTGCAGCTCTTTAACCGTGATGTATCTGGACTTTGGAATGCGCTTGAGGATCTCAAGAGCCAGATTCAGAGATTCATTCAGAGATGACTTTTTTTTCATTTTGTGCTCATTTGTATACTGCATCTCGTGCGTCAAGTAGCGAAAACTATCACAAAGTCGCTATACATTGCTGATTTAAGCCAGATTTATATCAGATATTTTTGATATAAATCATGCTCATATCGTTTATGAAAATTTTACCGCTAGCTGCGTCAGAATATGTCGGATACCAAAAAGAGTTCATCATCAGCATCCAATTTCAGAATACATGGCCAATTGAACATTAATGACTCCGATAAAGCATACCGCCACTACCACATGCAGGGTCATACACTGTGATTGAAAGTGGCAAGTTATCTTAGATTGGATCGAAAACAAGGTGTGTCATTAGCTCAATAACTTCACGTAGGGTAAAGTGCTCACCCGCCTCTTCATTGAACTCAAGGATCAATTCCTCAAATATATAGCCCTTACTAAGATTGCCAAGTGCAGGTAGTTTGTTGCCCTCAGGATCTTCTTTCACTGTTGGCGTTAAGTTGATGTATGGCGAAACGAACTTCTCAAACACATTTAGCAGGACGTCTTTACCCGCCATGTGACGGATTTGAGCTTTCAGGTTAAACACTCAACAATCTCTTTTACGTTGTCACTTAAACCGTTGATGTAATCTTCGAAGTTAGCCAGCAAAATCTGTTGGTTGTTAGTCGCCGTACTGAATAGCGTTTGCAGAGTCCACTTGGAAGTGTTGTAGAACACATTACCTGATGCAGCGCACAATGGGGCATCATCAAGCTCAGTTTCATTCATCTCTTCTTTTTGGAATCGAACCTCTTCCAATACCGCTTCTTTTGATGGCTCTAAAAGCGTATCCAGACGGCGCAGCACCACCATAGGTAAGATAACGCCGCAGTATTAAACACGAACATAAATATTACGAAGACAGTCGTCGGTAATTGACCAAATAAATGAAATGAGTTTGTTATGTACTGAGTAGTCCATAATTTTCGTCCCAAAGCGATAGTTGCTTGAAGTTCAAACAATAATAATAGGGATAAGTGGACAGGATTTTATTGACTTTTGGCTCTAGTAGCGAATAAAACATGCGTTTCTGCTCGCTACTAGCTCCGTGGTTTGGTCTACATATCAAGATTTAAAACACTGCATCTCAATATGCTCACGTAAATGCTTAAATGGATAAGGCGTTACGGTTGGTAGACGATGTCTTAAATGATAAACGTCAAACAAGTTCTCTACCTCTTCAGGTAGTACATCAAACGAATGTTTTATCAGGTATAAATGACTAAAAGTTTCGATCTTGCTCTGTGGACTGCCTTTACCACCAGCAAAGTACATCCCCTGCTCTCGATTATAGAAGAAACCTAAAGATGCATTAAAGAATCCCTCACTTTGCCCTCTCATCGATGTTTTAAAAAAGAATCCTTGTTCACGCAACCAATCATAAAATTGTTTTTCATCACTGCTTTTGTATGCGATTGTCGAAAACTCATCAAACGTTAGAGGGGCTGTGTCATCCCACTCTGACAATATCGCTCCCAATTTGGTTACAACTTTACTCTCTGGGTTTTCTTCAATGAACTGAGTCAACAATGCAACCGGGACATCTTGTGATCGCCCTTCTTTAAGTTCACGTAACCGCTCTGCAACAGCTTCAAATTCCGGCAGCATTTGAATACCAGTATCAATAAAAATGGCATAGTCCCCCGTCTCCGGCCAATAAATAAAAGGGGGACGTTTAAATCCTTGAAATACTTGCCATTTATCATTACCTAAATCGAGTTCAATATCTTCAAGTTCCTCTTGAGTCGCTTGTGTATATTGCCATTCACCACCAACTAACTTAGACGCATACACTGGCCACGGCCCATCTCGGACCTCTGAAGACTCGCTTTTCGGTCGCTGAGGCATGTAATATATACATCCTTCAGGCCCGCTTGGGTACTCAATCAAATGCTTTCTTGTATGGACTTCTAGCTTGATAAGCAGTTCTTTTAACAGCACTTCCACCACGTGTCGGTTTGGCTGGCCTTGACGGTTCCATAAGCGCTCTGGGTAACACGACTGGAAAACTGTGTTTTGGTACTTTTTACGATAAACCTGATACGGGTCTTCTTCAGCAGACTTATAGGTGTCTTTATTGCCAACAATTAGGATATTCAATGCACCACGAATAGGAACTTCAGCAACTTCTGCGTTTATATCTAGATGTTCGATACCATGAAGCAACGTCAATGCAGCGTCAGTATCTTTGTTGTCGGTTAAATCACAGATCACCAAACGATGCTCTTTCAGTGCATCAAATAGCCCTACATAATGATTTTTGACAATAGTATCTGAAACAAATCTGTGTTTTTCTCCAGGAATCCGCTGCAACTTCACGGATACTGAATCGCCATAAGCTTGCTTAAGGTCTTGCATAAACTGTTCAAGAATACCGACTTTAGATAGTTGAAAGCCGCTATAAGACTCTTTCGTGATATCAATAGCCTGAATTCGATTCTTCGCATTAGAGTAAAGAGGCTTCTTGATGTAATCGCCCTTTATGGATTTGCTGACCAGCATCCCAACATCGTCAAGTTGATAACGTGTAACAAACCTTGCCTTTTTTTGTACTTCTCCGTTCTCTAGCGTAAACCAAGACAAGGGAGAAAATGTTTTAGTACCCATTGAAAGTGTTTGTTTGAATCCAAGTGCTGCACATGGCGCTAAGTCGATTTCCACGGTCGTTAATTCATAGCCAGAGTGACCTTTCGGTAACTTTTTGCTTTTGACTAGATAATACAAACCTTCACTTTCAAAGCGCTTTATCTCTGGTGTAGTACCAGTCAAAACTTTTGGTATCGCTTTGATCAGTAAACGAGCCAATTGCCATGTAGGTAGCTCGGCAGCGCTACTTGGTTTAATGGCCAAAGACGTGTCTTTGAGGTCTAATTTTGCGTTCTTTGGTAACATCACCCAATAACACGCTTCCTTATTGGTACCTTTCACTAAGCAATAAACACATTCGGATTTATAGATTTCAGACGCTAATGTAACTAAACGCTTAAGTCGTTCTGAGTAGTCTATGCCTTTATAACTGACACAGTAAATCGAAAAGCTTCTATCAACCCAATCAGTATCAATTGATATTTGTTCAATTAAGGTTGATAAAGGGCCATATGAGAAAGGTTCTAGCTGTTGTGTAACCATTTTATCAACTCCTGTACTGCTGTTAGGTTAGTGTCAGCATTGCCACCATCAATTAGTGCTGGAATTTCAATAACTTTAGCTAACTGTGGTGAGGTTTCTACGAAGCACGAGTCCAAATATCTAATCGGTTTTGAAACATCTCCTAACGCATTCACATAAATAAACTTCGAAGGCCCAAACTCTTCTTCTACCAATGAAATTTTCAAACTGTAGTCTTCGCTGCTTTCATTATCTTCATGCTTCCAGTATTTGCTGTCTAGCCAGATTGGTTGCTCAATCCCTGCAAATATGACTCTGTTGTCAAATCGCTCGTAAATAGAATTTGGAACTTCTTCAAAGGTAAAATCGAATGCTGTTAGCACTGCCTCTACTGCTTGCTCGCCCAACGCTCCCTTATAAATATTGGTAAACATAACCGGCGTCATCACATAAGCTTCTTTTTGCCACGAACAAGCAAAGCCTCTGTGTTCAAACCACGGCCTCACATATTGGTTCTGTACTAACGTAGCGAGGCTGCACGCTTCCTCTGAAACCATATCGCCAGTAGGCACTCTATCAAAGAACTCGAAGGCATTCGGATCACCATCTAAGTTACCCTGGTAACGGTAATACCCTTTGGTCATAGACTGTAAGTACAATCGATTGAATCGTTCAGGTTGAGAGACGATCGTAGGATAGCGAAGTAACTGAGTTCTAATGTCTTGCCACTCTTGAATATCAGTATCAGATGCAGGTTGGTTATGTAGACGACGAACTAGGGCTTTGATTGATAACATTCCGTCTTTATTGTTTCTTTGAGCAAGATTGAATAAACGGCGAACAACTCGGTCTTCAACAATAGATTTATCAGCTGATTTCGCTTTATCAACCAAAGCAACATATTCGTGAGAAAACAAGCTTGGGTCTCTGCTCTCTTCCGCCAGAATTTCTTTCAACCCAGAATCAGCAAACAAGAGAATTTGTTTTCGTTTCAGAGATGTTCTCCCTGCTCTTCCTACCGCTTGCTCAATGTATTTCCTTACTGCGCTTTGGTAATCACTTGTTTGGTAATATTGTTGTAAAGAGCGCTCTCTGCTCATGCCCATAAGTTGCTGGCGACACCAGCTTTCAGCGCTTTTCGGTGACAACTCGCCGTTCTCTTGCAAAGATAAAATTTGGTGGAACTGACAAAGCTGGTTAGCAGTGTGTGAGTAATCATCTGACAGGAGTAGCTGAGTAGGTTTTTCAAGATAAATACTGTCTATATCGCTTCGCTGCTGGGTGCTATAAGTGACATCGGCAACGGATATTAAGCTTCCACCTTCCAACGCTAAATTAACTGCGTAATCAGGGTTTTTACCTGCTCCCATTGAAGCATATGTACTAAATACAACGACTTTCCCTGGCTCAGTGTTTAGGTGATTGGAAATTTCATCGTAGCCAACCAACCTCATCCAATCAGCATTCACACCAAAAAATGTCTTGGTTTGAACATTAAATTCTTTTGCCCATTTATCACAGCAGAACTGAATAAAATCGTTAATGTTCTGACGTGTTGTATCTAGGGTGCGGTTTAACAACGACAACATATAACGATTATCAGGGGCTGAGATAAACGCTTTAATGCTAGCTAAGAGCTTAGACAACCAACTACGAACAAATGCCTGCTCTGATTCCGCAATACCGAGATAATGATTTAGGATAAAATGACTTGACCGAGCTTCCGGCTTATATTCCTCCAATAAAGCATCAAGAAACGCATCTCGGCTATTGAGATATTTTACCTTTAAAACCACGCCGTTATCTTTATAGTTGCGTCTATTATGGTAATAATCATTTACCTGCTGTTTTTGCTCTCTCGACAAAGATAGAAGCTTTTTACCCAAACGCTCATTCAAGTATTTAAAATCAAAGTTATGTATTACGGTGTCTGCTCTCGCTGTTGCACTTATCCCGACAATGACGGCACCTGCATCAACCATATCCGCTAAGACACCCGATGATGAAGTATTTAGGAATGACGCTTTACAATTTACGGTATCGCGAGTCCCCTGGTTATGAGCCACCTCTACAAGTTTTAGTCCGGTATGATGGTAACTCTTGCTAGAACTTAACTTGTTCGCTTTACCACCTGCAGATTGCCGTAACCCCCGGGTATCGAAAGACTCGTAAACTGCAGACTCAAATTCTTGTAAGTTGAAGTGAGTAAGCAGGGATTGAACAGCTTCTTGAAACGTTCCTTCTAGACTTCTATTTTCGCGTACTTCGATTTCTAGGCCACGAACGTTCTCCCAGTACTGAAACACGGCTTTACGCATTGTGCCAAGGAACCACTGATATATAACATCGGCTTCATTGACAAAGCGGGTTAAAAGGCCATTTTTTTCAATGAGAGACCATTCTACTTTCTCATCGCTGAATATGAGATTTTTCTGTCTTAATAAATCTGATTTTAATGACAGCTTATGAGTGGCACTACTTACATGCGTGAAGCTTCTATCCGAAAACAACCGAACAGGCCGCTCATTCAAGTTAGCTCCTTCCGTATTAAATGCGAACGCTAGATTCCACTTTGTGCCAAACTCTTCAAGTCGCTCACGGAACGGTTCAAATAGATCTTCAATTTTGTCGTAGCGAGGCGAGATCTCAAGTTGATGGTCTCGAAAGTTTGCTCTTAAAGTTCTGATCGCCCAAATTAAGTCCTGCGCTTGTTGCTTACACAACTCAGAAAGGATGACCTGATTCTGCTTGTCAATTTCATCAATGATAAGTACAGCGCCACTTAGATCGCGCAATGGGCTATAACGCGAACGAGTATTGTGGAAGCCTTTCAGAAACTTGCTAGTCGTTAAGAAAACAACATGCGCACTTCCATTACGAATTTTTTCACCCGGTAATAGTGTTTCAACGGATGTTAGCAACGAACCGCTCAACAATACTCTATCGGTCCCTTTTTGTTTCTTTTGCAAGCGGTCGACTAAATTACGGTAGAAGTAACCAGCTTGCCTATTTAAAGAGACTTTAACTTCAGGATTACTCGCATGGCGTCTTAGACCTGATATGGCACTCCACTCTGCTTGAACATCACGCTCTGCGTTCAAGTTAAATCCGGTTAACACTTCATTCAATACCGCATCAGAACATTGCAATAGCTGCTCTGACTGGTTGGGCAGGTGTACTATTTGCGCTTTAAGGTACTCTTGTTGTTCTAAAGTGAAGCGAGGCTCACCCTTGACTGTTTGTTCCTCAATTAACTTCAACAATTCTGCTTTCGCACTTACGACGTTATCTACTGAATCTGTAACGTAATAGAGTAAACGCTTGGATCTACTACCGCTCTTTTCTTCCTGTAATTCATTTTGCACTTGAACGAGCATCTGCTGGAGCAAAAAGTTTAATGCCGTGTATGTTTTCCCGATTCCGGTCTGAAGCGGTAATGGAAGCAAAGCACCAGATTTAGCGCCATTAAGTTTAGTGTAATTTTCGAGTGATTCAGTAATGACAAGATCAAGCGGCGATGGATCGGGAACGAGCTGAAAATCAAAATGAGTAAACTCTTCTATCGACACGTTCATACAACATTACCCCCGCAGACCTTGATGTTTTATTAACCAGACCATAGTATGACGTCATTAGCGACAGGTAAATACTGAATACATAAACATGTCGAATAACTAGACAGGAATCTAAAATGACTAAATGGCCAATTCGATGGGATCTACTGTTTCGATACCGAATGATTGAAATTGTTGCTTTGTGGGAAGGAAGATTAAATACCAACCACTTAATACAGAGCTTTGGCATTGGTCGGCAGCAAGCCTCCAAAGACATCAATACTTACTTAGTTGATATAGCACCTGGCAACCTGATTTACGACAAACAGCTTAAAGGCTACAAGCCGAGCGATAGCTTTGTTCCCAAGTTAACAAGTGGTCATGCGGATGAGTATCTGCACATTCTTTCTCGTAATGAAGACATGACCGTAACATTTGCTGATCTCAATATGGGCTTTGAAAACACAACCATGGTACGCCCAGTCACACGCAACATTTCACCACAAGTATTACGTCCTTTGGTACAGGCGATACGAGAGAAACAACGTGTCGACATTTGCTACACATCGTTAAAAGATGGTGAGTGCTCGGGGCGCATAATTTCCCCCCATAACTTAGTTTGTACCCCACTACGCTGGCATGTTCGCGCTTATTGTGAACATGCTGGTGGCTTTCGCGACTTTGTGCTGAGCCGTATTCATGGGATACCGGATATTAGCGATCAAGCCACTTACGACAAACACGCTGACAAGCTTTGGAGCACTAAAGTGAATGTTGATATTGTGCCTGACCCGCGTTTGAACGAGCAACAGAAAAAGGTAATTGAAAAAGACTATGCCATGAGTGACGGCGTTCTTAGCATCGCTACAAATGCATCATTAATACGGTATGTTCTAGATGCTTATAGCATCGATATACACACGCAGAAGTCTAATCCTCAAGGCCAACAAATTGTATTAGGTAATTTATCTGAGCTAACAAATTACCTATGATAAAGAAAAATTTATCTGTATTCAGATAACAAATAGAGCGAACTTATTGACACAACACGTGATTCAGATCTCATTTTAAAGTTATTTTTTGCAGTTCCCCTAAATGTCCCCCAACGAGTAGCAAAATAAATATAAAGCGTTAAGAAACAAAAGCTTAGGTGGAAATTAAAAATCCCTCTTGAGCAGTTTGTTAGTTTGCAAACCCAAAGCGTTGATTTTACGTCATTTTAAACTTTGCAAACAATAAACTTTATGTGTTTTGATGCACCTAAGTCAGGCGTAGTCTCAAAGCGGCTACTCAATGAAACCACTTGGAACAAACAACGCCGCAGAAAACGAACTCACAACACCAAAAAGCGCTTTAGGAAAGCTAATCTCACAATGCGGACTTTCAACAAAGTCACTGAAACCACGTGGAACTTGCCACACCAAAGAAAGCGTCACTTCAGCGAGTAGATAGGCTTTTATACCAACAAACTCAACGAGCAGAGTTGCAGCAAAAAAGTTCAACTCAGTTAACCCAAAAGTCGCCGCACCAAAGAACAAATCAACCGTTGAAACGATACCAATTTTTAGTTTACACCACGCAAGTTAACCCTGAAATTGAGTGCCGATACGACAATTTCGACTTTAAGCTTTTACCACTAGATCTTGCGATATAGGCGCATTTTTCCTCTTGCAAACTAACGCCCAATTAAGGTGTGAGGCACGCAATACCAATGCTGCCGCATACCACCATAATCACTAAAACCGACGCATAGTAAAAATGCCACGCGTGCCGAATCACTCTTAAATTGTTTGTTAGTTGCCCATCTTAAAGGCTAGTGCTAACATTTGTACACACACCAACAAAGGAATACATCATGGACACTAGAATTCAATTTCGTGTTGATGAAGAAACAAAACGCCTAGCTCAACAGATGGCTGAGAGCCAAGGTCGCACACTGAGTGATGCTTGCCGTGAACTTACTGAGCAACTCGCTGAACAACAAAGAAAAACATTATCTCACGATGCATGGCTAACTGAACAAGTAAACCTAGCATTTGAGAAGTTTGACTCAGGAAAATCCGTTTTCGTTGAGCATCAAACTGCTAAATCTCGAATGGAAGAACGCAAAGCCAGAATCCGTAATCGAGGTAAGCAATGATTTTATGGGAAGAAGAGTCACTTAATGATCGTGAAAAGATCTTTGAGTTTCTCTATGACTTTAACCCTGATGCGGCAGAAAAAACTGACAACCTCATTGAAGCAAAAGTAGAAAATTTGCTAGAGCAGCCTCTTATGGGTGTACAGCGAGACGGTATTCGTGGGCGATTACTTATAATTCCTGAGATTTCGATGATCGTATCTTATTGGATCGAAGGCGACATTATCCGAATCATGCGCGTACTCCACCAGAAATAAAAATTTCCTATGGATTGATTGCTTCCTCCGGGGAACTAACGCCGCGTTAAGTAGTGAGCAACGCCACCACGAAACCTAACCGTACCACCATAAACACAAAACCCAACGATGGAATGAAAAATGCCATGCGTTGGGAATCTGTCTTAAACGCTTTGTTAGCCGTTTAGTTTGAAGAGTGATGATGAGCTACATTCTCAAGCCTTTCAGCAAGCCAGATCTTAATAATTGACTGACGTGTAACACCAACTCTACTTGCCTCACGGTCTAAGGACTCTAACATCCATGCGGGGAAATCCACGTTTACTCGCTTTTGCTTTTGCATTGGACGCTTAACTTTAGATAAATCTAAATCACCTAAAATGTCATCGTCACTTTCAAACTTGGCATCAAACTCATGCGCTTTCATATAAGTTCACCTCCGCTTTTCGTGAACGCCTGACCGAAATGATCCTAATATTTAACCCTCTATATGTTATGACACCAGACCAATGCTTGCCATTTAACATACCGATGACTAAATACCTAGGTTCATCACTTGTATTTGCAGGGATCTCGATAAGATCAGAGTCATTCCACAAACCTTGAGCCGTATGGAAATCGATTCCATGTTTCTCAAAATTTGACCTGCTTTTGTTTTCATCGAATTCAAACTTAATCATGAGTAAAACTTATACCTTTTTTACTCACTTTGCAACTAACAACTCTACTGATATTTGTGAGAACGGCTAACGCCCTGCTAAGGGGTGAGCAACGCAATACAAAAGCCGCCGCATACCACCTTAATCACTTAAACCAACGCATAGTAAAAATGCCACGCGTTGCGAATCCCTCTTGAGCAGTTTGTTAGTTTGCAAACGCAAAGCGTTGATTTTACGTTATTTTAAACTTTGAAAACAATAAACTTTATGTGTTTTGATGCACTTAAGTCAGGCGTAGTCTCAAAGCGGCTACTCAATGAAACCACGTGGAACAAACAACGCCGTAGAAAACGAACTAACAACACCAAAAAGTGCTTTTGGAAAACCAATCTCACAATGCGGACTTTCAACAAAGTCACTGAAACCAAGTGAACTTTCCACACCAGAGAAAGCGCCATTTCAGCGAGTAAATCGGCTTTTGTACCAACAAACTCAACGGGCAGAGTTTCAGCAAAAAAGTTCAACGCAGTTAACCCAAACGTCGCCGCACCAAAGAACATATCAACCGTTGAAGGGTTGCCTAATTTTGACTTTTACCACGTAAATTAACACTGAAATTGAAAGCCGGTACGACAATTTAGACTTTGAGCTTTTACCACTAAATCTTGGGATATAGCCGCGTTTTTCCTCTTGCAAACTAACGCCCGCTTAAGTGGTGAGCAACGCAATACCGATGTTCCCGCATACCACCTAAATCACTAAAATTAACGCATAGCAAAAATGCCACGCGTTGCGAATCCGCCTTGAAGCGCTTGTTAGTTGGCAAACCCAAGCGCTTGATTTTAAGTTATTTTAAACTTTGCAAACAACAAAATTCATGTGCTTTTATACACTTGAGTCAGGCGCAGTTTCAAAGCGACTTGTTAATGAAACCATTTAGAACATACAACGCCGCAGAAAGCAGACTCACAACACCAAAAAGCGCTTTTGGAAAACCAATTTCACAGTGCGGACTTTCAACGAAGTCACTGAAACCACGTAGAACTTACCACACCAGAGAAAACGTCATTTCAGCGAGTAAACCAGCTTTTGAAGCGACAAACTCACCGAGCAAAGTTTCAGCCAAAAACCCCCGTTCGGCTAACCGCAAAGCAACAGCGCCAAAGAACAAGTAAGTCATTGAAATTATGCCTATTTTTAATTTAAACCGAAATAATTAGCACTGAATTTGAAAGCCAAAACCACAATTTTAACTTTGGGATTTTACCCCTAAATTTTGCGATATAGCTCCGTTTTCCCTCTTGCCAACTAACGCCGCATTAAGGTGTGAGTAACGCAACCATAAAACTTGCTCATACCACCATAAACACAAAACTCAAAGATGGAATGAAATATGCCAAGCGTTAGGAATCACTCTTAAATGCTTTGTTAGGTTTTTGTAGATTTAGATCATTTAGCAGCTTTTCCATGCTGAACTTCAATAATAATCTATCAATATCGGTAAACTTTCCATTTTGTATAGCTATTTCTTTTAGCCGATAGCCGGAGTCTAACTGAACAACATATTTATTGAAGTCAATTTGCTTCCGAGTTTCATTGAAAATTTCTACCAGCTTAGGGTCGCTTATAACTATTTTATCTATATCCCACCTAAAACCTGTTCGTTTTACAAAAAATAGATCTGTCACGTAATCGAGATCATCAGATAAAATTGAAAAACTACTTTGCTCAGCTTCTGAGAGGCTTAAGCTGACTCTGATTCCATGATTATTGATAAAAGGAATCCAGTAATTTTCTCTTTCCAAGTACACGAAGTAGTTGCTAGCACCAAAAAGTTCAAATCGTTTCAGCAAGCTAATAGTGAAGACAAACATATCTTGTTCGCAGTTTGAACCCACACTTTGACCATCAATACGAACAATCTCGATACATTCGCTTGAAAAATCTTCATTCTTAAGTTTGGAGAATAGTTCCTTGATAATCGTATCCGCACGACCATTTTCACCAACGACACTAACGAGAAAAAAGAATGTACATATTATTGCGAAAGAAATAGTTCCAATGAACTTGCTCATAAACCCTCCAACGAGTCAAACCTAACGCCCAATTAAGGTGTGAGGCACGCAATACCGATGCCCCCGCATACCACCTTACTCACTAAACTTAACGCATAGTAAAAATGCCAAGCGTGCCGAATCACTCTTAAATTGTTTGTTAGTTTGCATGCCAAAGTGACACAGAGATTGCTTATTGCACACTTTAAGACGATAATACACATGTGACATTTTGACACAACAGGAGATAACATTATGGCTACTACTTTGCCTCGCATCACCGCTAGAGTTGATGTCGATACACAAGACTTACTTACTAAAGCTGCCGCGATCGCTGGCATGTCTAGCATCAACTCGTTTGTTCTAAGCGCTGCAATCGAAAAAGCTAAACAAGTCATCGAACGTGAACAGGCTTTAAAACTGAGCCAAGCTGATGCGATGTTGCTTATGGAAGCTTTAGACCGTCCTGCAACACAGAACTCAAAACTAAAAGCTGCTGCTGATCGATACGAGAGCAAAACTCAATGATGAATACGGTACTTCTAGATAAAGCTAAACACGATAGAAACCGATTCAACTGTGGCATCGAAGCTCTCAATAATTACTTAAAAGTAATGGCGAGTCAGCAAGCAAAGAAGGACAACACCAGAACGTTTGTTTTGGAAGATGATAGCGACAACTCACATGTCATCGGCTTTTACACGCTAACAATGACACCAATTGACTTAAAGGCATTGCCTGATAAGTTACAAAAAAAGCACCAATCATCCACCTCTGGTGGTCTGATCGCCCGTCTTGCTGTCGATGACCGATACAAAGGGAAAGGCTTTGGTGAGTGGCTGCTTATCGACGCACTCAGAAAGCTATTAGCCGCTAGTGATAGCGTTGCATTTCCAGTTGTTATCGTTGATGCCAAAGACGGAGCAAAACATTTCTATGAACGCTATGGTTTTCAAGCTTTTCAAGACGCTGAAAACAAACTCTTCATCACCATTGCAGATGTGAGAGCAAGCTTAGGCTAGTTAACCGCTAGCCTTTAGCAAACTAACGCCCAATTCTTACGAATCCCCTCATAATTTCTATATAAAACAATGAGTAGACGCGCATCGCTCATTCTGATCTAATGAATTTCGCCAAAAACACACCTGATTAAATGGATTTAATAGGGAACCCTAACGATGCGCGACATTCAAATTCTACAGCAAACTCTCGAGAATCAATGCCCTGACATTCACAAAAAACGACTGAGATCTCTGATGCTTGCAACCAAAACTGTACTCGACGGCTCTGATCTCACATTGACCAAAATTGGGCGCGCACTCGACACCGATACCACCGTAAAGCATGCGATTAAACGTATCGACCGATTGCTCGGTAATCGCAACCTACACCGTGAAAAAGACGCCATTTATAGGTGGCATGCGTCCTTTATTACCCGTGCCAACCCTTTTCCTGTGGTGCTCGTTGATTGGTCAGATGTTCGTGAGCAGCTACGTTATATGACATTGCGCGCTTCAGTCGCCGTTAAAGGTCGAGCCGTCACGCTTTATGAGCAGGCGTTTGAATACAAAAACTACAACTCTCCAAAGAGCCATCAATACTTTCTCGATAAGCTTCAAACGCTCCTGCCCGAAGGCTGCACTCCTATCATTGTCTCGGATGCTGGATTTAGAAATACATGGTTTCGGCAAGTCGCCAATAAAGGTTGGTTCTGGTTGGGACGCGTACGTGGCGAAGTCTCGATCAAATGTGGTGATGCACCTTGGCAATGGAACAAGACCTTCTATCCTCAGGCAACTGACACGCCGCAGTTTTTAGGGGAAAGCCAATTAGCACGGCGTTCGCCGCTCACATGCTTTGCCTACTTATACAAGAGTCAACCTAAAGGCAGAAAACCCCATCGACACAGCCGAACCTGCCAAAAGCATTCAGCAGGAAAAGTATTCCACAAAGGTGCAAAAGAGCCTTGGCTTCTAGTAACAAACATCCCCAATCAGGTATTGAATGGCGTTAAAATCACTCGCTTATACGCCAAAAGAATGCAGATTGAAGAGTCGTTTCGAGATCTAAAAAGCCCCGCTTACGGATTGGCACTGCGCCACAATCGAACTCGCTGTACGAATCGTATCGATATCCTGCTGCTCATGGCGCTAATGGCAGAAATCATCATGTGGTGGAATGGCTTAATCGCCATGCAAGCTCAATGGCATTATGACTTCCAAGCCAACACCATCAAACATCGCCGAGTACTATCCATCCCTAGACTGGGTAAAGAGGTACGTTGTCATCGGAGATACCAAATAAAAGGATCCCAATATCATTGGGCTATGTTGGAATATCAACGTCTCACACACACTTGTGGCTTAGGTGAATTATGAGGGGATCCGCCAGCGCCGCATTAAGGTGTGAGCAACGCTACCACCACACCTTAATTATTGCGACGTAAACACTTAAGCTAACTTAAATGAAAAATGCCAAGCGTTGGGAATCACTCTTAAATGCTTTGTTATGTTTATTGCATCCTATAGATGTAAACATCATCAATGAAGTGCCCATTTATTGTGTTTTTTGAAAATCTAATGTGATTTATGGATGAGTCCGTCTTAATCATCGTAGACAACAACTGAACCATAGAGTTGTCAGTTGTTGAAACTCCGATGTCACTTAAAGAGATTTTCTGAGATTCATCTGAAATAGCCTTGTTAGCTTCGATAATTCTCTTATAGTATTTCCTAGGTCCCTCTTTACTCACTCTTGGAGAAGCAAAAATTAATTTCCAAGTATGCTCCTCAGGAATAAAAAACCAGAAAGCTGACTGAACGTCAGCCTCTGCAAGATCTAATTGCTTAACTAGCTGAACACCAGAGTTAATCATGGCGTCAGAAAGTGTTTCGCTTACCAATAATTCTTTAACCATACCAATACACCTGAATCTTCATCTGTTATAGCATCGTAGAGGTCTTTTGCTTTAATCTCATCGATGTCCGTTTCATACCTTGTTGTTTCTGACCAGTCTTTAGCCACCGCCCAGTTAACTTTAAATTCCTCGTCTTGGTTTTCTTTTTCGGTTAACTTCTGCTTCAAGCCTGCGACACCAATCAAGTCTTTTAAATTATGAGTATGGCACGCAACCGCTAACTTTTTATCAGGAAAGTCATTTTCTTTCACTTGCATGCAAATTGAAGCTTTCAATGCTGCTTCTAAAGCGTACCCTGAAAGATAGTACGCCCCTTGTGGGCTGCCACCATCCAATAAGAGCTTCGCTTCCTTGAGTCTTATCTCAACTAGACTCTCGAAATCATTCTTATTCATAAAGTTTCACTTACACGTTTTAACTAACTGATACTTTACAGCAAACTCAGGACAAAGACCTCAATAACTTGGTGAAAGTGCCGAAGATAAACATAACGCCGCGTTAAGGTGTGAACAACGCAATCACCAGACCTAAACCATTGTGCCATAATCACAAAACTCAACCTAGAACTCAGAGTGCCAAGCGTTGAGAATCACTCTTAAACGCTTTGTTATGCATATTTTCAAGGTCTAGCTCGATGTTAATTCCACTGATTTGAAAGCCAAATGATCTATAAAATTTTTCTAACCTAGGCTTGTCACCATGCATCCAACCTTTCATTTGGCTACAGCCTTTAGATTTTGAGTGTTCAATAGCACTAGTAAGCAACCGACTTCCGATACCTATATTTTGGAAATTACGCTTTCGCTGAATACTTAGAAATACAGGCATAAAACTAGGCCAGAGATACAGATAGGGATCTTTAACGCATAGATCACAAAGGTCAGCCACTGTTCCTTTTACAAGGATATTGATATAGCCGACTGAATGACCATTTGGAAGTAAGGCTTCTATACGAAATCCATCAACGTCTGTTAATTCAATCACTTCGATATCTATGTCCATATAGACTCCATATGCATAACGCCCAATTAAGGTGTGAAGCACGCAACCACAACACTCAATTTGACCACCGTAACCACTGAACTCGACTCAAACCAAAAATGCCAAGCGTGCTGAATCACTCTTAAATTGTTTGTTATAACGCAGATTTCCACTACACGTAAACTTGCCCTTTGAGATACAAAACACCTTTTCCCGAAATGACTATTGTTTCATCCAACACACTGCACTTCAAAACACCACCTCTTCTTGATGCTTGGTACGCAACTAAATCTGATTTACCTAACTTATCAGCCCAGTAAGGTGCTAACCCAGAATGGATAGAACCTGTTACAGGATCTTCATCACCACCGTTTGCAGGCCAAAAATAGCGAGATATAAAGTCATAGTCATTAGATTTAGAAGTGACAACCACATCCAATGGTGCGAGCTGTTTCAGCTGCTCTGAAACATAAGATACTTCAAGAACATCATGCTCATTATCAAAGACTGCAAAGTATGCTTGTCTATTTCTTAGAACCTCAACAGGCTGTTTCGATAAACCACCTAATAATTGTGCAGGAACACATGATACAGCTTCTGGCTTTTGGTTCGGAAAGGTCATTTCGATTTCGCCATCTGGATTCAGAATGACCGTCAAGTTACCTACTTCACGAGTTATAAACTCGATTTGGTGTGTAACACCAAGCTCATTAAACAACACGAAAGCAGATGCCAACGTAGCATGACCACAGAAGTCAATTTCAGTCATTGGAGAGAACCAACGAATCTCGTATTGATTAGGGCCTACAGCTTTTATATAAGCTGTTTCTGATAGGTTATTTTCAGCTGCAATATTCTGCATTAGATCATCTGAAGGCCACCTTTCCACAGGAATGACCGCAGCTGAGTTACCTTTAAATTGTTGATCTGTAAATGCATCAACTATGAATATATCCATTTTCAACGTACGAACTCCATTTGCGTTATAACGCGCAGTTAAGGTGTGAGGTACGCAACTCCGGTGTCAATGAAACCGCTAATGTCACACGTACCGAATCACTCTTAACGCCCAATTAAGGTGTGAGGCACGCAATACGGTGCTTCCGCATACCACCTTAACCACTAAAACCAACGCATAGTAAAAATGCCACGCGTGCCGAATCACTCTTAAATTGTTTGTTAGTTGCCAAACGCAATTTACTGATTTTAAGACAGTTTAGACTTTGCGAACAAAAAACTTACGTACTTTAGTGCCGTTAAGTCAGGCGTAGTCTCAAAGCGGCTAGTCACTGAAACCACTTGGAACCTACAACATCGCAGAAAACGGACTAGCAACACCAATAAAACCTTTTGGAAAGACAATCTCACAGTGCGGACTTTCAACAAAATCGCTGAAACCACGTGAACTCACCACACCAGAGAAAGCGATCTTTCAGCAAACAGATTAGCTTTTGAGACGGCAAACTCACCGAGCAGTGTTTCAACAAATAATGGCCGTCCGTCTAACCTAAAACCTGCAACACCAAAGAACAAATCTACGGTACAGCAATGCCAAATTTGGATCTTAGCTGAAATATTCAACACTAATTTTGATCGAGAAAAACTCACTCTAACTTTGAGCTTTTACCGCTAGATTATGCAATTTGGCTGCGTTTTCCTCATGGCAACTAACGCCCAATTAAGGTGTGAGCCACGCGACCACAACACTTAATTTGGACGCCATAAACACTGGACTGAACCCAAACCAAAAATGCCAAGCGTGGGGAATCACTCTTAAATTGTTTGTTATAGCTCTGCGATGTGCGACAGAGTTTCTGGGTGACGCTGTACCAATTTTAGAAGAGTAACAGCTTGCCCATTTGGTGCGCTACGCCCCTGCTCCCAGTTTTCTAATGTACGTGATGATGTATGTAGCAAACGTGCAAATACACCACGAGACATATTAAATTGCTCACGAATACTAACAATTTCATCAGGCGAGATGTTTAACTCGCTGATGTCATTAATTTGGTGCGTTTTCAGAGTTACTTTACCCTCTGAATGCTCCTTAGCTTCAACAAGTGCTGAACTTAGTTCTGCAAATAGGTCACGATTGCTCATTGCGCCACGCCTCCATAAAAGTCTTTAACTGTTTCTTTTGATCTGCGGTTAAGTCTGACATTTCATTTTTGCCGTAAATGGTCAGCAAATAGAAACGACGCTTTTCATCGAGGAAGTAATAGATAACACGTGAACCACCACGCTTGCCCTTACCTTTGCTTGCAACTCGAATCTTCCGCAAACCACCTGTACCTTGAATTACGTCACCTTGCTTCGGGTTCGACATAAGTTCAGCTTGGAACAGTCGAAACTCCTCGTCACTGAGGTATTCATTTCGGTACTTTTCAAATATGGTTGATTCAACAAATACACTTTTCATAAGCAAAGTGTACGCAAGTAACGTATGGAAAGCAAACTATACGTGAATAACGTAGCAATTTAATTTGGGAGTGAGAAGCTGACCAGAGCTATAACGCCCTGTTCTTACGAATCCCCTCATAATTTCTATATAAAACAATGAGTAGACGCGCATCGCTCATTCTGATCTAATGAATTTCGCCAAAAACACACCTGATTAAATGGATTTAATAGGGAACCCTAACGATGCGCGACATTCAAATTCTACAGCAAACTCTCGAGAATCAATGCCCTGACATTCACAAAAAACGACTGAGATCTCTGATGCTTGCAACCAAAACTGTACTCGACGGCTCTGATCTCACATTGACCAAAATTGGGCGCGCACTCGACACCGATACCACCGTAAAGCATGCGATTAAACGTATCGACCGATTGCTCGGTAATCGCAACCTACACCGTGAAAAAGACGCCATTTATAGGTGGCATGCGTCCTTTATTACCCGTGCCAACCCTTTTCCTGTGGTGCTCGTTGATTGGTCAGATGTTCGTGAGCAGCTACGTTATATGACATTGCGCGCTTCAGTCGCCGTTAAAGGTCGAGCCGTCACGCTTTATGAGCAGGCGTTTGAATACAAAAACTACAACTCTCCAAAGAGCCATCAATACTTTCTCGATAAGCTTCAAACGCTCCTGCCCGAAGGCTGCACTCCTATCATTGTCTCGGATGCTGGATTTAGAAATACATGGTTTCGGCAAGTCGCCAATAAAGGTTGGTTCTGGTTGGGACGCGTACGTGGCGAAGTCTCGATCAAATGTGGTGATGCACCTTGGCAATGGAACAAGACCTTCTATCCTCAGGCAACTGACACGCCGCAGTTTTTAGGGGAAAGCCAATTAGCACGGCGTTCGCCGCTCACATGCTTTGCCTACTTATACAAGAGTCAACCTAAAGGCAGAAAACCCCATCGACACAGCCGAACCTGCCAAAAGCATTCAGCAGGAAAAGTATTCCACAAAGGTGCAAAAGAGCCTTGGCTTCTAGTAACAAACATCCCCAATCAGGTATTGAATGGCGTTAAAATCACTCGCTTATACGCCAAAAGAATGCAGATTGAAGAGTCGTTTCGAGATCTAAAAAGCCCCGCTTACGGATTGGCACTGCGCCACAATCGAACTCGCTGTACGAATCGTATCGATATCCTGCTGCTCATGGCGCTAATGGCAGAAATCATCATGTGGTGGAATGGCTTAATCGCCATGCAAGCTCAATGGCATTATGACTTCCAAGCCAACACCATCAAACATCGCCGAGTACTATCCATCCCTAGACTGGGTAAAGAGGTACGTTGTCATCGGAGATACCAAATAAAAGGATCCCAATATCATTGGGCTATGTTGGAATATCAACGTCTCACACACACTTGTGGCTTAGGTGAATTATGAGGGGATCCGCCAGCGCCGCATTAAGGTGTGACGCACGCTTGGCTATACTTGAGCGAAGCGAAAATGCCAAGCGTAAGGAATCACTCTTAAATGCTTTGTTATATTCGTAGCCTATTGATTAAAAAGCTGTTCTACCGTTTTCATTGGCAAGAACATACGAATACGCCCATTGTGCTCGCACAATACTTCAAAGCCGAACTTCGTATAGAACGCTTGAGCGGAATCTGTCAGACAGTCCACAACAATTGCGTATGCCCTCATGTGATGATTCACTTCCCACAAGTACTTCAGCGCACGAATTAGACTAACCTTTCCAAGGCCAGAGCCATGAAACTCCTTGTGCACAGCTAATTGAGCCAAAAGAAAAACAGGGACTGGATATTTAGGAAGTTTCTTTGCTAGTTGTGCCGGTAATGTTTCTCGGCTAATTGAACTCGGGGCAACACTATAAAATGCACAAATAGCGAATTTTTGATTTATCAGTGGTTGAGCACTAGGTAAAACCATTGTTCGACTAATACCTGCCTGCATGTGCTTTGCAGCTTGAGTTTTGATAAATGTGTTTAGCTCTTGCTCACCACAGTCAAATGAGTTGCGGTCATGCTTTGATTTACTAAGTTCTACGAACTCTTTACCCCAACTCACTTAATACCACTCTCATCTGCAAATTTGGCAGCTTCAAGCAACGCTTGATTCGGTGCTTTTGCTTTATTGCATGCAGCCATAAACTCGTCAAAGACACTGTCTTTAACCATAATACTTTCATGCTCCTCAATAACGTGAGTCGCATCTTCGTCCATAAGCCTCACTACATATTCAGTGAGACTTTTTAAACCAAGTAAAGCCGATGCTTTTTCGGCTTTTGCCTTGATCTCTTCATCAAGGCGGATATCTAAACGTGCTGTTGCCATAACCCCTCCTATGTACGGATTTATTCCGTAACCTGAAAGATTATAGTGCAAACTTAAAGCACATTCAATTTGTACGGATAGTTTACGGAGCAAGAGAGAATATAACGCCCAATTAAGGGGTGAGCAACGCTACCACCCAACCTAACGCATTGTTCCGTAACCACTAAATTGGAAGTAGTACCAAAAATGCCAAGCGTTGGGAATCCCTCTTAAATTTTTTGTTATGTTTTACCACAAATAACTGATTTAATTGGCAAAGAACTACTTTGTTGACCACGTTTCAAGAAGCAAGTCACACACCCAAACTCACTTGGCCGACAGATGCACGAAACACGAAGCGCGTAATTCCATTTCCCTGCCCAATGAGGCAACCCGACTTAGCTTCAACAAGCACCCTCTCTTTCCAACCAAAGCGCAGAACAATGGCAAATTGCCGAGGCAACTGCCAAGCCGACATGCTACTTGGCAAATACGCCCAAAGCGACTTAGAGCCAGCGAGATTTGAAACCAACCGCCACGACCTGAAAATGAAGCAACTCACGAACATTGACATGTTTTACAGGCTGAGAAATTCAAGAATTTGGACCGACAATGCGGATTTGCTGAGGCAACTCGAACGAACTGCTAAAGGGACAAAGAACAGAGATCAAAGAATTTTTAAGCCATTGAAATACAAGTAAACATAACGCCGCGTTAAGTGGTGAACAACGCCAACCACCAAACTTAAACCATTGTACCTTAAACACTTAAGCTGACTTGAACTAAAATCACCAAGCGTTGTGAATCCGTCTTAAACGCCTTGTTAGGCGAAGTGTCCCACCAATGTTTAAGGTTGTTTGAAAGCAGATTACCCGAAACAAAATAAGCAACCAAACACCCACTGACTCTTTGTGATTCAAGAACCATAAAAGCCACTATATTTCAGCCGAAGTTTCGACAACCACGAAATACAGACTTTCAGCAACAAAGCTGCTTTTGAGGAGGCGAAACGAAAAGCTACGAACTTAAAGCGAGAACGAAAACCTCGATTAACTTGCCCTTTCCACACTTTGAGCCAGTGAAACTCACAACCAACCGACTATGAAAACCAATGAGGCAACCCGCAAACCTTGGCATGTTTTACGGCCAGAGAGATTCAAGAATTTGAACCGACAATCTTGAATTGCCGACTTAGAAAAACGAATACTCAAATAGAACTAAGAAGATAAGAACAAAGAACTTCCCTGCCCGTCGCCTAACGCCCAATTAAGGGGTGAGCAACGCTACCACCCAACCTAAAGCATTGTACCGTAACCACTAAAACTGAAGTAGAAGCGAAAATGCCAAGCGTTGGGAATCCCTCTTAAATTGTTTGTTAGCTTTTCAGGCCTTAATGAACAGATTATTGAAACTCTGTACCATGATTTTCTAAACTTTCATTACCACAAACAGTACAAACTACGTATCTATCTGTTAACTCCAAGGAAGCACCCGCTGGCAAAGAAGCAGCTGAACCACTAAAAAAACCGTCTAAAAATGCTTTGAACTGTTCTTTTTTCGACTTTCCGTATTTTGATGGCTTTTGCCTCATCACCTCTTTATGCTCAGTGTCCTTGCCACATTTGTCACAAAATCGAGTATTCATCCTAATCTCCCGCAAACTAATAGATTCTAGATACTAACGCATTGAGTTGCACATGCGTATGTAACAACACCTACGTTTTCTGATTTCATGTAGTTTGCGACTGAGTTCAAAAGAAAGCTAACGCCGCGTTAAGGGGTGCCGGCACGCAATACAAAAGCTACCGCAAAGCGCCGTAAACACTGAACCCAACGCATACTAAAAATGCCACGCGTGCCAAATCCCTCTTAAACGCTTTGTTATACAGCAATTTCCACCTAGTATCTTCGTACGTCATTGAAGATTTCACAAGACAGCTTATAGTTGTACTGTCTTACAATCTTCTGCGAAAAAAACAGTTGTGGCAATTCATAGATTACTAGTAATGCGAGGATAAGAAATGCGCTAGGGTGACCTAGAACAAGGCCAATGATACTTACTATTAACATTGTCAGTTCCAATGCAAATAACGCATATTTACCTAGGTAACAGTGGTGAAAACCACCAAGGAAGAACCAGTTCAACGTTGCATAGGTGTCCGGGTCCTTGAGCTTTTTAGACTGACGTTCATAGAATTCTTTTTTTTGGCTTTCAGGTAATGAATTTACCTGCTTTCTCAGCAGTTCTTCGTTTTGTTCTAACTGTTCAATCGGTTCAAATAAGCGCATTACGGCACCTCATCATATATTTTTTCAATGAGGTCAGGTTGGTTACACCGCTTAATTCTTGCCAAACCAAGTTTCCAACCTTTTACAACCCCATACTTTGCAATACATTGCTTGGTGTACTCAGAGCAAGTAGGCTCAAAATTACATTCAATATTCAACAATTGCTTTGAACCACCGCTAGCTTGATAGCGATGGATCAATTTCAAAGAGATATACTTAAGCAAACTTAGCGGCCAAGGGTAATAATCACAGCCTCGCGATTCCAAAACAGCATAAAGCGTTTTTGTTCAACGACTTGAAATACAACTTGCCAACCATCTTGTGCATATTTGTTCAGCTCTGCTTCCATTTTTTGCACAGGCAAACCGCTTGCGCCTAGCAGGATTGTGCCACAGCCACCCTCTACAATATGAACCACTTTATATTCTGTAAACTTTGTCATTTATATAACCAACTAATTTAATAAAAACAAGATGTTACAACAAGCAACCAAATGCATCAAGATGAACAGCGTGACGTTTGCTGTATAACGCCTTGTTAAGGTGTGAGGCACGCAATACCGATGCTTCTGCATACCACCTTAACCACTGATGCCAACGCATAGTAAAAGTGCCACGCGTGCCGAATCACTCTTGAACAATTTGTTATGAAAGATTCTATTTAACTCCCTGAATCAAGATTATTGCGAACAAGGCCACATCCACTATTACATGCATTACCACAGTGAACTCTAATCTGAACTTAACCTTTCCATCACGAAAGCGAGATTTGAAACTGTCGGACAAGTCTTCACTAGTAGCCTGTCGGCACATTTCATCATGTAACAATATGGACACTTTTGTTGCGCTGTATATTACCGACAGGTTGGCGGCAAAAAATACAGCAAGGCCGAGAACAATTAACCAAGCCTCCTCTGGTGAAAACTTGGGCTGTTCTCCAGAAAAAAGCCAACCACAAACTGCGAAAACCGCCACAGACCAAAAAGTCCAATATTGATTAACTCTAGATTCTACAGATTCCCTACAGCTAAATAACTCAGAAAATGTCATTGAAAATTCCTTTTTCATAACGCCCAATTAAGGGGTGAACAACGCCTCCACCCAAACCTAAAGCATTGTGCCATAAACACTAAAACTGAAGTAGAAGCAAAAGTGCCAAGCGTTGTGAATCCCTCTTAAATTGCTTGTTATGTGCGTACTTTGTATTTTAAAAACTAATACTCGCCGCAATATTAGCCAAATGTTTCTCATACCTTTTTGCCAACTGCTTTGGCCCTAAACGTATAGCTTGCTCTAGAGATAAAGTACCATCTTGGATCTGCTGAAAAGTATAAAAATGCGAGCCTAGATCGGTAACACAATGTTCAGAAACAAAATGCTCAATTTCATGCGAAGGTTCGAACCACTCTCCATGCACTCTTGTACTGGCAAACAGTGTATGCAATTCAGTTTCGGTAAAATCTGTACCAAAATACGCTCCGATGAACACTAACTCATCCGGAGAGCCAGTCTGCAAATGTCTCATACGTTCGTCGATCAACCACTGAGTTGAACCTATTTTTATCCTTTTAGTAAGCTCGCCTTGGATAAAATAGACTATTGGTCGTTCAAATACCTTCACTTGATGTACCTCTCCACGTTGTAGCACATAACGCCGCGTTAAGTGGTGAGCAACGCAGACCACCACACCTAAACCATTGTGCCGTAAACACTAAAGCTGAATCAAACCGAAAATGCCAAGCGTTGGGAATCCGTCTTAAACGCTTTGTTATGTGCTAGTTGCAATCGAAAAACCAATATTTCCGTTTACCAAGACTAAACAAATATACTGATACATTACCAGCCTCTGTGTAATTCTTAAGCCTTTTATTCGGTAACGTTGCCCATAACCAATCAAAGTCTACATCGGTATCTTCCGGAATATAAACTTCGATAAATTCTTGTTTATCTGTGAAGTCCTCTTTTGAAGCTATTCGCTCAAAAACTGGATACTGGCCACCAATAAATGGCCACTCATGATCTTGCCAACATGGTAAGGAGGGAGTTTTATAGGTGATCGTCTTTGAATCTTCTGTATCAGTCTCAGCGCAATCGTTAGGTTCAATTTCTAGTTCTATCAAAGCGCCAGAAGACAAACAAGAATCACAAATACACTCGATGTCAGTTTGCCCTGGGTACATTCCAGCGTCAAACCATATGCCTACTTTAAAACAAACTGAGCACTGTGTTGGCTCGTCAATCCTGAATGCAAAGTTCTCCGTATCAGAGAAAAACTCAAATTTCATTTGTACTCCTTCTGGCACATAACGCCCTGTTCTTACGAATCCCCTCATAATTTCTATATAAAACAATGAGTAGACGCGCATCGCTCATTCTGATCTAATGAATTTCGCCAAAAACACACCTGATTAAATGGATTTAATAGGGAACCCTAACGATGCGCGACATTCAAATTCTACAGCAAACTCTCGAGAATCAATGCCCTGACATTCACAAAAAACGACTGAGATCTCTGATGCTTGCAACCAAAACTGTACTCGACGGCTCTGATCTCACATTGACCAAAATTGGGCGCGCACTCGACACCGATACCACCGTAAAGCATGCGATTAAACGTATCGACCGATTGCTCGGTAATCGCAACCTACACCGTGAAAAAGACGCCATTTATAGGTGGCATGCGTCCTTTATTACCCGTGCCAACCCTTTTCCTGTGGTGCTCGTTGATTGGTCAGATGTTCGTGAGCAGCTACGTTATATGACATTGCGCGCTTCAGTCGCCGTTAAAGGTCGAGCCGTCACGCTTTATGAGCAGGCGTTTGAATACAAAAACTACAACTCTCCAAAGAGCCATCAATACTTTCTCGATAAGCTTCAAACGCTCCTGCCCGAAGGCTGCACTCCTATCATTGTCTCGGATGCTGGATTTAGAAATACATGGTTTCGGCAAGTCGCCAATAAAGGTTGGTTCTGGTTGGGACGCGTACGTGGCGAAGTCTCGATCAAATGTGGTGATGCACCTTGGCAATGGAACAAGACCTTCTATCCTCAGGCAACTGACACGCCGCAGTTTTTAGGGGAAAGCCAATTAGCACGGCGTTCGCCGCTCACATGCTTTGCCTACTTATACAAGAGTCAACCTAAAGGCAGAAAACCCCATCGACACAGCCGAACCTGCCAAAAGCATTCAGCAGGAAAAGTATTCCACAAAGGTGCAAAAGAGCCTTGGCTTCTAGTAACAAACATCCCCAATCAGGTATTGAATGGCGTTAAAATCACTCGCTTATACGCCAAAAGAATGCAGATTGAAGAGTCGTTTCGAGATCTAAAAAGCCCCGCTTACGGATTGGCACTGCGCCACAATCGAACTCGCTGTACGAATCGTATCGATATCCTGCTGCTCATGGCGCTAATGGCAGAAATCATCATGTGGTGGAATGGCTTAATCGCCATGCAAGCTCAATGGCATTATGACTTCCAAGCCAACACCATCAAACATCGCCGAGTACTATCCATCCCTAGACTGGGTAAAGAGGTACGTTGTCATCGGAGATACCAAATAAAAGGATCCCAATATCATTGGGCTATGTTGGAATATCAACGTCTCACACACACTTGTGGCTTAGGTGAATTATGAGGGGATCCGCCAGCGCCCTGTTAAGGGGTGAGCAACGCAATACCGATGCCGCCGCATAACACCTTAATCACTAAAACCAACGCACAGTAAAAATGCCACGCGTTGTGAATCCCTCTTGAACAGTTTGTTAGTACGCTGTCCGTTAACCTTTGGCATACGCCAAGATATTGAAATATAGCACGAAACTTTTGGCTTAAAACGCAGAAGCTAAAGGGACAACAGCCAAACTAGAACTCAATCTCAAAACGCAAGTTGGCGAGAAGAAAAACTTGCTTAACTTCCCTATTTTCGCCGTTTTCAAATTAACAAAGGATACGAGCTTCAGAACTAAACGACAGCGCCAGAAAAACTCAGTTTTTGATGAAAATTTCCCAACATCAAAGAAACCACACCAAAGAAATAGCCCGAAAGTTAGAAACCGTAAACGGTGAAATCAACGCGAACACAACTCATATAGTGCCACCGGAAAGAACGTGAAAGGCACATTTGACCAGGTGTAAAGCTAGGAAAAAACCAATAAACACCGAAAATTTTACCGTTGATGCCAATCCAGTACTAACGCCTTGTTAAGGGGTGAGCAACGCAATACCAAAGCCGCCGCATACCACCTTAACCACTAAATTCAACGCATAGTAAAAATGCCACGCGTTGTGAATCCCTCTTGAACAGTTTGTTAGCCGCTCATTCCCAAAGGTTATTGCTTACTCAACAAGAACTTACGCAAATCTCTCTCCGCACGCATAACAAACAGAATAAACACTTTGTCACCGTCTTGTTTATAGAAAACACGACATGGATTAACGACAACTTCACGATAACTTAAATGTTCTAGTTCAGGTGGAATACGACCTGACTCTGGGAAAGTTTGTAGGCGTTCGACTTTGGAGAAGATCGTTTGCACTAACTGCTTTGCAGCTACGATATTTTCCAGTGCTATGTATTCAGCGATATCGTTGAGGTCAGATAACGCTGGCTCAGTCCAGATTACTTCAGCCATTTTGACATTTTGTCCTTGGCTTCATCATGACTTGCCACTTTACCATCAGCTAGTGCACGCTCACCTCGTGCAATACCCTCAAGAATAGCTAAACGATTTTGCATAAACTCGTAGTCATCAACATCAACTAAATACGCGGATGGCTTACCATGCTCAGTAATTAACACTGGTTCTTTGGTGTCGTGGAGATCGGCGAGGATCTTAGTTGCTTGACGTTTGAGTGATGTAACTAGTTCTACTTTCATGAGAGCTGCTCCAAAGGAATACTAAAGTGATACTATTCTATCACTTTGAGTATAGCAAGCTCCATGACGGCTAACGCCCAATTAAGGGGTGAGCAACGCTACCACCCAACCTAAAGCATTGTACCGTAACCACTAAATTTGAAGTAGAAGCAAAAATGCCAAGCGTTGGGAATCCCTCTTAAATTGTTTGTTATGTTTTACCACAAACGGCTGATTTAATTGGCAAAGAACTGCTTTGTTGAGCCCATTTCAAGAAGTAAATCACACGCTCAAACCCCTTGGCCGCCAGAGGCACGAAACACCAAGCGAGTAAATCCAGTTCCCTGCCCAATGAGGCAACCCGATAAACGTTCAACAAACGCCCTTTCTTTCCAACCAAAGCGCAGAACAATGGCAAATTGCCGAGGCAACTACCAAGCCGACATGCTACTGGGCAAATGCGCTCGAAGCGACTTAGAGCCAGTGGAACTTGAAGCCAACCGCCACGACCTGATAATGAAGCAACCCGCGAGCATTGTATATTTTACGGGTTGAGAAATTCACCAATTTGGGCCGACAATGCGGATTTGCTGAGGCAACTCGGACGAACTGCCAAAGGGGCAAAGAACATAGATCGAAGAAGCTTTAAGCCACTGAAATACAAGTAAACATAACGCCGCGTTAAGTAGTGAGCAACGCCGCCACCGAACTTAACCATACCACCTTAAACACAAAACCCAACGTTAGAATGAAAAATGCCATGCGTTGGGAATCTGCCTTAAACGCTTTGTTATGCGACTTTTCTACGCATTATGTGTTGTGGACCTGCTGGACCATTGAGATAGAGTTTGCCTGTATCTTCAAACCCTGCCTTTTCGTAACAAACCTTAGCACCAGTATTTTTACAATTTACCGTCAAATAGATGTAATCACGCATAGCGTAGTTTGATGCTACATATGTTGCTAATCGTTTCATACACTCAGTCCCCAAACCTTTCCCTTGCATGCGAGTATCTAAAGCAAGAGTTCTAAAGCCAAGAGCATTACTTGAACAAAAGTCGAAGTATTCTGAATAATTTAGGTCAAGTTTAAAAAAGCCGATTACGTCACCTTTGTATCTAACAACCACCTTATCAATATGTGGAGTTGAGTCAGACAAAAATGCTTGCGGAGTGGAAGCAAATTTCACATGATTTTCAGATAGTTGAATATCTAGAATCGATGTTTCATGAGCTTTAGTCAGTTTCTCAAATGTAATCATCATACTTCCTTGTACGCTTGTCGCATAACGCCCTGCTAAGGGGTGAGCAACGCAATACTGTAGCCGCCGCATACCGCCTTAATCACTAAATTCAACGCATAGTGAAAATGCCACGCGTTGCGAATCCCTCTTGAGCAGTTTGTTAGTTTGCAGACCCAAAGCGTTGATTTTACGTTATTTTAAACTTTGCAAACAATAAACTTTATGTGCTTTGATGCACTTACGTCAGGCGTGGTCTCAAAGCGGCTACTCAATGAAACCACGTGGAACAAACAACGCCGCAGAAAACGAACTCACAACACCAAAAAGCGCTTTTGGAAAACCAATCTCACAATGCGGACTTTCAACAAAGTCACTGAAACCACGTGGAACCCACCACACCAGAGAAAACGTCATTTCAGCGAGTAAATCGGCTTTTGTACCAACAAACTCAACGAGCAGAGTTTCAGCAAAAAAGTTCAACTCAGTTAACCCAAAAGTCGCCGCACCAAAGAACAAATCAACCGTTGAAACGATGCCAATTTTGGATTTTCACCACGCTAGTTAACACTGAAATTGAACGCCGATACGAAAATTTCGACTTTGAGCTTTTACCACTAGATCTTGCGATATAGCTGCGTTTTTCCTCTTGCAAACTAACGCCGCATTCTTACGAATCCCCTCATAATTTCTATATAAAACAATGAGTAGACGCGCATCGCTCATTCTGATCTAATGAATTTCGCCAAAAACACACCTGATTAAATGGATTTAATAGGGAACCCTAACGATGCGCGACATTCAAATTCTACAGCAAACTCTCGAGAATCAATGCCCTGACATTCACAAAAAACGACTGAGATCTCTGATGCTTGCAACCAAAACTGTACTCGACGGCTCTGATCTCACATTGACCAAAATTGGGCGCGCACTCGACACCGATACCACCGTAAAGCATGCGATTAAACGTATCGACCGATTGCTCGGTAATCGCAACCTACACCGTGAAAAAGACGCCATTTATAGGTGGCATGCGTCCTTTATTACCCGTGCCAACCCTTTTCCTGTGGTGCTCGTTGATTGGTCAGATGTTCGTGAGCAGCTACGTTATATGACATTGCGCGCTTCAGTCGCCGTTAAAGGTCGAGCCGTCACGCTTTATGAGCAGGCGTTTGAATACAAAAACTACAACTCTCCAAAGAGCCATCAATACTTTCTCGATAAGCTTCAAACGCTCCTGCCCGAAGGCTGCACTCCTATCATTGTCTCGGATGCTGGATTTAGAAATACATGGTTTCGGCAAGTCGCCAATAAAGGTTGGTTCTGGTTGGGACGCGTACGTGGCGAAGTCTCGATCAAATGTGGTGATGCACCTTGGCAATGGAACAAGACCTTCTATCCTCAGGCAACTGACACGCCGCAGTTTTTAGGGGAAAGCCAATTAGCACGGCGTTCGCCGCTCACATGCTTTGCCTACTTATACAAGAGTCAACCTAAAGGCAGAAAACCCCATCGACACAGCCGAACCTGCCAAAAGCATTCAGCAGGAAAAGTATTCCACAAAGGTGCAAAAGAGCCTTGGCTTCTAGTAACAAACATCCCCAATCAGGTATTGAATGGCGTTAAAATCACTCGCTTATACGCCAAAAGAATGCAGATTGAAGAGTCGTTTCGAGATCTAAAAAGCCCCGCTTACGGATTGGCACTGCGCCACAATCGAACTCGCTGTACGAATCGTATCGATATCCTGCTGCTCATGGCGCTAATGGCAGAAATCATCATGTGGTGGAATGGCTTAATCGCCATGCAAGCTCAATGGCATTATGACTTCCAAGCCAACACCATCAAACATCGCCGAGTACTATCCATCCCTAGACTGGGTAAAGAGGTACGTTGTCATCGGAGATACCAAATAAAAGGATCCCAATATCATTGGGCTATGTTGGAATATCAACGTCTCACACACACTTGTGGCTTAGGTGAATTATGAGGGGATCCGCCAGCGCCCTGTTAAGGTGTGAGCAACGCAATACCGATGCCGCCGCATACCACCTTAACCACAAAACCTAACGCATAGTGAAAATGCCACGCGTTGCGAATCACTCTTAAACAGTTTGTTAGTTTGCAAACCCAAAGCGTTGATTTTACGTCATTTTAAACTTTGCAAACAATAAACTTTATGTGTTTTGATGCACCTAAGTCAGGCGTAGTCTCAAAGCGGCTACTCAATGAAACCACTTGGAACAAACAACGCCGCAGAAAACGAACTCACAACACCAAAAAGCGCTTTAGGAAAGCTAATCTCACAATGCGGACTTTCAACAAAGTCACTGAAACCACGTGGAACTTGCCACACCAAAGAAAGCGTCACTTCAGCGAGTAGATAGGCTTTTATACCAACAAACTCAACGAGCAGAGTTTCAGAAAAAAGTTCAACTCAATTAACCCAAAAGTCGCCGCACCAAAGAACAAGTCAACCGTTGAAACGATGCCAAGTTTGGGTTTTCACCACGTTAGTTAACACTGAAATTGGACACCGATATGACAATTTCGACTTTGAGCTTTTACCACTAAATCTTGCGATATAGCTGCGTTTTTCCTCTTGCAAACTAACGCCCTGTTAAGGTGTGAGCAACGCAATACCGAAGTTCCCGCATACCACCTTAAACACTAAAACCAACGCATAGCAAAAATGCCACGCGTTGCGAATCACTCTTAAACAGTTTGTTATGTGAATTTATCTTTCAAACTATTTAATAGACGAAAACAACAGTTCTGCTTTTTTTTGATTATTCAAGTATGCACCAGAATTAGGGTCGTTTATGAGTAGAAGCATACTATTTAGGAGCTCTTTCAATGTGATAAGTTCTCCATCAGACAACTTATCTAAATCAGATACAGCTAACGAATCTATAATTGGATTCACTTCATTAGATTTGATCTCTCCTTTTGAGAGCAAAGTTTTAATTTGGCTTAGGTTCATATTTACCTCTGTAATCTGGTTGAAAACAAAAACTAATCTGTAGTGTGCTGAATTCACATAACGCCGCGTTAAGGGGTGAGCAACGCCACCACCAAACCTAAGCCATTGTGCCGTAGCCACTAAAGCTAAATCAAACTGAAAATGCCAAGCGTTGAGAATCCCTCTTAAACGCTTTGTTATGTGAATTTTTTCACGCGCCCAAAAGAGGCAAATTTTTACGCTGTTGATAGGTTAAAGCTAACTCTAAACAGGACTTGATTGTTGTTTCTGGTAACGCTTTCGATAAGGACAGAACTATTGCTCTGTTTCCCTGAAACACCAGTTCTTCACCATACAATTCTCGAAATGTATCGACTAACTTAGTTTGGCAATTAAAGAACAGGTAATAATTGTTAGGAGATTTCAGCTTCCAGTCCATTCTTAACGGGCTGCCTGTTTTTACACTATAGCTAGGTTCACCCCACTTTAGAGTTTCATCGACTTCACCCAGCTCCAAATCAGATGCGATTTGAAAGACTAGATTTCGTAGTTCCTCTAGCCTAATACGAGCATTTTCCGGATATTTATCGAAGCGTTCTTTGACTACCTTGTTCACTGGAACCTCCTATTCACATAACGCCCAATTAAGGGGTGAGCAACGCAACCACCCAACCTAAAGCATTGTACCGTAACCACTAAATTGGAAGTAGAACCAAAAATGCCAAGCGTTGGGAATCCCTCTTAAATTGTTTGTTATGTTTTACCACAAGCGTCTGATTTAATTGGCAAAGAACTGCTTTGTTGAGCGCGTTTCAAGAAGTAAATCACAAGCTCGTTGTCACTTGGCCGCCAGAGGCACGAAACACCAAGCGAGTAAATCCACTTTCCTTCCCAATGAGGCAACCCGATAAACGTACAACAAACGCCCTCTCTTTCCAACTAAAGCGTAGAACAATGGCAAATTGCCGAGGCAACTGCCAAGCCGAAATGCTGCTTGGCAAAAAACCTAAAAGCGACTTTGAGCCAGTGAAATTTGTAACCAGCCGCCACGACCTGCAAATGAAGCAACCCGCGAACATTGACATGTTTTACGGGTTGAGAAATTCACGAATTTGGGCCGACAATGCGGATTTGCTGAGACAACTCGAACGAACTGCCAGAGGGACAAAGAACACAGATCGAAGAAATTTTAAGCCATTGAAATACAAGTAAACATAACGCCGCATTAAGGTGTGAGCAACGCTACCACAAAACTTAAACATACCACCGTAAACACAAAACCCAACGATAGAATGAAAAATGCCAAGCGTTGGGAATCACTCTTAAATGCTTTGTTAGGTTTTGTCTTTAAAATTAACGACTTAACCCATACACTGCATGATCAACCACACGACCATTTAAATTTTCAGCACGAGTAATAACGCCCTCTAATTTGAACCCTAGTCGTTCACAAACACTACGGCTTGCTTGATTATTTACCGCTGCTGATATTTGAACTTTCTGCATATTCAATTCAGTGAAAGCATAATCGATAAGCTTTGTCAGTGATTTGCTTACGATACCTTTGCCTTGTAAGTCACGACGTAACCAATAACCAATTTCGACTTTTTGTAAGTCATGGTTGATCGTATTGAAACTGATATTTCCTGCCACTTCATCTTGATAGATCATCGCACAAACTAATGATTTACCGTCTGCATAGTCATGTAATGATTTTTTGATAAAGTTCAAGAAAAAGTCTTCATTTTCCGCATGAGGAGGCCAAGCTAACCATTCACTCAAATAGTCTCGCTGATTTGAGACAATTTCGAGATATTTTGACGCGAATTTAGGCTCAACAAGAGCGAGTTCTAGTCCCTTTTCTACTTCCACTGTAAACATGATTTTCCTCTTAGAAACCTAACGCCTTGTTAAGGGGTGAGCCAACGCAATACCGATGCCGCCGCATGCCACCTTAATCACTAAAATAAACGCATTGTAAAAATGCCACGCGTTGCGAATCCCTCTTGAACAATTTGTTATGAGAAATTTTTACGCGATAGTTTTTCTTTGTATTTTTTGTACTCTCTACTTTTGATACACCAGTCGCAACCAGCATAAAACACAGCTCCAAATAACGTCATTAAATAAACTCGATACGATACGATTGGAGATAAATCTAGATAAAAATCGTTTCGAATAAATGCACTACCAAAAATGAATGGAATACAAAATCCTAAACCATATACTAAAAAGTGCCTGGAAAAGCCTTTCTTTCGATTCTTTAACCACTCAACTCGCCTTTTTCGTTTCATCGGTCTGTCACTATCCCTAAATTACTCATAACGCCCTGTTAAGGGGTGAGCAACGCAATACCGAAACCGCAGCAAACCACCTTAATCACCAAAACCAACGCATAGTGAAAATGCTACGCGTTGCGAATCCCTCTTGAACAGTTTGTTAGTTTGCAAACCCAAAGCTTTGATTTTACGTTGTTTTAAACTTTGCAAACAATAAACTTTATGTGTTTTGATGCAATAAAGTCAGGCGTAGTCTAAAAGCGGCTACTCAATGAAACCACGTGGAACAAACAACGCCGCAGAAAACGAACTTACAACACCAAAAAGCGCTTTTGGAAAACCAATCTCACAATGCGGACTTTCAACAAAGTCACTGAAACCACGTGAACTTTCCACACCAGAGAAAACGCCATTTCAGCGAGTAAATCGGCTTTTGTACCAACAAACTCAACGAGCAGAGTTTCAGCAAAAAAGTTCGACTCAGTGAATCCACAAGTCGCCGCACCAAAGAACGAATCAACCGTTGAAACGATGCCAAATTTGGATTTATACCACACTAATTAACACTGAAATTGAACGCCGATACAACAATTTAGACTTTGAGCTTTTACCACTAGATCTTGCGATATAGCTGCGTTTTTCCCCTTGCAAACTAACGCCCAATTAAGGTGTGAAGCACGCTACTACGACACTTAGCTTGAACACCGTAAACACTAAACTTAACCCAAACCAAAAATGCCAAGCGTGCTGAATCACTCTTAAATTGCTTGTTATGTGTAATTTTCTATGTACTTCCTTAATGACTCAGTCGATTCAAACAAGGGACTTATTGGAAGGTTAAGATTTAGCTTTTCAATTTCAACTGCCGAAGAGCCATGGCATTTCTCAAAGTCACTCCAACTGCACTCGTGAACCTGCTTTATGACTTGAAAGTCGAGTAGCAATTGAGAGAATGCTTCGGGGCTATACCCCTTAGTCTCAGCAATAAAGTGTTGTGTAGCCGAACGTTTACCTTGAACCAGTGCCAAATAAAATCGAGCGATGTCATTAACATGAATATATTGGTTGTAACCTTGAGATGGTATCGCTACTTGGAGAGTTTGGTCAGATAAGGAATCTACAATCCGCTTTAGCTGACAGTTTTCACCACCATAAACCAAACTAGGACAGTAAACGACATGCCACTTCTCTTTGATAGCACAACCTATTGTAACTGTGTCCGGTTTCACCGCCTCTAGAGGCTTAAGCCTAAATTCTTTCAGGTCATTGTGAGAAGCCTTGCCAAATAGCCAAACGCCCGATGTGTGGATTTTTGTCGCACCGACAGCCGCTAGGCTATCCAGCTGCGTTAGCAGCTTGGACTCTATATCAGCTATTTCCTCCGGCGAAAATTCTGACCAATGTGGGCGAGCACAATTTATAACGATATCAAAGTAACCAGAGAAATCTGATTGCACATTGGTAAGCTTCCGAGCAAGAGGTAAGACACCGCTAGACCTGCTGTAAGTTGAAACTTCAAAGCCACTTTCGACAAACATCTTAGTCACGTGGCTACCAATATACCCATTTGATCCTGATATAAGTACTTTCATTCTTTCCCTGAACTCTCGATTACACATAACGCCCGCTTAAGTGGTGAGCAACGCAATACAGCGCTTCCGCATGCCACCTTAATCACTAAAATAACCGCATAGTAAAAATGCCAAGCGTTGCGAATCCGTCTTGAAGCGTTTGTTAAGCAACAATTTCCTCTGCATTATAAAATCTACCAGAATCTTTCGTTTGTTGAAGCCAATCTGCAACTTTTACCTTAAAGCCTTGTTTGGCAAATAGAGTACCAGCAGCTTTCAAATAGTCTTTATTGGCGCCAAATTGAGCCAGACTTAGCACTTCTTTACCTATTGTGGTAACTAAGTAAACTGGCTTACTAGCGACTTTTTGAGCGTTCTCGTGCTCCAAAATTAGACAATGATTATATGAAATTAAACCTTTAATAAAACGGGTCTGTTGTGAACTTTTCCATTTGGTTTGTAGCCCGACAGCCTCTACTCCTGATAATATCCCCAGCTCTTGTAAATACATCAAGATACCAAAGTTAATTCCTGCCTTTTCAAGAATTTCATCATGCTCTCGAAAAATAACACCTTCGACAACAAATTGTGCAGCTATTGCAATAACCTCAGCGTCAGCCTTTGACAGAGTTTTTAAGAAATCTAATGTTCTGTATGAATATGACCCTGGACTTTTAATCTCGCCAGCTAGAATTTTGCCCCAAAGCTGCTGCAAGTCCTCGGAGGACACACGACCAGCATATTCTTGCCAATTGAACAACCAGTCATCTTCAATCTTAGATTCATTTACGGGGGTGGCGTCATCAGCCAATAAATCCTCTGCGATCAGTATTGATTTCGCAACATTTGCTTCTTTACGAATATTTTCACTGACACTTTTTCCAAAAGAGTTTCTCACGGCATATTCAACCCCAAGAGTCGGCTCAATTCTTCCCTGCCTATTCTCAAGAAAATTTTCTAACTGAGGACTCTCAAATTGAATATTACCGTTTCTAATATCTTCCGCTAGCCTTTCTGCTTCAGCAATTTTTAGAATTTCTTGTCGCTTAAGATCTAATCGGCTTTCACCGACTCGTCGCTCTTGCCACGGTTGAAGAATACTACCAATACCCTTGTCAACAAGAGAATCCCACATCTTAATTATTAAATTTTCACCTGGAATATTCATATTTACCCTTTGTTGCTTAACGCCCAATTAAGGGGTGAGCAACGCTACCACCAAACTTAAAGCATTGTGCCATAAACACTGAAATTGAAATAGAAGCAAAAATGCCAAGCGTTGGGAATCCCTCTTAAATTGCTTGTTATGTATGTTGTGCAAAGTGTGGAAAGTCATTTAGCCACTGAAAATAATTATCAAAGTTAAGATCAAATGGTGCACTAGCTACTTTCAGATGATAACCAAACCCAACAAGCATTGGCGCATATTTTAAATCTGACTTCGAATTGGAACTAGAAACATAGATAGCCTTCTCCCAGTCTAACTCTGTATCGTTGTTTTCTCGTGCATTCAGTGAGGATAGAATCGTTAAATCAACTACTTGACCTGAATTTAGCGTTAGCCATGCGTGAGCATTTGCTGGAGATTGTGGGATGTACCCTTGTTTGATCTCTTGAAATAAACTGCTTACAGAAGTTGAATAGTAATTCTTACCACAATATTTAACATTCCCAATGGTCAAGTAGTGTGGAATGCTGAGGTCATTTAAGACATATGATGCTTCTCTGACTGCTTTAAAGCAACTCCCAACCAATGCTCTGGTGCTTGGTATAAAATCCTGAAAATCTCTAATTATTGAATTTACGATTAACTCAGAATCATAATCAGGTTGTTCTTTGTCGATTGCCATGACATTTGGCTGAAACTCAGAACCAAATAGTTCTTTTGACCTCAATTTCGACTGTTCATAAAGAGAACTATATTCTTCCATTTTTACTCCAAATACATAACGCCCTGTTCTTACGAATCCCCTCATAATTTCTATATAAAACAATGAGTAGACGCGCATCGCTCATTCTGATCTAATGAATTTCGCCAAAAACACACCTGATTAAATGGATTTAATAGGGAACCCTAACGATGCGCGACATTCAAATTCTACAGCAAACTCTCGAGAATCAATGCCCTGACATTCACAAAAAACGACTGAGATCTCTGATGCTTGCAACCAAAACTGTACTCGACGGCTCTGATCTCACATTGACCAAAATTGGGCGCGCACTCGACACCGATACCACCGTAAAGCATGCGATTAAACGTATCGACCGATTGCTCGGTAATCGCAACCTACACCGTGAAAAAGACGCCATTTATAGGTGGCATGCGTCCTTTATTACCCGTGCCAACCCTTTTCCTGTGGTGCTCGTTGATTGGTCAGATGTTCGTGAGCAGCTACGTTATATGACATTGCGCGCTTCAGTCGCCGTTAAAGGTCGAGCCGTCACGCTTTATGAGCAGGCGTTTGAATACAAAAACTACAACTCTCCAAAGAGCCATCAATACTTTCTCGATAAGCTTCAAACGCTCCTGCCCGAAGGCTGCACTCCTATCATTGTCTCGGATGCTGGATTTAGAAATACATGGTTTCGGCAAGTCGCCAATAAAGGTTGGTTCTGGTTGGGACGCGTACGTGGCGAAGTCTCGATCAAATGTGGTGATGCACCTTGGCAATGGAACAAGACCTTCTATCCTCAGGCAACTGACACGCCGCAGTTTTTAGGGGAAAGCCAATTAGCACGGCGTTCGCCGCTCACATGCTTTGCCTACTTATACAAGAGTCAACCTAAAGGCAGAAAACCCCATCGACACAGCCGAACCTGCCAAAAGCATTCAGCAGGAAAAGTATTCCACAAAGGTGCAAAAGAGCCTTGGCTTCTAGTAACAAACATCCCCAATCAGGTATTGAATGGCGTTAAAATCACTCGCTTATACGCCAAAAGAATGCAGATTGAAGAGTCGTTTCGAGATCTAAAAAGCCCCGCTTACGGATTGGCACTGCGCCACAATCGAACTCGCTGTACGAATCGTATCGATATCCTGCTGCTCATGGCGCTAATGGCAGAAATCATCATGTGGTGGAATGGCTTAATCGCCATGCAAGCTCAATGGCATTATGACTTCCAAGCCAACACCATCAAACATCGCCGAGTACTATCCATCCCTAGACTGGGTAAAGAGGTACGTTGTCATCGGAGATACCAAATAAAAGGATCCCAATATCATTGGGCTATGTTGGAATATCAACGTCTCACACACACTTGTGGCTTAGGTGAATTATGAGGGGATCCGCCAGCGCCCTGTTAAGGTGTGAGCAACGCAATACCGACGCCACCGCATACCACCTTAATCACTTAAACCAACGCATAGTAAAAATGCCACGCGTTGCGAATCACTCTTAAACAGTTTGTTATGCCGTTTGATTGTCATTGATGGCTCGTTGCAGTGCTCCTGTAAACTCTTTGATATCGCTAATTGCTTGGGTAAAATCTTGGGCACCTACACTAATCGTACTGCCATCAACATTTCTGCCATTTCGATGAACAATATCGTGTCTTAACTTTGTAATTTTAACTACTTTAGATATATCAATTTCAAGTTTAACACCTAAGACTTGCTCATACATTTCTACGACATTTGGGATATTGTGGTATAGGACGTCACTGACATATCTTAAAACTAGGGATTTAACGTCTAAATCTGTTTCAACTACATCAGTTAGTTTAACGCTTTTAAGCACTTTGAATTTGCGTAAGGCATTTTTTAAAAACTGTTCATCTTGAGAAATGAGAGCTCGTAAGGTGTCACCTAAGTATGACTCAAGCAGTGTAACCGCATATGCATATGACATTTTTACAGCAATGTTTGTATGGAGTATAAAAGCCATTTTTTGAGGGTTATTGACGTTACTATCAAACATGATTCTCAAAGCATCAAGTTCGCGAACAAATATGTTGTGAATGTTTGATGACCCATTATCTTTCAACCATCGCAACTCCGCCTGCCATTCAGCTTCTTCACGTAAATGTTCTTGGTAATTCGAATACTCTTCTGCTAACTCCTGATATTCCTCTGAGTCTTCATCAAGCGAGTCATCGCTCAATCTTTCTCTGATCCACTCATCAGCGTGTAGCTCTTGCATCTCGAATAAGTAATCTTTTGTCGAACTCAATTCACTTACCTCTATCACAATATCTCTAACGGCATAACGCCGCATTAAGGGGTGAACAACGCCACCACCCAACCTAAGCTATTGTGCCGTAAACGCTAAAGTTGATTCAAACCAAAACTGCCAAGCGTTGTGAATCCCTCTTGAATGCTTTGTTAGTTGCCAAACTTAAAGCTTTGATATGAAGTGGATTGCCGCTTTGCCAACACTAGCTTTACGTGTTTTAAGAAACTCAAATCAGGCGTAGTTTCAAAGTGCCTGTCACTGAAACCACTTGGAATTTACAACGCCGTAGAAAACGGTCTAACAACACCAAAAAGCTCCTTTGGACAAACAATGTTACAGAGCTGACTCTCAACCAGTAATCCGGTTTTTAAAACAGTAAATCCAAAACGCGACAAAATGAACTACGAGTTTTTCAAACCCAAAGAACTAAAATTGAAATACGTCAACCTAACCAAAAACACACGGGCATTAACCCTGAACATTCTGTTTTGGCTGCGTTTACCTCGTTGGCAACTAACGCCGCGTTAAGTAGTGAGCAACATAAACACTTAACCTAAACCATTGTGCCGTAGCCACTAAATTCAAAGCAAACCGAAAATGCTAAGCGTTGCGAATCTGCCTTAAACGCTTTGTTATATTCGTAGCCATTTGTACATGACGTAGCTATCAACGAGCCCCAATTGAGTATGTTTATATGCCTTGGGGATCGTCCCTACAATACTGAATCCAAGCTTTTCCCACAGTTTAACTGCCACTACATTCGTGGACACAACACTGTTAAATTGCATTGCTTCAAAGCCAAGCTCAATTGCTTTCTGTTGCGAGTGTTCACACAAGCGGCGAGCAATACCTTTACCTCTCGCTTCACTTGATACCATATAACCACAATTACAGATATGACTGCTTGGCCCCATTGCATTCGGCTTAATGTAATAAGTACCAAGAACTTCATTATTTTCAACGAATACATAGGCTTTTAGTGGCGTCTGACACCATAAAGAAAACGCCTGTTCTTGCGTCATATCAGGGTCGAACGCATAGGTTTCTTGAGCCTGAATAACCTCAGCAAAGGTTGGCCAAAACGACTAAAAATCTGACTTTGTGATTTCCCTAATCATGAAATTCCTCTCGAGAATATAACGCCGCGTTAAGGGGTGCCGGCACGCAACACCAAAGCTACCGCACAGTGCCTTTAACACTGAACCCACTGCAAACCAAAAATGCCACGCGTGCCAAATCCCTCTTAAACGCTTTGTTAGTACGCTGCCCTTAAAGCCTTTGGCACACGCCAAGATATTGAAATATAGCACGAACACTGAAGCTTAAAACGCGGAAGCTAAAGGGACAACTGCCAAACTAGAACTCACTCTCAAAACGCAAGTTGGCGAGAAGAAAAACTTGCTTAATTGCCCTATTTCACCATTTTCCAATTAGCAAAGAAGACGGGCTTCAGAACTAAACAACCTCACCAAAGAAATTCGTTTTTTGACGAAAATCTCTCAACTCCAAAGAAGCCACACCAGAGAAATAGCCCGAAAGTTAGAAACCGTAAACGGTGAAATCAACGCGAACACAACTCATATAGTGCCACCGGAAAGAACGTGAAAGGCACATTACTTCAGGTGTAAAGCAAGGAAAAGAAACCGATAACCCCCGAAAATTTACCGTTGATGCCAATCCAGTACTAACGCCGCGTTAAGGGGCAGCAACGCGCTACCACCAAACTTCAATTTACCACCGTAAACACAAATGCCAACATTTGAACCAAATTCGCCACGCGTTGACTGTCCCTCTTGAACGCCTTGTTAACTTATTACTTTCAATACTTTAGCCTGTTTACTAAGTAATTCTACAACTGAAAAGTGAAACTTTCCTTGGAACCACGCCGAACTTTGAACTGGCTTGAGTTTAGGCCATTAATGCCGTCCTGAGAGTCTCACGGAAATTCACCCACCGATGCTTGGATTGGAATTGCTATTTTCGCCGCTCACCATTGCCAATAGCACCAACTAAAAACCCTGAACCCTGAACCCTGAACCCTGAACCCTGAACCCTGAACCCTGAACCCTGAAGAACTTTGACAACTTTTGACGCTTTCGCAAGCAACTTACACAAGCACGTTGATTGATGTAAAAATCAGATTTCAAACCAGCTTTAAAACGCTGATTTATATGCAGTAAGTTAACGCCCAATTAAGGTGTGAGCCACGCGACCACAACACTTAATTTGGACGCCATAAACACTGGACTGAACCCAAACCAAAAATGCCAAGCGTGGGGAATCACTCTTAAATTGTTTGTTATAGCTCTGCGATGTGCGACAGAGTTTCTGGGTGACGCTGTACCAATTTTAGAAGAGTAACAGCTTGCCCATTTGGTGCGCTACGCCCCTGCTCCCAGTTTTCTAATGTACGTGATGATGTATGTAGCAAACGTGCAAATACACCACGAGACATATTAAATTGCTCACGAATACTAACAATTTCATCAGGCGAGATGTTTAACTCGCTGATGTCATTAATTTGGTGCGTTTTCAGAGTTACTTTACCCTCTGAATGCTCCTTAGCTTCAACAAGTGCTGAACTTAGTTCTGCAAATAGGTCACGATTGCTCATTGCGCCACGCCTCCATAAAAGTCTTTAACTGTTTCTTTTGATCTGCGGTTAAGTCTGACATTTCATTTTTGCCGTAAATGGTCAGCAAATAGAAACGACGCTTTTCATCGAGGAAGTAATAGATAACACGTGAACCACCACGCTTGCCCTTACCTTTGCTTGCAACTCGAATCTTCCGCAAACCACCTGTACCTTGAATTACGTCACCTTGCTTCGGGTTCGACATAAGTTCAGCTTGGAACAGTCGAAACTCCTCGTCACTGAGGTATTCATTTCGGTACTTTTCAAATATGGTTGATTCAACAAATACACTTTTCATAAGCAAAGTGTACGCAAGTAACGTATGGAAAGCAAACTATACGTGAATAACGTAGCAATTTAATTTGGGAGTGAGAAGCTGACCAGAGCTATAACGCCGCGTTAAGTAGTGAGCAACGCCACCACCCTACCTAAAGAATTGTTCCGTAAACACTAAATTCAAAGCAAACCGAAAATGCCAAGCGTTGCGAATCTGTCTTAAACGCTTTGTTAGGTTAAAATATCTTCAATTTTCTTATCTATTTCTAAAAGGTGTTTGTTTGTAGCAGAACTCATTGAAAATATGAAAGTTTTCCTCTGTTCATCCGTTTTACCTTTGATCGACATAAAATCCCAAAATACTTTCTTAACTTCTTCAGAACCATGTGTCGTGATCAGGCTAGTTATATGACTCGGATAGCTGTTATCTACAACTGCTTTAGGTAGAGCTTCATTAACAGCTATATAAACTTTCTCCAATTTCTCATACTTTCGACGCAAGTGGTCTATCCGTTTCTCTTTTTTCCATCTTGAGTTACTTAGAACCAGAGTTAATACTGGTACGATGCTAGCGATACCTGCACCTAATAAAATGTTAACTATTTCCATCAAGTTTCTCTTTAACCTAACGCCGCATTAAGGTGTGAGCAACGCTACCACGGTACTACATCATTGTGCCATAAACACGAAACCCAACGATGGAATGAAAAATGCCATGCGTTGGGAATCACTCTTAAATGCTTTGTTAGCCGTTTAGTTTGAAGCTTGGTGATGGGCTACATTTTCAAGCCTTTCAGCTAGCCAAATCTTAATGATCGACTGTCGTGTAACGCCTACTCGGCTAGCTTCACGGTCTAGTGACTCTAACATCCATGCTGGAAAATCAACGTTTACCCGCTTCTGTTTTTGCATAGGACGCTTAACTTTAGATAAGTCTAGATCACCTAAAATGTCATCGTCACTTTCAAACTTGGCATCAAACTCATGCGCTTTCATATAAGTTCACCTCCGCTTTTCGTGAACGCCTGACCGAAATGATCCTAATATTTAACCCACGATATGTAATAACGCCAGACCAGTGCTTGCCATTTAACATACCGATGACTAAATACCTAGGTTCATCACTCGTATTTGCAGGGATCTCGATAAGATCAGAATCGTTCCACAAACCTTGAGCTGTATAGAAATCAATTCCATGTTTTTCAAAGTTTGACCTGCTTTTATTTTCATCAAATTCAAATTTCAACATGAGTAAAACCTATACCCTTTTTACTCATTTTGCAACTTTAACGTTGGCTAATGGTTGTGGGGACGGCTAACGCCCAATTAAGGGGTGAACAACGCCTCCACCCAAACCTAAAGCATTGTGCCATAAACACTAAATTTGAAGTAGAAGCAAAAATGCCGAGCGTTGCGAATCCCTCTTAAATTGCTTGTTATGTTTGATTACCACTTGGTTTACCTTGCCCAAGCTTTATTGAGCTTTTACCAAGTTGTATATTTGAGCCACTTACATTTTTCAAAACGACTTCGAACGGGTGATTGGCACGAGTTTCCCGCTCAGCACGACTAACCATAAGCATTTTAAGAAACTCAATGTCATGCTCAGTGAGATCTTTACCTTTCTTATAATTAGAGAAGAAATCGACTAATTCGCTTTGTTTTTTTAGGTCTTCTTGAATAGCTATCAACATAGCGCTTCTTTGGTGAGATGTTCGGATAATAAATATTAGAAAAGAGCTCAACGTAATGTAAGTAATACCAACCAGTATTTTATTAGTATCTGATACATCATTACCATAAACGAAATTAGCACCCAACATTACCAACGTAAACAAAATGAACAGGTTAGTAAGCCTAGACTTCATAGATGCTGAGTTGTGTTGCTCCGACATTAACGTTTTATGCAAATGGTTTGAAGAAAGCTCTTGTTTTTGAAGCCGCATTCTAAAGCTTTCAGAAAGCTCATTGTTTGACCATAAACTTTCTCGAACTTTTGCATCGACCTTCTCATTACAATAGTTTTCTAGGTCAGCCTGAATAATTTTTTTAGTCAGCCCCTTATCCAACAACTCACGAATAACCTCCTTTTCCATTTTTGGAGTTACCACATCAGAGTCTTTATGCTTAGACTTATCAATTGGGTCAATGATAAACAATAGAGAAACAATACCTCTGGCTAAACTAGAAACTTGCAGAATTGCATCTCTAGTTCTGGAATTTCTCAACAGTAAGCCAAATATAGCTAGGTAAGCTAAGACTCCCAATATCCCCGCCAAGATTTGGAAAAAATTATCAGGTATTTTGTTTATAACCTCATTCATTATCGTCACTAAGCTTTCCAATTATTACTCCTTTTCCATAAAATCACGATCAAACATAACGCCCAATTAAGGGGTGAGTAACGCAACACCGATGCCACCGCAAGCCACCTTAATCACTAAAATTAACGCATAGTAAAAATGCCACGCGTTACGAATCCCTCTTGAATTGTTTGTTAGTACGCTGCCCCTAAATCCTTTGGCACACTCCAAGATATTGAAATATAGCATGAAACCTTTGGCTTAAAACGCTGAAGCCAAACAGACAACTACCAAACTTGAACTCAATCTCAAAACGCAAGTTGGATAGAAGAAAAACTTGCTTTACTGCCCTATTTTCTCCGTGTTCAAATTAGCAAAGAAGACGAGCTTTAGAACTAAACAACCGCGCCAAAGAAACTCGTTTTTTGACGAAAATCCCTCAACACCAAAGAAGCCGCACCAGAGAAATAACCCGAAAGTTAGAAACCGTAAACGGTGAAATCAACGCGAACACCACTCATATAGTGCCACCGGAAAGAACGTGAAAGGCACATTTGACCAGGTGTAAAGTTAGGAAAAAAAACGATAAACTCCGAAAATTTTACCGTTGATGCCAATCCAGTACTAACGCCTTGTTAAGGTGTGAGGCACGCAATACTGAAGCCACCGCATACCACCTTAACCACTAAACCCAACGCATAGTAAAAATGCCACGCGTGCCGAATCACTCTTGAACAATTTGTTAGAATTATCTTTCACCGTTATATGACACTTCAGACTTGTCGATCCCAATGTCTTTGCGCATTGCGTTGGTCAAATTAAGAGCCTTAGACCTAATAACTTCCCAACTAACAGACTTACCGTCAAATACAACAGCTAATAACTGATCTATGAATACATCATTGGCATCCATCACTTCTTGCGGCGCTATCATTGCTAGATACCCATAAATCTTTAGGCGCTCTGTTTCGAATTGCTCTGCTTCTTGTGCTGTTAGTTGCTGCTTATTTCTAAGAACAATCATTTCTACTTTTGCCAGCATTGTAGCCACCAAGTCAATCGTAGCTCGATAGATCAACAACTTATCATTGTGCTCTCTGAGTTGGGTTTGCTTATAAATTTCGATCTCACTGTTGAGTTTGGCTAAATTTTGCTGGCTCTCTTGATGTAACTCAGTTCTTAGTTTCTCCAGCTCTCGATCATGTTCGGCTTTTTCTTTTACCATTAACCGGTTTGCCCAAATTTTTCCTAAGTAATTTGACAACCCAAGAATAATGGCACCACTTCCGCCAAGAGCAGCAATGATAGTTGCCCCAATTTTTAGATATTCGTCCATAGTTACCCGATAATTTCTAACGCCCTGTTAAGGTGTGAGCAACGCAATACCGGTGCTGCTGCATACCACCTTAAACACTAAAACCAACGCATAGTAAAAATGCCACGCGTTGCGAATCACTCTTAAACAGTTTGTTAAGTTTCATTGCATCTGATCTTTGAGTGTTCCATTCTCGTGGAGTTCATGACAGGCATCTAGTGCTGAATTAATTACAGCTTCATACTTTTCTTGAATTGAATCCAACAAAGAAATACAAATAATAAGAGTTGATTCAATATGACTTTTTAGTGTTTCGCATGACCTCGGGTAACCCCCAAAGGTTACTTCAAGTGTTTTATGATTGGGAGCACCATAAGCGCCAAACGTGCCGCTGTAATTTGGATGTGCATACTCACATAGCATTTCGTAATGTCTGCGGAATTTTCCTTCCAAAACTTTATCTACTGAGTCGATACATTTAAACACATTAATTTTTTCTGGGAACTCTTCATCATTTGACCACCCAACAATTAAGCGCCTCATTATTTCACTAAAATGATTAAGGTCTTTTGTTTTTGTCAGATGCTCTAACTTTGAATTTATAAACCATGCGACAGCTAAGGTTTCTTGCGCGGCTCTAGCCGAAACGACTGAGCCTACAAGTAAATTTTTTTCGTAGAGTAGATAAGCAGATTCAGTGAGTTCAATGAATCTGTATAGAACGGATTCTCGATAGTAATCAGCATCAAATGTTGGTTTATATGCAATATTTTTAGATATTGGATTAACTGAAGTTCGCAGGTGCTTTTTCCAAACAGAAAGCCCAAGCATTGCTTCTTCTATATTGTTATACACGTAACCTCCATTAGAAACTTAACGCTTTCTATATGGCTTTTTGCAGCCTTTCAGACTAAACAACGCCTTATTTCTGTTAAGAATATTCATGCATAATAGCACTTATCTTTATGAAAAATATAGAGATGAGGTATGAATATGAGCGCGTAAACACGCAATTAGTCGGCGAAAAGCACGTTAATTAGCTGTAGGGTGCTAAATTACCAATCCTGTATAAGTAAACAGTACTAATGCCATTATGAAATCCCTATTTTTTCTTAGTGTAAAAGAATATATGCTACTACGTCATTATTCGAATAAAACGATCGAAAGCTATCTATTTTGGATTAAGCGCTATATTGTTTTTCATCAGCTCGTACATCCATCTAAATTATCAGAAGAGCACGTAACTGAGTTTCTTAGTCACATTGCCGTCAAAGATAAAGTTGCTGTAAAAACCCAAGCTTTAGCTCTTAGTGCCATTGTATTTCTATACCGAGATTTCTTCCAGACACCTCTTTCACTAGATATGCGATTTCAAAAATCACTTACGGAGAGAAAACTACCAGTCGTATTAACACGAGATGAGATCCGTCGGTTTGTTCAACATATCGACCCAAAATACAAGCTTCATACGCTTCTGCTCTATGGTTCCGGGCTTCGACTGATGGAGTGCTTAAGATTAAGAATTCAGGACATTGATTATGATTATGGTGCAATCCGTGTCTGGCAAGGTAAAGGCGGAAAGAACCGTACGGTGACATTAGCAAAAGAGCTACATTCTCCCCTAAAAGCACAAGTGGATCTCGCTAGAAGTTATTATCAAAAAGATTGTCACATGCCTGGCTACGCAGGTGTATATATTTCTGAGGGTCTACAACGTAAATACCCAAACGCGCATTTGGACTTTAACTGGCATTTTCTTTTTCCATCCGCAAAGCTAAGTATTGATCGGGAAACGGGAGAGTTACGCAGACACCATATCAATGAAAGTGCAATTCAAAGAGCCGTTAAGCGTTCAGCTCAAGATGCTGATATTGACAAATCAGTAACATGCCATACGCTAAGACATAGCTTTGCCACTCATCTACTCGAATCAGGTGCCGATATTAGAACAGTTCAGGAGCAGTTAGGGCACTCAGATGTAAAAACCACGCAAATCTATACTGCAGTTCATCATGTCAACCACAAAAGTGCACCGCAATTGGTGAAATCAAAATAAATTGCTTTAAATCAAGAACTTAAATAGAATAGAATCACATCTAATTACTCACCTTCAATTCTTAAATGATCACAGAAACCCTTAAATCTTCAAAATTGCATGCTTAATTTGCCCCACTAATGCCCCAAATTTGCCCCATTTGTTACTCCCACCATGTAACCCCTTCTGCGGGCGGGAGGTTATTATCGTCTTTAAACATATCCGATACGTAATTGGTGGCTTTAACACTGCAGGTCGTGGTGTCATTTTTGACGCTGGGCGTTATCGAAGTGATCACGGCGGGTTCGGAATAGCGGGTCGCATCCCCAAACAACCAAAGCGGCGGCTCAATCTGTCCGGTTAGGTTGGGGATAAAGTCCAGCAGGCCATCAAGCATCACCACCCTGTCACTCACTTTTGTCGCGACAAACGGGCCATTGCCTGTGCCGTCATGACGTCGAACGGTCATGTAGTGAGATTCCCCCACCGTCCATTCTAAGTCCCGATCCACTGTGATTTTTGTAACAAACTCATCGTTGCCCTTGGGAACCACCTGCCAGTCGACCATTTCACCGAACTGGCCAAAGTTTGGCAGATCATCACACAGCTCGGCATAGTCCAAATAGGTGCTATTGAGCGCGTCCATTTCCGTACTGAACGAGTAATTGATTTTTTCACCCTGAGTACGGCGCAGCATGCGCATGCCAATGCGCCAGGCGCGCGTTCTTGACGTCACGCCTTTGGTTAGCTCCAGCTCTCCCCATTTGGTGATCGCGTTCTTATCGCCAAGCCAACATTTAACGCTGCTCGTTGTCCAGTCTGTCGGGTCCATGTAATACACCGTTAACCCCTCGTTCTGGTCGGGATCATACAATGTGGTGGTGATGGTTAACCCGTCCCCTTTCATGATGTCCGGTGTGTAGACATGACCTGCGTCGGTTTTCTCAAATAGCCTCTTGGGCAGGATCTTGCCAATATCAAAACAAAACTCGGCCATGCCTGCCTGCAAAGCGGTTTTCAGTGCAGAGTAAACGGTCCCGTCATCGACAAAGCCGCCGTCGAAATATTCCTCGTTTGGCGACCACACGTTTTCGTGCATCCACAGCAGTTCATCAATATCGATGTCATCATCCGATCCGCCAGACTGATGCACGATATAGCGCACTGCAGGGGCAATGTCTCGGGTGGCGTAAAGCTCTTCGGTCCAACCGCCCGCCCCATCGGGTACCGGCAGTTTTCGGGTTTGCAATACCTTGAACTTGTTGGTGGCCGATGAGGAAAGGTTGGAATCAGAACGAATCGAGATGGCCAGCGTGGTGCTGGTCTCGTAGCTGCTTGCCGTGGGCAGCTTGCTCTTTAAACGCATCCACTGAAGTTTATCCAGGTACTTTGAGTCATCATACGATTTGGTTTTCCTGACCAACATTACCTCGGGGCGTATCGCGCTTGGTAGCGTGATCGAGTGCGTTTGACCAACCTGGTCAAAACTCTTTTCTGTATAGGTGACTGGGAACACTTGCCAGTCATCGAGCTCCCCGATATCGGCATCACGGACCCAGATCTCCCAGTCCACCGTGTGGTTTTGCAACCGGCCTTTGCTGTCGTATCGCCCCCACCCAGAACTGCGCAGCATATCGATTTCAATATAATCGGTGGTATAACCTTCAGGGCACCCCACATAAGGACCCAGCTGATAATCGGGCAACGTGTCACTGGTTACATCCAATGAGATCCCGCTGGTATACGTTCCGCCAGCAAAGCCGGCCCAACCTTCATCCCCGACGCGGATCACCGTCATCTGATAATTAGCGTCGGTAGAAACGACCTGGTAAAGACCATCATCTGTGCTGGTTGTCGTGATCTTAACCGTTACACTTGGCGCTGGCGTTAGGTCAGTAACGTCATTACCTTCCAGGTCTTTAAAAGTCAGCTCCGTGTCTGACAGAGGCACCGCCAAATAGGTGGAATCATTCGAACCTGCGCCAGATAGCTGAACTTCCTGATTGACGCTAAGGACGCTAAACCCTTTACCGATAATCTTATCCGGCAGGGGTTCACCGGTCGTGCCATCGTTACCGCTATCGACAATCTCGACAATGTCATCAATCAGCACTGACGTGGATGAAATGCCCGTAATGGTAAATGTGGTGCCATCGTCCCATTTCAGATTTTTATTTTTCCAGTAGTAGGTGGTCTCTCGGTCGCCGTCGCCGTAATAACTGGTACGAGAAAAGCGATCCTGAACCAGTACGGTGTTTTCACTCAGAATGACGGACTTATCATCTTCAACACTCACGTTTACCGAGGTGCTAGGGCCGATAAAGTCCAGACCGCTGGCGCTGTCCGTCCCGCCGACCTCTTCAGCGGTGTAGATGTTCTTATGGGCCTCATGCGTGGTGACATCCTCACCAGGGCCAAACAATTGCCAGTTCGCATCATCACTCAGGCGGCTGATGGGCGTGCCAGCAATGGTCAATCCGGTTGAGGATATCTGGTAATGCCCTTCGCCCACATGCAGCATCAGAGCGAGAACCTGCTCATTGTTCTCGTTGTAATACTTATACGGACTGCAAAGGTAACTCGGCACGGACTGATGACGGCCAAACCACTCCGGTCGGACACCCATTAGTTCTGCCTTATTCACCTGGACGTTAATGTCATAGATGTTTTTTCCGGTGGGTACCGTGCTGGAGTTAGAGCCCATCTGGTTCATGTTGTTCATGGTGTAAACGGAATACGCCGCGGTAAGCGCCGCGACGGCGATAAACGCCCATGAGACCGGATCAATTCCTTTAGGTGGGATAACAACGTCAATGGCGTCACTGTCCATCAACACCCTGTCGCCCCAGTCTTTCGGGTTAAATTCCTGACCATTAATCGTAGCCACAAAGCGAGGCGTTTTTAACTTATGCCCCGTCGGCCCTTTATCCCAACCAGGGACATGACGATCAAGATAGGCTTTGAATGTGGGTTCATGGATAGGGTTTTCTTCTCGAACGGTCACATCGGCCGCGTCAGGATAAACAATCAATTTGGCCATCTTGGTCTTTCCATTGGTAATACTTGGTCACCGGCGCGAGCATTTCAAACATGCTGCGCCGGTGGATAGTGGTTTTATTGCTGTCGTCAAAGGCGTGAATAATGCGGCGATCGGGCAGAACCAAACCGATATGGACCCAACGGCGGCCTTTGTATTGCGCCGCCAGGGCCAATGGCTGAAACTCGCACTCTTCGACGTGGTCATGCACCGCCCACGCTGCGCGCTGGGTACTCATGGATTCTTTGTGGCTGATCGCGGGAAACTCAGGCATTAAAACACCTGTGAGTTGGTGATAGAGCCAACGCACGGAACCATAGCAATCCCAACCATCCAGATCGCGACCACCTGGCACATAAGAGACGCGCAGCGCCGTGCTGATAATTTCCTCTGCGTTCATAGAGAACCTTTTTCAATTATTACGAGATGGTCGCCAAACCAGGGGCGTACTCGACGGTAAATCGGGGGCGGGGCCAGGCGCTGTTGCTGAGATAGCCGATACCAGCGGAAACCGAGCAATTGGTGCGTGTGGTCGCCGCTTTGGTGGCTTTGAATTTTATCGGTTTGGAAGCGGGCGCCGTCAGATCCGAGGCCATATACTCGCGCAAGGTAATAAACACATCCGCGCCGGATTGGCGCGCCGACTCTATCAGCTGGCGCGCTTCACCGGTGACGTTATCGAGACCGAACTGCAATTCCATTTCGGCACCCGTGGCCGACTTAGGCAGACTCACTGACAACCCATACGCCTCGAAAGTCACCAAAGTGGCATCTTCCAGGGCGGCAGTAACATCCTCAAACGCCGCCACCAGATAACGAGTTTCAAAAGCGGTTGAGGATAATTGCAGGGTGATCAGCTTGTCATCAGGTCCAGCACTGGCGTGGTATTGCTTTAGGGCTTGAGACATAGGAAAGATCTCGTTTTAAGAATGGACTAAATCATGAGTGCCATGGCGATTCGCTACGCGCCATCAGACATCGATGGCGCGGCGAGTGTTAGGCGGTAATGGAATGCTCACCACTGGCGCTTTCGGCTTCTATTGCTTTCATGTTAACCACCATAAAATGCAGTAGATGACTTTATCTTGCTCGCAATATAGCAGCCCTGAATTTCTGAACCTGCATCATTAGGATGAAGGCCGTCAGGTAAAAAAGTAGGCGTCGTTTTTTCAATTTGATGGAGTATTTGAACATCAGAGTGACAGTTAAATACTTCACACCCATACCACTCACCCACCTTTTTAATGGCTTCAACCATGTTTATCATTTCGGTTGAATTTGGAGCTGATGCAACACGTTGAATGGGAGTGGTTAGAAAGACAGGCACTGTTGGATACTGAATTCGTATTCGCTCTAATCCATTGCGCATGCCACCATAAACAACCGTCGTATCAATATCAGCGAAGGCAGCGTCCATTTGTGTTTGAAAATCCCCTTTAGGAGCAAACAATGAGTTTGTACCCATCGCAATTACAATCACATCAGGGTTCTGACTAGACGCTAAGAGATTATCAACCTGAATACGAAACCACCGAGGATCATCTTCTATAGCCCCAAAGTCTTCCCAATGCCCACCGCCTACAGCAAAGTTTTCATGCGACATGCCAAGAATACTGCTGGCAAATTTTGGCCAGTTACTGTCACCCGCTGTGATTGAATCTCCTAGAGTGGCTAAGTACTTACCATTAAAACCACTACTATTAAGCCACTCTTTTAGTGTCTTTAAATTGACGATATCAAAGTCAGCTTGCGGTTCTTTCATCACTTTTTCGGCAATGATGTTAAATTCAGAAATTCTATTTAATAACTGGTACCCAACGACATACTGATTTTGTTGCTCGTGTGAAATGATCACATCGTTTAAATCAGTATCATCATTACTCTTACCTGTTATTAATGTCATCCTTGCATACACAGCATCATTGGATGGTCGGAAATTGGCTAACACTGACCATGTATTTCTGTCTAAGTCTTGCGGTAATGATTTGCGATACGCATTAGGTGGATCGCTTGGGTTAAGAACAGGGTTAAAGTCTTTATCATAAAAATAAATATACCGTGAATATCCACCATTGAGACCCTTCACATAAAATGAATCACTTAATGAAAAGTGCTCGATGGAAAAGAACCCACTGGTTTGGTAGTTAGGGTCTGTTTGAATGGCGCCATCATATGGCGATACTACAGATAAATATCCTGAAATGACGTCCGGGATATAAAGCATGTTTTCTGGTGAAATAACTTTACCAAAACTGCCTTTCCCGTAGTTTCTATCGCCATACCCTTTATTTACAACGCCATCATCACTGGTTGGTTCTTGGGTACATTTGGTCGCATCCACTTCTCTCCCCATGATTTTGGAAATGGTTTTTTCACCTTTAACGTAGACATAGTTTCCGGTGCCATTAATTACAACTTCGTTAGTGTCTGTATCATCAGTTGGTGATTCAGTATTAAGCGTAACCCTTGCATAAACCGCGTCTTCACTAGGTCTTAAGTTTGCGACTTCAACAGGTGTTCCATCCTCATTGACACTGAATTTTTTATAGTAAGCGTGTGGTGGGTTATTTGGGTCTAGTACTGGCTGGAAATTCTCATCATAAAAATAAATATATCGTGAATACGAACCCTTAAATTTATGAAACCAAAGGCTATCACTGGCCACAGACAAATGATCAATACTAAAAAAGCCAGTAGCTGTATAAGTTTCAGACTCAATGAGTCCCCCATCAAATGGTGCTAACACAGGTAAATACCCATTAACCACATCTGGAAGATACAGCAGGTTTTTATCACCATTTCTACCTATAAATGCATCCCGCCTAGAGTAGTTTTTATCCAAAAATCCGAAGTTAACAGCATCCTTTTCCTCTGTCGGGTCATCATTTACAAATGATGCGTTTATCCGAGCCCCAAACAACTCATGAATGACAGGGAAAAATGATTCATACTCCGTTAAATATTCTTTCGCTGCTATCGCAACATTGTTCATATCCGTTGTATCGGACTCTTTGGTAGTCACAATGGTGATTCTGAAGTAAACCGTTTCTTGTGTTTTTCTTCCGTTTACCATCCCTTGAGTGGCGTTAGCTGGCAGAGACTGATAGCTATCATCAATAACATTTTTATCTTTGTCATAATATGTATATGCACGAGCATAAGAATCTCCAACAAGACCGTTAATGTATAACTTATCCCCTACATCAAGGTCGCCCACATAGATAAAACCAGATGTCCAAGCCTTATTCGTCACATCGACGACAACGCCATCATATGGCGCTAAAACCGGCAAGTACCCTCGCTCAGCGTCATTTTTACTGAATCGGTTTTTACCTAGTGCACGTAATGTTTGAATATCCCAGACGGCTTTACCTGTAATGGGAGATGTCCGGTTATCCTTTAATATTTTATTGATAGTGCTGGAATAAGGCGCAATAACCCAAACAGCTCCATCCCAGCCATAAAGACCATTATATTCTGGAATAGTGTCATTCCAGACTTCAGCCAACTGATCAACAGGAGGTGCCCCTGCCAAATCCATTTCAGCTTTGGTTTTATATGTCAATCTACCTTGCGCAAGTGCAGATAATGCAGCAAACCTATCCACAACGTCTTTCGCGATTGACTGGATAGGTGCACCGTTATAAGTGCCAGAAGCTGATTCGTCCTGACTCAATTTGATTTTAAGCGCTTCCACCGCTTCTTCAAATGCGGTTAATAAATCTGGAAAACTGGACATTAAGGTAACTCCGTCATGGTAGTTTCTAATTGAGCGATCAGCTCAGCAAAGGTGCTCGGTGCATACATGGCATCCAGCAAGGCGCCTTCATCCATTTGTGGCAACGGTTTAATTAACAATTCGCCGGTGTAATCCCATCGGGTAAGGTGGTTACTGGTCGGCTTTCGGTTCTCCCTGGGGTCTTGGGTGATCAGCGCTTCCACTTCCTGCATGCGTTCGCTTCGTGGAAGCCTAATCTTGATCAGGAACCAGCGACCTAACAGCCAGTTTTCGAGCGCGCTTTCAAACATCTCGGCCATTGATTCCTCAATACGCCAGGTCGCTTTCATGGTGCTCGGGCGGTCTTTCAACTGCCTGGTACGCATTCGGCCAGTGCTGAAATCGGTCGCAATCACGCCTGGTTTCTGATTGAGGCTATAACTAGACAACAAGGGCACCGGCAACATACTGGGGTAAGTAAATTTAACTGCCATATTGCTGAGTCCTGTATCGGGTTTGCATGACCTGCGAGGTCTGAGTGGATGACGACTGCAGGATCTTGGCGACCTTAATGTCTAAGGTGACCAGGTCACCATCGTTCGACTGCTCTACGGTGCCGGCGCGGCTGGCGTCTTCAATCAGGTTTACAACCACACTGGCTTGGCCTGAATGACTGTCGCCTTGGCTGGCCTGCTGCAGCATCGACATGGTCTGTTTGCGTCCCATGATATGGCTAGGCCCGAGGGTGATTTCTGGACCGTATTCACCCGTCACACCCCATTGGCCAGCGGGAATATAACCACCATTATCAAAGGCACCAGCGAAACCAGCAGAAGCGGCGGAAACGGCAGAAGCCACCATAGGCGCGGTGGCGGCAACGGCAGCCCCTGCAGCAGCTGGCGCTGCTGCCGGACCATATACTGGGATCGCTGCAGTGGAACTGTAAGCATGAAGGCCAGACATAATTGACGCAGTCGTGGCTTCTGAGGTGACGCGGGTGACTTCTGAAGCCGCCTCACTTTTCATCAGCGTTTTTTCCAGCGCCCACATCACCAGTCGCTGCGCCATGATCTTACCAAGCGCGGCGAGCATGGATTGCGCCATGCCTCTGGCCATGTTCTTAAACGCATCGCCCGCGTTTTGGCTGTCTAATATCGCGGAGGCAAACGCATTACCAAAGCCGGTGGTAAAGTTGTCGAAGGTCTGGCGCCACAGTTCGTCGGTATTGGTCGCCGATTCCTGCATCGATTCGTAGTAGCGATCCCAGAAGCCTTTTTGCTCCTCTTCCTGCGCCTCCAACTCTTTCTTGATGATTTCTTGGCGCTGCTCAGAGTAATGCTGTCTGATCGCATTCATCGCTTCTTCATGCTCTTCAGCGCTGATCAACTTCTCTTCGTAGGCTTCATTGAGGCGGTCTACCTCGTCCATCCTCGCCGCTTTTAAGGCGTCTTGTTCGCTCAGGATTCGACGGTTGAGCTGATCCAACCAACTGTCAGTTTGCGCCTGCTTTCGGTCTCGCTCTTTCTCATCCGCCTCTTTCTCTGCGGCCTCTTTCGCCTTACGATGCTTTCGCTCGTTCTCAGCTTTTTCATCGGCGAGCTTTTTGTCCCTCGCGGCCTTGTCGGCGTCACGTTGCTTTTGACGATCGGCAGCGGCTTGCTCGGCTTTTTCTTGTGCTTCTTTCTCTTCCTTTAATCGTTGGTCACGCGCGTCTGACAGCTCTTTTAAGCGCGCATCAATTTCCGTTAAACGGCGCTGATCGTTAAACCAGTCGCTTTTGGTGTAGCCAAAATAACTGCCGAGGTTCTGCTGGCCACCGGCTTCTTTGGTGGCCTTGTTCATCTCGTGCATGATTTTGACGCGCTCAGACATCAGGTCTAACGCTTCATCGGTCGTCGTGGGCGCAAAGAAATCTTTAACGACTTTTAAGCCTTCATTGATTTCGTTGATCACGTCCTGAACAACGGGTTTCATCTCCGTCCAGGTAGCGAAGGCTTCAAACGCTTCTTCAACCGACTGGCCAAAGGTGTCGACCGTACCAATCAAACCACCTGCTTCGGCCCCTGCAGCACCACCAATTTGATTGTCGAGCTCATCGAGAATGAACGCCTGCGCCTCTGCAATTCGGCCTGATTCCTCCATGGCTTTCACCATGTCGATTTGGGCCTGAGTAAAGGACACCCCAGACTCTTTCAGCGCGCTCATGCCCGTTGACGGCATTTCTAACGCTTTGCCCAGCTGCTTGGCCGCACTGGTGATATCGCCACCCATGACACTGGCCATGTCCTGCGCCAGATAGATGGTGCGCTCAAAGGTGTTGTTTTGGTCGTTCATCACTGAGCGGAACGTCAGCATGACACCAATCGCCTTGCTGGCTTCCTGCGTACTGGTTAGGGTGGCCATCGCGACCGAACGCGCGAGCTCATCGAGCTGCGTGGCGGTGTAACCGCTGGAATACCCCGTCGCCTTGATCAACTGCTCTTGCTGCAGCATGCGGCGCTCGGTTTCAGCCAAGGTCGGTAAACCAGCCGCGAAAGCACCAATGGCCGCCGCCACAGCGGTACCCGCCGCCGTCCAGGCAAACCCCAAACTGGTTACCGTGCCGACCATGCTGTCGACCTGGCCACTGATCGAACCCAGCGGACCAGGTAACTGCGCCGCCTGACCTGATGCATGCTTGAAACTGTCAGACAGCGAGCTGTTTTGCTTGGTGCTTTTCTTCGCTTCGGTGGTATAACCCCGAAGGCGCTGTTTGGTATTTTCTACATCTTTGTCGAATTTGGCCGTGTCAGCACGCATCGTGGTGACAAGATCGGCAACGTGTGCTGTAGCCATACGACTCCCATAAAAAAACCACGCCGAAGCGTGGTTTTTCCAAATAATTAATTTTTTATTACGATTCGTTGGATTGCTGATTAGCTAACTTTTCGAGGTTATCGTTAATATTGATTAACAAGTAACAAATACCTGTCACAATACTGGCCACTATCAACCCGACCAATAATCCGCCACCAACTGCCAGCATCTTGAGTAAAAGCGGTGTGTGTGGGCTAACTGCAAATGCGAACCCAATAATACCTCCACCTCCAACACAAATAATAACCAGCACTAACAAACAGCCTCGCATCAAATCAATCATTACGTTGTTCATAATCACTCCTATATTGAACACATTGCACTTTACTATGCAACAGGAGGAAATGACAGGGAGGATTGCTCACTAAGGATCTGATTTAATACGGATTGTTTACATGCTGGTGCTTGGGTTTTCTCTTGCCTCTGATGCAGACTGAAATCGTCCGCCGTGAACGACTTCGAGGCTCGCCCTGATGCATTCAACACGTTGGCATTGAGTTGCTGCAAGAGCCACTCTGAATTGCGGAATGAAAATCCGTTTTTCTTACGGCGCTTGATCCAACCCCAGTAATCCGAAAGCGGCATTTCAGCCAGCATACGGGTTGGGCTTGGGTGTTTCATTTCAGTGGCTAGGTCAAAAGCAAAGTCCCAGGCGGCGGCTAAGACTTTTCCGGCGTCGGTGGCTCTTGGGGTTCTTGTGGTTCGCTATCTTCATCTGGCTCAAAGTTTGGGTCGTTGAGCTTTTTAAGTAATTCGTAAGCCTCGTTAACTTTTCGGTTAGGCCACTGTGCTTTTACTGTGTTTTGCAACTCTAAAACGTGAGCATATTCATGCACGTTGTTATCTTCGCTGCGATGATGATGAGCTAGTGACAACGCAATAGAGTGCGACACTTGATCAAGTATGATTTGCTCACGACGCAGGCCGTATGCCATTTTTTCTTTATTTGAGGCGCTTTCCCCTGGCGCCTCTTCCTCGGGTTGGTCGACCGTGTACTCTAGATCATGCAATCGATCGAGGGCAGTGAACTCACTGATGAAAAAAGTGGTTTTGCCAATAGAAAGTGGCAAGGTGTTGAGAAAGCTCATTTGGTCTCCTATAGGCCGCCCCGATGGGCGGCGTATCGGTAGTCTAGGTTTAAGGCGCGGCGTGTAGGAAATCTTCTGCCAGACTCGGACGACCCTCTACCGCGACGGTGATGTCACGCTTCATGTCGGTCGAGTTTTCAATTGAACTTGGCACACCCAAGCTACTGATCGGGCCGTAGTACATGTTCACGGAAAACTTACCCGCGACCTCAGAGGGCGATTTTACGCGAAACCACGTTTTCTCACTCTCACCGTTCGCCCCGTCATAAATGTCCACAATGCGCTTTTGTACTTCTTGGCCAGGGGCATAACCGAGCTGAAAACTGAAGTCGCCCGCGTCTTTCATACCGGTGGATTTTTTCGCATAGCCGTCTTCACTATCCAGATACACCTCAGTGTTGACTTCCTTGGTCATGTTAACGGGCGTGATACCCGAGACATACCCTGCCTTATCCCAATTGGTGTCGTCTTCTTCCCCTGCAGCGATTGCAGCATCGATAGCGACGCCCTTTTTTAAGATCCAAACCGAATTGCCTTTACCAGCGATGGGGATCATGCCATGTGTTGCTGCCATTGGTTACTCCCAATTATATTGATGATTAATATGCAGTGCCCGGTAGCTGTTGTCGGGGCTGCGTTCATAGGTAAAGCCAGAACGTGACAACGTGACCACATCAGGAAATCGAATTCCTACCGGCAAAAGCGCTTTTACCGCTTCGCCGATGTCATCGATATCGTCATCACTGGCGGTGCCGTCGAGGTAAATTGACACAAACAAATTACCCTCATACCGCTCTGGCATGTCGGAATAACGGTCATCTCGGGTGCCGTCGTTAACGTGAACTAAAATAGCCGGTGTTTCCTTTTGGCCATCCAAAATCAAAAAGGTCGGAAAGACCGATTTGACCCACACCCCCGATCCATCTGGCGCTGGTTGGTCTGGAATGTTATTCCTCAGGTGGTCTGCTATTGCATTGCGAATAAGTGAGTTTTGCTTCACAGGTGATGCCCTCTAAATCAATCTAAGACCAATATGTATAACCCGTCTTCTATGATTGGCGGTTGCGCTATTCGGCTTTCTATCGATTCACCAGGAACGACCACAACTTGTCCGCGCGCTGGTGTTAAGCCAGCTGCGTTAGCCTCAGCTTTAGTGAGTGAGACAGTGCGACGAGTACCTTGCACCGTCCCATCAAAAACCACTTCCCCTTCATCGACGATCACCGATACCGGAATACCAGCAATCGTGGCAGACGTGCCGAACGCGCCAAATAAGGTGGCGTCCATTTCAGCCACCGATTGAGACCAGTCACTCATAGCTATTACTTCTTAGTAGTTGGCTTGCCGACTTTTGCGTCGTCTTCTGCGATAACCGCAGCACCAGCCTGACGAAGATTCAATGCGGTTTGTGGGTCTACTTCGACGATTTCATCTTTGACGCCATGCACACCTTTTGAAATCACGGTACCGCGAGTCAGCTTGAGTTTTACTTTGTCCATCTTTTGCTCCTGATTAAGACAAAAACGCCCCAGCGCTGCTGAGGCATTAATTAATGAAAATCACGGTTTGGTTATGCCGCTGGGACACCTTTCACAAAGGATTGAGGGTTACGGACAGCGACATCAGCCATTTGGTGACAGCCGATATCCAAACCACCCGTTTGGCTATTGCGAGTTGGGATCAGCTCTACCATTCCCCAGGTACCAATCATCACATCAGAGAAGTTACCGAACAGTGAGCCACCAGCAGGCATTTGAGTTGAGCTATGTGCTTTGTAGCCATTACATTCACCGCCTTCGATAACGAATCGACCCGAACCTGCATCTTTTTTCGCGGTTTTCAGTGCTGAGTACACGGTAGGACGGAATGCATACGCGAGTGAGCCCATCAGCGCATTGGCGTCATCTAACACGCCTTCCATTTTCACAACTTCACTAAACGTCGGAATAAGGTTGACGTTGTCTGCGATATCCACGGTTTGGACACCTGCAGTGTTCAAAATGCCCAGTGGCTGATTGTTTAAGCCGGTACCGCTAAAGCCAGCCAAGTCAATTGCTAAAGCCATACCAGTTAGCATGTCTTCACGCACAATCTGCTCGATGGCCGGAGACGACTGACGCATCAACTCAAACGTAAGTGGCACAATACCACCAACGTGTTTACCGCTTAGCGTCACGTTACCAGTCGTTACGTCTGATTCTGTCGCATTCTCTTTTTCTGCTAACCAGCCAAAGGTTGCTGAAGCGGTTTTCTTCGGCATGGACACATTGCCGTTAAGACCAGGAAGGAATCGAGCGCCCAGTTTACCCAGCAAGGTATTGGCACGCATGATATCAATGAACTGATTCGCCATGTGCTGGGTACCAATCAGGCCAGAGTTGTTGGCGGTATCGGCACGTTGAGAACTGAAGATGCTCACCGGCACAATCAGACCACCACCGACAACAGAGCCACCTTGGCTACGCAGTTCTTGAGACATTTCACGCTCAAACCCTGCCTCTGACCAGTCGCCAGACATCTGAGCATTCAATGCACGAACCAGTGAGTATTCGCGATTTTCACGCTGCATCATCTCGTCACTCATACGAGCGGCGGCTGGCTTCGGTTGTGCTGACGCTTGTTCGAATGCGGCTGCACGGAATTGTTCGATCGACATACCATTCTCGATAGCGTCGTCGCGTAGCGCACTTAAATCCCAGGGGGCATTTTCTGCCGCACGGGAAATCTCTGCGATACGCTTACGTTCATCTGAGCGTACCTGCTCATTGGTGATAGCCGGAGCAGCTGGCGCAGGAATAGTTTGCTGACCACCGTCACGTTGCTGTTCCACTTGTTCATTAGTTGGAGCTGGCATTTCTGCCTCCTTTTTAGTTGATGGTTCGTCACTGCGACCGACACCGACACTGGCGTCGGCAGGAACAGCAACAATAGAAATTTCGGTAGGCTCCCAATCGGTAACCTTGATGGTGTCAGGTTGACCGTTTTCACCTTCGCGTCGTTCGTAAGCAAAAATTTTGTAGTGCACGCTGACTTTCTTTCGGATCCCGTCAACGATGTCATTGAAAATATCGGTTGCCCTTTCACTGCGACCAAATCGCAGTGTGGCTCGGCCTTTACGGTCAGCATCGATAGAGGCAACCTCTACAACGCCAACCTGATCACTTCGATTGTGGTCCATCAGTACTGCACCGCCGTCATTCAGGCGCTCCAGTCGAACCGCACCGGGCGAATGGTCAAGAACTTCAGTACCGAACCAGCGAGGTACTTCGATTTCAGAGGAAAATGACACATCAACGGTACGCTTCTCTTCGTCAATGCCTCGGCTGGCATCGATGATCATCGAGCGTTCGAAGGATTCCCCTATTTTGATTTCATGTGGCTTTGGACTTGGCATTGGCCTTTTCCTCATCGTCGTCTTCTTCCGGCGCTATCGCGGAAAATACTTGTGTTGGTGTAATGCCAAGCTTCAGCATTAATGCGTTTTCTTCAGCAATCTCGTTGAATACATCCTCAGGATCGTCGCCTCGCTCCCGGATGATTTGTGAAAGCGACATGGCTTTAATTTCGTAAAGGATCTTTTTGCTGTTGGCTTCTTTTTGCGGGTCAACCCAGTCCCATCGTCGTCCGACAAATTGAGCATCGTAATAGGAGGAAACCGGATGCGGTAAGGCTCCAAACCTACCATTAAAGTGACTCAACGCAACAAAGCGTTTGAACAGTGGCTTAACAAACGTTTTGATCATCCACGTCTGAAGGCTTTTGTAATGTTCCCGGGTATCAAGAGAGCCAACCCGCGCACTGGAGTAGTTCACCCCAGCGAGGTCATTACCTACGGTGTGGTAATCCACACCCCAACCCGAAGAGACCCCTTTCAGGATGCGCTCAACGAACGGGGCAAAGTCACCAGAGGGAAAAGTTGGGTCGAACGATTCAAAATGCAGGTTGCCGATATTTTCAAAGGTACCCGCTTCGGCGTTTAGCATCATGTCACCGGACTCTTCATCACCGGTGTATTCATCGTCCCCTTCAGAACGGAAGAAGCCCATCTTGGCAGCGCCTATCCGAAAGGCCGTGAGCGCTGCTTTTTCTGCCTCACCAAGTTGAAACAAACGACCAAGCGAAGGAGCAACCCAAGGCACACCGCGTTTTTGACCGACAAACATTTTTCGGAATACATGCAGCATGTTTGAAGCAGGGATACGAGTCCGCTTACCTGAGTATTGGATCTGACTTCCTACACCTGGATGCTGCTTTTCGTAAGTGTCATTAACGTGATAAGCCACGGGGTTGAGGTTATCGTCATACTCAATCCCCATGATGATCGAGTTGTTTCCTCTCTCACTGTTGTAATTGATATCAATTCGACTTGGCTCGATTAGCTCCGGATACAGTTGACCAGAAGCTCCAACGCGCAAAAAGACAAACGCTTCACCATCCGTTATTTGAGCGGCAACGATTTGCTTTTCGAATTCCACCAGCGAAACTACATCTTCAAATTCACTCCAAAGTGACTCAACCATCTGACGCGCTTTATAGCTGGCTTTACCTTGTTTCGTTTTGACCTTCGAGCGCAGCTTAAAACCAGTTGCCCCAACGATGTTGTCCTGCATCACCTGAATCAGCCGAATCACGTAGTCGTTATTTCTGGCTTGCTGACGAGACCGAGATCGCAACATTTCCAACTGGTGGTAAATCACTTGGTCGGCGGTGTATGGTGTGGAGTCCCACGATAGCGACATTCGATCAGGATTCCCTGCGTCGTACATACGGCGCATTTCATTCACCACCATGCGCTGAATTGGTGATTTCTTCATGTGGTTACCCTATACATCTGATGGTTCGTGTTCTGACGCCTTGCTCTTTTCGCTCCAACTTCGTTAATTCTGCTGCGTAGCTGCGACGAAGTGTTTCCATTTCGGTTGGCGACATGTTTGTCACGTTCCGTCCGTTAAAACTCAGGGAAGATTTTCCAGAGGTTAAGTTGCCAAGCTGCGCGTTCTGGATGGCGCTTATAGCTTCTACCAACCACGCTTTTCGCGTAGCTTCACTTTCAGTTAGTGCCATCTAAAAACCTTTCATTTTGAATCGACGTCTTGGCTTGGTTTTCGGTTTGTCTTCGACCTCCTCTACTTCTTGGAGGTGTAAAGCCAAAGCGTCGTAATTTGGATTAAGGATTTCTCGCGCTGCCAGGTTGTAAACTTCCAAGTCGAATGCTTCGTTCCGTTTACGTACTTTCACCCACTCGAGAATGGCGTGGCCTTTTTGGTACCGAGTTCTTCGTTCTTCAGCAGTAAGCTGTTTGAAGAACTCTTCATCAAAGCGGTTATCTATCGGGTAGTGGTAATAACCAAAGCCTCTATCAAGAATTTGAAGTCTGGCCATGACCAACTCTTTGCAGGTATCGGTACCGACAGCAAAGAGTTTGATTTTTGCTTTATTGGATGTTGATGGGCGAGAAACTATCGGACGCCCAACACCACCAACACCTTTAATGGCAAAGATTCGGCGGCTCTCACGCGACTTAACAAACTTGTACACCTCTTGGGTAAAGTGACCACCGGAGTCGATACAAGTACAAGCGATATGAAGTTTGTTGCCAGATTCATGCTGATAGTTCTGCGAAAGGAACTGGTCGAGTTCTTCCCAAATCTGAGGTTTGGCTAGATCGCCATAGATAATTTTGAAATCAATGCCCCAGCTTTCGTCCCCTTTACCCCATGCTTTCACTTCACATTCGAGTCGGTCATCCTGAACGTCCACCGCACAAGTAAGCACGACACCACCAGCTGGCACATCAGACAGATAGTTTTCCCTGCGTCGGTACAGTTCGTCCGAGTCGAGTTTTTCACCCTGCTCTTCCCATGTTTCACCCAATATGGTGTTCACAAATGTTTTGAGCTTACCGACATCATCCTTAGCCTTTAGCCAGTCTTGAACCAAGCGGCGCCAATCGGTAAATGGTGAATACGCGGACCAAATGTGAAAGCTGACAAATTCAGGAGCGTCGACAGGTTTACCATCGATAGTTGTCCACTCCATACCGTCTTTGGTTGCGAGGTCAGAAAGTCGGTCTCGCCAAATTCCTTTGTATTGCTGTGGCATCCATTCCGCATAGGTACCAAGCGCTGCGCAATGAGGACATAAGTAAGCAACACTGGATGGATCCGACTTATCGAATTTCATACCGAAGTCAGCGTCTGGACCACCCCACTGTAAATACTGATATTCGCCACAGTGAGGACATGGGATCTCATAGCGCATCATGATGCCGCTTTCTTTGCATGCTCTTTCTATCTGGCATTCATGCTTATTCTTTGGTGTAGAACCGCGAATAGATTTACCAAATACAGAACCTTCTAAACGACGATCACCAAGGAACGTAGGTGCGCCTTCCTTTTCAACATCTGCAGGAAAGGCTGCGAGCTCATCATAGACCACCGTATCTACCGACTTTTCGCGATAGTTCTTAGCAGCAGTTCCACCTAAACACCAAAGTTGTCGACGGTTTGAAAACTTCTTAGTGTCGAGCGTGTTGTCTCGATGTTTCTTTCCGTACCAGGGAGCTAATGCTTTGACGACCGGAACGTCGCGGATCATTGACTCGATATGAGCTTTCATAAAACCTGTAGCTGCAGCATCAGTCGGCTGAAACAATAACTGGTTTCGCTTCTTGTGCTCCAACATGTAGGCAATCGCTGCTTTGAGCATTTGCGAATAACCAACACGGGCTGACTTCATCAGGTTCACGACTCTGATTTCATCGTTACCCATGCAGTTAAGTATCGCTACCTGAAAGTGCAGAGTCTCCCAACGACCTTCCAAGTAAGATGATTCAGCAGACAAAAAGAAGTGCTCATCTGCCCATTCAACTGCAGTCATTGGCATTGGGCGCCAGAAGGTGGCCAGTCCTTTTTTCACTGCAGCTTGAAAGTTACTCAGTTGTTTCTCGGATATAGTCATTTAATATCTCAGGCAAAGATCTTTCTAACCGGCTTAATGTATTCAGAGCTTTGGCCAACTCGCGCTTAATATTCTCGGTCTGAATCGTCGTAAGCTCTGGATGCTTTCGGATGATATTCAAAGGCAAACTATCGATAACCCCTGATGCTTCGGCTGAAACTTTGGCTAATGCGTATGTAGCAAAATCTACAGGTACCACTTCCTGTGTCGCGATTTCGTTTTTGAGTTCCTGACTATCGGCTTGAGCTTTCGTTAATCGGTAGCGCTCGTACTCAAGGCAACCTTCATCCGGATCTTGCTGTTCGGTGTGCTTAGGTTGGTGTTTCTCGACTTCATTTTGCTTGCGGTTGTAAAGCACATCAGCAACGGTGAAATAGACCGACCTCCCCACCTTAGCAACCGGCTTCACGCCCCACTTGTCAAAGGCTTGAACACTAATGCCAAGACTCTCAGCCATCGTGGATTTATTGAGCCAGTGAGGTTCGACTTTTGAAGCTGTTTTGATCATCGACATTTAAACAACAACCTCGATTCAAAAAATTTCGTAAATAGAGAAACGTCGGGCATCGAAACACCCGCAACAGGCCCGACGGGGAAGGACCCACTTCAGTTGACTCACCTCGCCGTTGCCAAGGCGTGGTTAATGGCTTGCTTGGCTCGACGAGTAGCATTCATGCGCACCACACGTTCGGATGTAGAATGGAAGTCAAGCACTCGCTTTCGCTGTTGTGAATTATCAGCAAAGAGCACCCATGGATAAGCCCAGCCGCGCTCCTCCTTCCAAATGCCAGGAGTCAAATTAGGGTGACCGTTACGGATCAAGAAGTAGGTATAGCGAGCCCTGCCTTTCTTCACACGGGTATTACGGTTAGTGTTCTGCCATCGGTCATGCTGATGACCGATGTTCGATAGCGCCTTATTCATCTGGGCGCCTGACCAGTTCCCGTAGCGATTCAACTTAGTTCTACGACCCGGAATGAGCCTCTGCGAACGTTTGAGCACTCCACGTCGCTGCAATAGTTTTTCACTACGCTTAAGGTGAGCAGGTCCACCAGTGGCGTTGGGCGCTAGGTAGTCGGCAGGTGGCGTCCCCTTGGAAGCCTCATTACGAACAAAGGTTCTTGCCGCCATGCTTGATTTCTTGGCGGGCGCAATGCCAACGCTATTAAGGGTAAACCTCGTGGGATTATCGAGCTTACGCTTCATCTCACTGATGAACGCAGGCTTTACATCTTCGTAAGCCAACGAGTTGATTGTACGCACCATGGCATATTTCATTTGATTACCAAGCCTGGAGAATTGCTTACCCAGCAATTGGTCGACATTATCGAGTGCAACATTTATTTGCATGCATCCTCCAAAGGTTGGCCGGCGGTCACTTTCGCTTAACCGTTAATGTGTTTCTCAACTACAGCAACCAAACGATCATCCGTATCTGTCTTTGTGTTCTTGGCGTGCGATTTAGCAACAGTTAGTAATACTTCGGTGACTGCTTCGGGGCTTAGTAGCTTTGCAGCCCAATAACCGATCAGGCTCTTAGCTAATGAGAGTAGAAAAATTTTCATTGGGTTTTCTCCATTAAAAAAGCGACCGTTCTGATCGCTTGTTAGTAAGTCCACATTACGGGTAACCCTTCCCGCCAATCCAGATGAACAAAGGTTTTGGCAATCCCAATCCCTTTCGCGCCGTGCTTGCGGGCAATCTCTACAAGACGAAGACGATCAAAACCGTTGTTACAAGCAATATCAAAAGCCACGCCATTGAAATGTTGCCCGGGCTTTTCTTTACGCGCTTCACTCGGATGCTTTTCACATCGAAAACCAGAGCGAACGACCATCGCCTTACCAAATTCGTCACGGACCTTCTGCAGCTGGTCTAATGCTGACTGGCTCACTTTGTTGCTCCCACATCCACAGGAGCAGTTCAGCTTAATATCTGTTTTGGGGTTAAAGTTCTTGGTTTGAGCAAGTGCCACGAGCACCTCCTTTAGAACGTTTTTTGTCGAAATAGACATAAACATCAAAGATAAAACGAGCAGCTATCAGAGCTAAGCCACCCAAAGAGATCAAGTTTGCGAGGGTAATATCTGGTGTAGATGAAGCTGTTTCTGCAGCTTGTTGGGCTTTTGCTGCCACTTCATTACTGAAAAAGCTAACCCCACTACCTCCACCGTAAGCAATTAAACGGCCTTTGAAGTCGTGCAGCTTGAGCCACACTTCAGAAAAACAGAATGACATCAGCTCCCTCGACTCAAATTTCAGGCATAAAAAAACCGCCAAAAAGGCGGCTTTCAAAATTCATGTACATTTATCCATACTGGATATTTGCATAGTAATTTGACCCATTTTGTTTTTCAACCCCAATCCTAAAGAGTTTTTGACATAAAGAGTCATAGCCTAACAATATCGTTCTGATGGACTCAATGTGAGGTTGGATCACATCGAAGTGGGTCTGGTAGTAACGCTTGCGCTTTTTCTTATACGTTTCTGAGCTAACCTGGTTAGCGGCACAATCATGTTCCACCAGCGCATTGATGATTGAGGTTCGACTCGCTACTGGCTTGTAGTGCCCCTCACCTGCTACGAACTGGACATCAGCCCCTGCCATTTGCTCGAGCGCAAATCCACCAGCAATCAAAGGAAGAATAGCTTCGATACGTTTCACCACTTTGGCTTGTAGTGCAACACCAGTGAAAGCGCATTCCACGATCCAATCATTCAGTAAGTGTTCAACAAAGCATTGAGTCAGGCTTTGAGAGTTCCAAAGTGGCGAAGCATAGGCAAAGAACGCCCAATCAGATAAGTGAGGGTGTACGGTCTTAATCTGCTCCAATGTAGAAAGCACCTTACCAGCATCCAGCTTCGAGCCCATTTCAATATCAGCCATTCCAAAACCACCGCCACCAGCACCTTCGTTGTACTTGGCACGAATAGCCTCCGTAGCCATACCAATCGCCGCAGGCATTTGCCACTTTTCGATGTTTACACACAAACCCATAATGTTATCTCCCCTCACCACAATCAAATTGGACAGCTCAACAACCAATGATAAACTGTATATATATACAGTTAAATGGTAATTCCTTTTTGAGATGTATAAGACGATTCAACGCCTAGTAGGACACCGTATATACAGAATTGGACCTGGTGGCCCGTGCGGTTACAACAGTACCGAAGATAAGGTTTCGGTGATGATGGCCAACGGTGACTGGAAAACAATCTCTTTTGGCGGCTTTATGGAAGTGGGTAACGTTGTGGGTGTAAGGCGGCTCAAGATAATGGATGTGTCAGCACTATGTTCCGATGATGACGGCTACAAAGTTGTTTATACCGTTCCTAGATACCACTACCTGGTGGGAACGTACCTTAACGGAAAGTGTTTCATCTTGCTCTATGATGGAGAGGTAAAGCACTACTTGGACAAGAACGCTGAGCAAGACACTAAGAACAACGTGGTTTGGATATAAGTGCCTATTTGAATATCTAAATTGTGATCAATACAATTCACGAATTGATCTACATGATGCATTCTACCTCCAGCACTATAAACTAAAGTACTGATATTTAATATAGAAGGCTGCATAGCCTTGATGGTTAATTCTGCGTTAAGCAGTTGAACAAACCGTTATATTGCTTTAAGGAGAAATTACTAATGACAATGATAGTGGGGCTACATCTTGGTGATTATGTCCTAGTAGCAGCCGACAAACGCGAAACATATGTAGTAAATGGAGAGGTTGTCTCGGTTGTTAGCGACAATGTAGATAAGCTCGTAGATTGGGGGGCAGGAGTTGTGACGGGTAGTGGCTATGTTCCATTACTTAGCGAACTCAAATCTAGACTTAGTAAAACAAACATAACTACCACAGATCAAATATTGGACTTAGCGAAAGATATCTCCGAATATTCGTCCGATCAACCAAGCTACTGGAGAGAAACTACAAACTGGATGTTTAGTTTCGTGGCTAATACGCCGACTGGGCTTAAATGCCGATTGGGTTATATGCGGTGTGCCAATCCAGACGAGGTGCCAATGCTTCATGAAATGCGGGCAACAATTTGGGCGAAAATTCCCGACCTTGAAGCAAAAATCTCTGACCTCAATAACTCGATTAAACCATTACAGTCTCCACAGCAATTTGAAGAGCACTTTCATTACCACCTTCAGCTTGTTAAAAAACTGTTTGAACATGGCGCGAAACATGACAAGAGCGTTTGTAAGGAATTTGATTACTTTGTCCAATTCCGAAATGGGGAACGTTTCTTAAGCTCAAAGGAATAACACATATTAGTCTATTGGCTGCGTTAGCAGCCAACCCTTCTCCAATAAACTAGCTCAACCCAAAGCCCCTACCACCAATGCCCTATTAATCGTTTCTTTCACATGCCAGAGCTGATCGCCGTGTTGACGTTCCCAACGGTTCACATCACGGTGTAGCTCTTGGTGGTGATCATGACACAACGGGATGGTGAATATATCCGAGGCCTTGCTGCCCATCTTTCCTTCTCCGTGCCCTATTAGGTGATGGGCAATACCGGCAGTCTTACCGCAAACACGGCAAGGTAACTTACGTACGAAAGAGAGGTACTTTTCGCTCTCCCAACGAATAGGCTTTGGTTTTCTCAAATACATGGCTGGTGGATCGTCATCGATGACCAATTTCAGAACTGGCTTGGCCAATCGTTCTAGTTGTTCACGCTGACCTTCGAATACATACCTGGCATCTGTATCCACGTTTCCAAGCACACCCACTCGCTTGCTACCCTCCTCTCGTTTGAACTGACGATCGATAACAGACTGCGGCAATAGTGAATACACTTCATTGCGAACGGCCCACCAGCACAAATCAACATCTGTAATACGCCTTACTTCGCCATGCAGCTGGCGAGAGACAACCATCAGACCATGGCGAACCGTATTCTTTCGGGCTATGGAAAACGCCTGGTGACTGTCATCGGCCATGTTGTCGTGATGCCAACACAAACGAATCGCTCCCTCTCCGGTTACTCGAGTTTTCAAATTATGATTGCAGTAACCTTCATCCTGCAGTTGACACTCAGAAATCGTATCAACGTACTTAGCCGTACTACCGATAAGCAGTTGAACGTCTTCATGAGCGAAGAACGCCACCAAAGAAAGGTCATCCGAAGACAACCCTCCTGCAGTCTTTGTGGCCAAACGCTGATTAGGAGAAACCAACCCGATCTTACCGTCCACCAGCAAACGTTGAATGGCTTCTTTGTTTGGGCTTAATGGAATGAGGGCGGCATTCAGTGTAGGGACAACATCTAAGCTGACTTTTAGCATTATCCCTACCTTTAAGCGACTTTAGACTCAAGCAACGGCTTAGTCACCAGCTGCTTACCCATCTCGACCGCTTTGTCGTATTCCAATCGAGCGCCTTTCGAAAGTTGCCAACCATCTAAAAACACCACCGTGTCGCAGCAGGCCAGCATTGGAATACAAATATGCATGTACTCTTCCCAATCAAAACCATCAGGCAGAATAGCGGGGTTCATGACAATACACCCGCGGCGTTTCAACTCATCTTCCATCGCGAAGAACGCTGGCTTGTTAAACTCTGGTAATCCCGTCATTGGGCCTGCAATGTAAACTTTCTTCACGATAATGCTTCCTTTAATGTCTCTACTGCTTTTCCGCTCTTAATCATACTTCCGGTGAATCGGAGTACTGACCAACCTCGTAATGCTGCTTCGTTGTATTTCTCGCAATCTTTCTCATAACCACTGCCGCGAGTGTGGCGACCACCCGCCCACGTACCGCCTTCCACTTCCACCGCCAACTGCTGTTCTGGGTAAGCAAAATCAAAACGCCAGCGTCGTGTTTCATGGAAACGGTATTCCTTCTCTGGCAGTTCTAACCCCATCGCCTTGATTTGGAAAAGAAGGGTTTGCTCTAACGCACTCATGCCAACTCCTCTCCAAATACAGGCTCTAGCTTTGCCATTAAGCGAGTCGAACGACCTCTTCCTTCCACATCCAACTCAGTGACGAAATACTGTTTGCCCTCATGGGTATAAACCCGTTTGTTCTCATAACAAATACACAGGGCATCTACCGCTTTGCTGTTGGGTAACACTCGAATCTTAAGCACGTCCATCCACCCTATTGAACAATCCAAATCTTGTTTGTGTTGCCGGTTCTTGTGTCCGACATCCGATTAATTTCCACTCCCTGCTTGCGAGCCTTGGTAATCAACTGAGTTAACTCCAAAGTAGAAATACCTAACTCCTTGCAAAGCTCTGCAGGTACCCAAACCTTAGGCCGCGAAACCATCACCCCAACTAACTTCTCCACCATCTGAATTCACCTCCGCTAGTTGAGTTAACAATTCCCTGCGCTCGTCCGATAGACGTTTGATTTTGTTCTTACTGGCTTGAATCGCCTGTTCAGTCCCGCCGTGGCTCATCACCCGTATGAGGTGTTGGTTCTCGCTGTCGATATCCATCTCAAGATGACGAACCTTAGATTTAATCTCGTCACCATCGGATTTGGTTTGCTGCGGTTGCTGCTCTGGCGCCAAGTAACGCCCCTTGTCTTGCTCACGGCCTAGCCATGCAGTGATGAATCGAACCATACCGCCTTGGGTCTTGCGCTTACGTGGATTTGCGTCACTCCAAACTTTCATTTTGCGCAGCTGATCGAGCACATTCACCGCTGGGTAGGTCTGTTTCCATTCCATCACCTGAGTGGTGCTGACTTCGTAGAATTGATCTTTGCGATTGGTAGGCAAACAAATTACCGGAAGCTCGCTGGCTTCGAGCTCGCTCGGAGCAAGATCTTTACTTGATGGTTCTATTGGTGGATCTATTGGTGGTTTATAGCCGGATTCCGACCTACCCCCAGCCGGAATTTGACCTACCCCCCTATGCTCTTTCGTCTGTTCGAGTTTCGAACGTTCGACTTTTGAACAGACGAAATTCGACTGTTCAAAATCCGTCTGTTCATCTGCTTTCTTTTTCAAAAGCATCACTGGTAGTTGGTATTGGTTATTCGAACGGACTAAACGACCTGTATCCGCCTTTTTGAATTGGTTCTTTTTGAATAGCCAACCACCCGCTTCCAGTTTCTTAAGCGTCGATTTAACGGTAGTAGGTGAAACACCAGATTTACGTGCAATGGTATCGATAGACGGCCAACAAAGGCCGCTATCGTCTGAATGGTCAGCCAGACAAAGCATCACCAACTTATCAGAACCTTTAAAACTCGGAATGTCCCAAACGTAGCTCATTACTTTGACTGACATTAAGCCACCTCTAATTTCATAACTGATGTTAAATTTGCTTCTACTAGTGCTTGGGCAACTGGTGGGCATACTGCATTACCACATCTTGCTACTTGGCTAGCTTTAGATAGTTTCTTGCCTTCACTGTTGTGCGAAATTTTGTAGTCTTCTGGAAAACCTTGTGCAGCGAACAGTTCATGCGGTTCTAACATTCGCATACCAATATCTACGATTTGGTATTCTTCACCTTTAACCGTGACTAACCCAAAGCGGTCTTTAGTCTTGACCGTGCCAATTGGGCTATCACATGCCTCGCCGTAGCTAGTGCCGTAATACTTGAGTAGAAACGCTCTTACTTCACCAATATGAAACCCACCGGCAGAAATGGTATGTACTGGTTCATCAGTGCAGTGGCCGATGTTAGTGCCGCGCATCTTTACCATATGGCTAGTTACGACCGCTTGGGTGTTCGCTGTACCTGGTCTTTTCTGTTCGCCTCCTGACGTAATAGTATGAACAGGGCTATCTACTTCATAACCAACGCTACCTGCTCTGAATTTCGTCATAAATGCCGTCACCAACGCAAAATGACCGCCTTTGACTTGAGCGCATATGGTTCGCAATGGTTCGTTAGCTGGCATGTTTCTTTGGCTTGAAGCGTTGGCGCATTCAGTCAAAAATGGTGTGGTGCAGTGATCTGGAACAACAAATGGCGCTTCTGCTGACAGCACAAATTTGTTTAACCCTTTGGCAATACGTTCCATTGTCTTATCTGCTAGCGGTCGCTTACGATTGAATATTGATTTAACAGGGATAGACCAATCAATAATGTCAGCAGCAGATGCGTAAGGCTTTAAACCACTACCTTTTGGACCATGAGTTTTAGCCGGCCACACAATGTCTTTGCCATCGTTTCTGGCAACTAAGAAAAATCGCTTTCTAATGGTAGGAGCCCCATAGTCGCAAGCATGAAGAACTTTATAGTCCAATTGATAACCTAACCCTTTTTCCAAGCGGTCATAGTGAGGAAATTCGCTACCTAGAGCTCCAACAATTTCAGGCCATGCAGGATGATCACGATGGAGACCTGTCGTTAACACTTTTACGAATGCGTCAAACGTTTCACCTTTCCGCTCTGGGCATGGTTTGAATTTTCCGTTTTCAGTTTCAACAACAGGTCCCCATGTCATGAACTCTTCAACATTCTCCAACATCATCATTCGAACTGGCACCAGCGCTGCCCAACGAACGGCTACCCACGCCAATCCGCGAATATTCTTGTCAACCGGACGATTCCCCTTAGCTTTTGAGAAGTGCTTACAATCAGGTGAAAACCACGCTAAGCCTACTGGTCTGCCTGAACATGCTTCAACTGGGTCAACGTCCCACACCGATTCACAGTAATGTTTCGTCTCTGGGTGGTTTACTCGATGCATGTCAATGGCAGCAGGATCATGGTTAATGGCAATATCTACGTGGCGATTTAGCCCTAACTCCATACCTGTAGACGCACCCCCACCACCTGCAAAGTTGTCTACAACAATCTCATTTGGATAAAGCATCAAACAATCCTCCCTACAACCAAACGCGCCTTTCCTTTCCCCAAAACAACAAAGTTCTTAGCAAATAGAATCAACATGAACCCCGTAATAGTTTGAGCGTCTACGACTGCCTTGTAGCGCGAACGTGTAAGAAACGAGAAACCGCCCGTAGTCAGCTCTTGGCCGTCGTAGTCAAAATACGCAGCAGAAAAATGCATCACTTACCCCCTGCCCAATCGGCAAACGAACTGCGTGGCTTACTCTTTGGCAGAGCTCGTGATTTTGGTTTTAATGCAGCCTCATGCTGCTTGGCTTTCGCCTTAAACTTGGCGTCTCCCATCGCAGCGCGACGGAGGTTATCAACCTGCTTTAAACGCTCACTTAATTCCATAACCCTGCTCCTGTGTCATTCGGCTTACAGTTCGTTTACTTACCCACTTCCAATCGCCTGGCTTAGTTGCTAAAAAATAGACGTAGTTATCAAAAACTAAGACGGCCTTAATCTTTGCGCGATCGCACTGCTGTGTTACTCTTTCCATTGAATCGACCTTCGTTTGCTGATTCATAGCCCTAACAAGTTGCCGCTTGTTGGGGCTTTTCCATTTCTAGATGTGCCAAATATCTCTGACTCTTGGTGTTAATCGCCTTTAGTGCTTCCTTTTCCAGTTGCTGCTTAACTGCGGCGTTCTGCTCCAGTGCAATAGAACTGCGATACATCTGCACTAATTGCTCTATGGTGTTGAGCGTTTCCATCACATTCATGACAAGACTCCCGAAGACATATCGCCAAACATCATGGCCATGCTGATACCACCAAAGCGGCTCTCTGCGGCATAGCCAATCGTCATGGCCGAAGCCACCAGCGTATGAATGGATGAAGACAAACGGCTAACCCCATTGGCAGAAAGCTTGGTTACGTTAAGTTGCTCGGCCATCTCACCAAGCGCCTTAGTTGCGACCAAAAACTCGGTATTGAGATTGGCCTGTGAGTTGTAGTTAAACGGCATTGGGGTACACAGCCCGACCTCTTTGCATAGGCCGTCTATCATGCTGTAGTCACCAGACTCTTTGGTGAACGCGATAACGTCATCAACAAACAACTTCGATTCCGGTTGATTGGTGTTAAAGCGTTTCTTTAGTCGGTTGCTATAATCCACTTCTGAGTAACCAAGCCTTAGCGCAATAGCGCGCAGGCTGTGGTGGTTCTTAAAACGAATAACGCCTTCATAGAAGCGAGGGAATTTCCCCCTGCTTTGTGTGTGGGTCATGGAGTACCTCCTTGGCAATCTGTAGATTGTTCTACCGTGGAATATTGAGAAGTTCTTCTTTAGTGACTGGTGTTTCTGTCACTTGAGATAATTCCGAAATGATCGAGGCGTAATTGGTTTCACCAGTGAAATCCGTTCTAGGAAGTACACCTCTCTCACACCATTTATAAACAGCTCTATTACTAACGCAGCAAGCTAGCGCTACTTTTGGTACACCTATCTGAGTAATAACCTGTTTTAACATAATTTCGCCCTTACAATGAACTATAAGTACATATTATGACGGAACTGAAAGTACAATCAAGAAGTTTTACTATTGAACCTATGGTTCATAGTGAAAATGTGCGTTCAAACTTCGCCCAAAGGCTTGCACAGGCCTGTACAAAAGCTGGGATAGAAGAACATGGAAGGGGTGTTATTTTAGCTAAAGCACTTAAAGTGACGCCAAAAGCTGTAAGTAAATGGCTAAACGCGGAGTCAATGCCACGCCAAAATAAAATAGAAGAATTAGCAAACCTCCTCAAAGTTGATCTGTTCTGGCTCCAGTACGGAAAGCATCATGACAGCTCAGCCTCGAACGCATCTCAAAAGCCAAACGAAGCCAATGCGGAAATTTTAGGAGAAATTGACGCCTGGGATCGTAAAACCCCACTTTCAGATGACGAGGTAGAAGTGCCATTTTTTGCAGATATTCGCCTTTCAGCTGGCAGTGGTGAAGTAGCCGAACGTGAACATACCGGTCTTAAACTGCGTTTTGCCAAATCGACGTTACGCCGTTACAACGTTCCGCCAGAATGCGCGGTATGCGTAAAAGCGACAGGCAATAGTATGGAACCCGTATTACCGGACGGTTCAACCGTCGGGATTGATACCTCTAGCACTGGGGTGGTAGACGGAAAAATGTACGCCATTAATCACTGTGGTGAACTTCGCGTGAAGCTCTTGTACAAAACACCAGGTGGTGGCTTAAGGGTTCGTAGTTATAACTCAGAAGAACACCCAGAAGAACGCTACTCGCAGGAACAAGCTAAAGATATCGTCGTGCTCGGCAGAGTATTTTGGTATTCGGTCATGTTGTAACTCACCGCCTACGGGCGGTTTTTTGTATCTGTAACAATTGCTTTCTGGGTATTGAGCCCAATCACATATGCATCAAAAACCTAATGATCTTTGTTTATATATTGAGATACTAAAGTTCTATTTTTATTGATCATTAGGATTCTGGTATACATATGAAAAATATAATTTTTAGTTTTATTGCTGCTTTATTAATTACTGGCTGCGCACAAAATAAAGTTGACTATGGAAAAGCCTCACTTCAGCTTGAGCTTGGCATGTCAAAACAGGAAGTGATAAATATTCTTGGCGAGCCGAAACGAACCGATGTAACCGAAAGCCGCACACGTTGGGTCTACTGGAATCCTGAAACCTACGGGTTTACTACCTTCGACAATGAATTGTTATCTAGTGACAGTCTTGTGGTGACATTCGAAGATGGGGAAGTGGCAAAATGGGGTAAAGCAAACCTAGTTCCAGACATGGAAGAGATCTACGAGCAACAACAAAAATTATACAGTAACCCCATAAAAACCGAAGTCACCATTAAGTCAGAATAAATAACACTATAAGTTCGCTCGTTAGAGAAATATCCCTTTTTAGATAGCCGCCTTCGGGCGGTTTTTTTGTGTCCGACAGAAATAATGTACTTTTGGTTCTTTACTTAATATGTACTTATGGTACATTTAGTTCATACCAACGACTTACCCCAGCAGCTGGTGGGGCGAATAACCACTGCACCGGAGCGTTTCTGCCTATGTCTGTCTTACGACGAAAAGTGAAACGGTGACCGGAAGTGACTATCCAAGGATGGGAACGGGGAGGCCCTTACTAAGGGCACACCCTAAAGCCTTTCAGAGCAAGGGTTTTAGGGTGTGGATAACCAAACTTGAGGAACGAATCATGAGCCAAGAAGCAGGCAACCTAAGCATAGAAGACCGTACAACCAACTTTCCTAAATTGATGCAAGAGCTAGATGGCGGCGTCATCTCCAACGTTATTGGCCTTGCACTCTCTAACGTTTCACGCGCTGTTTCGTACAGCGATAAACAAGGCGAAGTAAAACTGAACCTAAAGCTCAAGCCAATGGGTACCAACAACGAAATGGTAGAAATCACGGCCAATATGTCGGTGAAGGAACCTAAATCTGGCTTTGGTTCCAAGAGTGAGGACTTTCAGTACACCTCTATCGCCTACGTCGGCAAAGGCGGAAAACTCTCCTACGACCGACCGAAAGAAGACATTCACGGCCAAGCCGTTATTGAAGAAGGTCAGCTTCGCGAAGTGCGCGGCTAACCCAGTCCACCAGCAATCACTCTAAAGAGAGAACACAGAAATGGATAAATCAGCAATCCAACAGATTCAAGAATCAGCGAATGCCCCACAATTCTTAGAACAGTTACAAAAGGGAGGCTTCCCTGTTGCAGCCTTACCAGAGTCTTTCGATTTGCATGACTTAGAGAAGTACATGCCAAACCGCAATCAATTCCGCGGCACGATGAAGACGGCAAATATCGACGAGTTTGTGCGCTATCACGAGCATTACCAAACCGAAGGTAACCAATGCTTTATTGACGCTGACCAAATGGCCGCAGTCACTATCTTTGACCTTGGTACTCAAACTGTTCCTGGTCACTGTAAGCACCAGGCAAAATTGGTGTTGCGCCAAACCGCTGCATTTAAAGCGCTCATCAATATGGATGAGAAAAAAAGCAACCAGAAACAACTGGCTGAATGGGTAGAAGACTACAGCGATTTTATTCAGGTGTTCTCTACCACTGGTGAAGTTATAGAGAATGCAGTGGCCTCTGCCGCTATTCGTAATATGAAGTTTGAAGCAAAGGCTGGGCGTGAATCAAACGTAGATGACTTCAGCCATCACCAATCTGAATATGAGTCGATAGCTGTTCGCACCAAAGAAGAGTTCCCGATGCCAGCTGTCTTCAAGTTCACTTGTATTCCGTATTTAGGTCTAGCAGAACGCACCTTTGAAATGCGTATGAGCACCATTGGTAACGAAACCTTGATCCTTCGAATTAAAAAGCTGGAGCAGCACGAAGAAGAGATGGGCGAAGAGTTCCAAACCAAACTGCAAGACTGTTTCAAAGTCGGTGAAATCGAGATTGATACCTTTATTGGTTCATTCTCCAGCTAATCATGTTGGCGGTGAAGAGCGTTACCGCCAGTTTTCTTAACGGAGGGATCATGGCACTGACCAAGGAAAAATACATCGAGGCACAACGCATCATTGATTCCATAAATGGCAGTGGAAGATCAAAAATGGTGGGAAGGTACCTGCTGGAACATCCGGGTAAAAACCCGACCTATCAGATTAGCAATGATTTAGGGGTCAAGTCGCAACTGATTTGCAAAGCCGTCTACTACCTGCGTGGTAAGGGTGTTGGTATTAAGTCTGAGCCAAGATCACTCCACCCTTACTACGAGCTAACGATGGATGAGAAAGACAACTTGCCAGGTAAGAAAACGCCTATGAGAGGCGCGTCTACTTGTGAAGGCTTCCGCTTTGTCAAAAAGGCCCATCCATTCAAGCCAAATGTCTTATTACCGCAGTGGGGAGCGTGAAATGCCAGACAACAAAAAGCCAAACGAACACTTTGTTTTACGTCACTTAATCAACAAGCTCAAAACACAAGGCATCTCTGGCCACCAGCTGGATGAAGCCATTGAGCGTGGTATCCAGTACTACCACTACGGTACTTACGACAAAGCAAATACCATTCAATGCTGTGTTAACCATGCACTGCAATATGTTAAAGGAGCACATTAATCAATGGAAAATCAACATCAGAAAATCAAAGGGTACAGAGACTTAACTCAAGACGAAATCGACCTAATGAATGAGATTAAAGAGCAAGGTCAAAACCTCAACGCCCTCATCTTAAAGCTAGAAGCATCACATGCTTTAGCGGGGAGTCATGCGATTGATATGCGTTGGGTAGCCATAGGTAAGACCGACTTGCAAAAAGGAATTATGGCTTTGGTTCGTTCAGTAGCAAGACCAGACCGTTTTTAGTGGAGAAAAATGATGGCTAATGAAAACACACCTAAAAAAGAAATCATGATCGATATTGAATGCATGGGCAAAGGCAGCAAAGCACCAATCACAAGTTTAGGTGCAGTTGTATTCAACCCACATACTGGCGAACTTGGTAACGAGTTTGAAGTAGTGGTAAACCTAAACAGCTCCGCTTATTACGGTGAAATAGACGCTTCAACGGTGACCTGGTGGTTACAACAGAGCGATGAAGCTCGCGCCATTTACGCCAAAGGCACTCCTAAATTAACGCTTAAAGACGCATTAAATCAGTTCAACGAGTGGCTTTCAGCTCAAGGCGAGCCAAACGACCTCTATCTATGGGGTAATGGCAAAGAATTCGACAACGTCATCGTCCGCAATGCCTTTGAAGCCTGCCGCATCAGACCAAACTTCTCACACTGGAATGATAGTGATGTTCGCACCATCGTAAAAATGGGACGAGACATTCTAGGCATTGATCCCAAAACCACGTTAGAACGCGAAGGTGTGCACCACTCCGCGCTAGATGACGCCAAGTTCCAAGCCCGCTATGTAAGCGACATTTGGATGAACTTTATGCCCGAGAAGAGAACAGAGGTGAGTGATGGCTAACGCAACTTTCCAAACCGAACTGGGCGCGGTTACCGCTAAAGGCCCCTACTTCAGTTTTATTCAAGGCCGTGAGGTTACTGAACTGAAATTCATCAAGCCAGGGATCGAAGACAGTGGGTATGGGTTCGTAGCTGAGATTTCGAGTGACACCAACCTATCTCCAGAATTGGTGACTAACTTTGCCAAGCTCGCATTAATGTCTCTTTAACTTCTCGGTCATAGTTCATTTTATGTAATTCGCCTATGCCCCATCTCTTGATTAAGGGGCATTGCAGGATTTTTATTTTCATTATTTATTGGAGGTTTTACCGATGAGAACATTTACGGTGATTCAACTCGAGCCTAACCGCTGGGTTAAAGAAGATCTTTTGATGGATTTAACCGGCATGTCCACCAATGAAATCAAAGACTATCGTCAGTTTCGTTGGATTGAAGGCGTTCACTTTAAAAAAGCATCCGGTAAAAGTAGTGGTGGTGGCAAAAGTTTTAAGTATGACCGTGTTGCCATTGATGAGTTTTCAGCAAGAGAAAGGGTTGCGTAATGAACACACCAGAAGGTGTAGAGATCCGTGGTAAGTCTATCCGCATTAGTTTTACTTACCGCGAGATGCGTTGTCGGGAGACACTAAAAGGTTGGGAAGTCACTAAAGGCAATCTCAAAAAAGCAGGTCATCTACGCGCTTCTATACTTTCTGAAATTTCATTAGGCACTTTTGATTACTTGTCACGCTTTCCAACATCAAAGAAAGCACAACTTTTTGCGACGCCAGAACAGCGAGGCAAGAACCTTACCGTTCGTGAGTTGTTTGACGACTATATTCAATTGAAGCAAACGACAATGGCCTCACAGTCACTCTATGTTTTGAGTACTACCGCAAGAGCATGCTGCTTGTTTGTTGGGGAAGAACGTACAATTTCCACCATTACGATCATGGATGCACTCAAGTGCCAAAAGTTAATGGTCGACTCCCCTACTCGATCTGGCGCATCACGGAGTGCAAAGACGATCAATAATATGATCAAACTTCTGCGCCGATGCTTTGACTTAGCGGTGAAATCAAAGTTTATCGATGACAATCCATTTCTGCATGTTGAGTTGCTTAGTGGTGGATCTGGTGAACCGGACCCACTGGAACTAGAAGAGTTCCACCAGCTAATAGAATCAACGACAAACTTACAGCAACGGAATATGTTCACCTTGGCCATTTACACCGGCATGCGAACTGGTGAACTTTGTGCGTTAGCCTGGGAAGATGTTGATCTAGATAAAGGGACGATCGAGATTACTCGCAACGTCACGATTGAACGAAAATTCACAACACCAAAGAATAAGAAGTCAGAGCGAACTATTCACCTGCTTGAACCAGCCCTTCTCGCCCTTAAGTCTCAAAGAGAGCTAACCATGTTTAGCCCGGTAAGAGATATTTTTGTAGAAGTAAAAGGCTCAAACACCTTTCGCCAGGAAAGCGTTCGATTCGTGTTTATTCCAGAACGTCGTAATGGCCAAGCACCTAGCGAGACCTATAAAACGACAACATATAATCGTCTATGGTCACGCGCGCTTAAACGAGCTGGCATTCGCCATCGCTGTTCATATCAATCTCGACATACCTACGCTTGTTGGCTGATCACCAAAGGGGCAAACCTGTCCTTTATTGCGGAACAGATGGGTCACAAAAGCACAATGATGTTGGAGCGCGTTTACGGCAGGTTCATGAAATCTCACTCCCACGAACAGATCGAATACTTAAATGGGATCATGGCTTCAAATAAATAATTTTCGATTGTCCCACCAGCGCCCCACTTTACTCGGGGCGTGATACCCACCAATAAAAACAATCACTTATAGCGTGGGTGTATATACCACGCAAATATACACTCACGTCATAGAAAGAGGAGCAAGTGGCGTGCTAAGCCCTCTATCAAACCTTTAAAAAAAGAAAAAGCCACCAAATTGGTGGCTTAATATAATAATTTCAGCATATTACTAGTGGCGTTCGCCCAGCTTAACATTGCCTTTTGAGTCAAACCAAAGTGCTTGAGAGCGACGGCGGCCAATCAGCATTGGGCCATCATCATAGAACAGAAAGTTCTTCCAGTGCTTTTTGAAAATAGACCACTTGGTTTCGATGACGTTGTACTTCTCGTAACAGAAATAAACCGTTACATCGTCTTGCCAATCGATATGTGTTTCCACTTCGGTTGGCATTTCTGGCTCGTCTGATTCCCAAGCGGCCATCCAGTCGACAGTTTCTGACCAATTGGACTCTTTCATCGGCCAATCTTGAGAGCTCAAACGGTCCATATCAGGGCTTTGTGCACTGATGTTCTCTTTCCAGAACTGAGCGGAGCGAGCCTGACTCATTGGCTTTATCTGCGCTAAGTCTTCTTCTAGTACCGGCATCGACTGGTGAGTAAAAATCCATTTTCTTTGGTATTCGTCCAAAGGCAAATAAGACATTCAGTCTCCTTTATTACGATTTCAGCCAACCTTTATCGGTGGCATCTTCAATTATTTCTTTCGCTTTGTCCCACAATGTGACAGAGCCAAGTTCAATTCTTTTGTTAATAGTAAGCGCTTGTTCACGCGTTACGCCATGTTCTTGCCAACTTTGACCGTCATTATGATAATTCAGAAGCATTGGTATTAAACGGTCGAGGGCTTTTGCATACTTTGCATCGTCAGTCTGCGCGGCTTCAAACTCATGCCACAGTGCCAATAGCTCTTTACCTTGCTCTCTTGGTAGCATGCCAAATAAACGTTCTGCGGCTTTGATTTCTTTTTCCGCCTGCTCTTTTGAAGCCGCGGTATCATAAACAAAGGTGTCGCCCGCGTCGATCTCTACGACATCGTGGATCAACAGCATTTTCATGACTCGGCAAATATTGACCGGGGCATTGGCATGTTCTTCCATCAAGACGGCCATCAGGGCTACGTGCCAACTGTGTTCTCCGCTGTTTTCCAATCGGCCTTGCGCGCTTTTTACACGGGTTCGGCGAAGCACATTTTTCAACTGATCCAACTCTATTAATAGCTTTAGCTGCTTCTCTAGTCTTTCCATATCATCGAGCCTTTGGTTGCCAGTCAGGTTTAGTCAGTGAGGTTAAGATATGATCTTGCCACTCGCCATCTATCAACAGATAATCCTTCGCATAGCCTTCTTTATTGAAGCCAACATGTTCCAGAACCGCTTCGCTACGTTTGTTATGTGGCATGTACCCTGCCTGAATTCGATGCATATTTTGCACGTCAAACATGTAATCACAAGCCATTTTTAGACCGCGACGCATGTATCCGTTACCCTGCGCCGTTTGGGCAAGAGAGTAACCAACGCTGCATGAGTGGAATGGGAAACGAACCAGACCGCTGAAGGAAATTGTCCCTAACATGCATTGTTTTTGGGTATCAATAAGAAGGCAGTAATAGCCGAGCCCCTGACGGTGGAGTTCGCTCAGTTTAATCAGCTTTTGTAGCCAACCATTGACGGTAAAGAAGGCGTCCTCGCGGGTTGGTTCATACGGCTTTAAATAATCGCGATTCACCTGAAAATATTCGGCAATCATATCTGCATCAGCGATTTCAGCAGTACGCAGAAGTAAGTCGCCGTCCAACTTATGAACGGTGACGGATGAACTTTTATCTTCCATTACAAATGACAACGTCCGTTTTCTCTTCGTTCAGGATTAATTCTTACGAATCCCATAATCACGCAGTTTATTGGCAATTGACGTATGTGATACATTCAAACGCTTCGCCAGCTTGCGGCTTGATGGGAATGACTGATACAAACGCTCAAGGATCTGAGACTCGTAATCACGCATGATCTCATCCAAAGAGCCATCTAAGTTGAGTGTCGCACTACCACCACCGACAGATTGAGGTTGAGGCAAATTAAAGTGTTCAACCTTCAATAAATGACCATCCATCTCGGTTAACGCTCGCAGAACCATGTTATCCAGCTGACGCATATTGCCTGGCCATTGGTAGTTTGCGAGTCCGTCGATCAAATCTTCATCGAAATCCGGTTTATCAATACCTAATTGATGCGCGTGCTTGGTCACGAACAGCTCTAATAGTGGAGCAACATCATTAGAGCGCTTGCGTAAAGGAGGAATCGTCAACGTAAGAACGTTCAGGCGATAGTATAAATCTTCACGGAACATACCCGCTTCCGACAACTCAGCAAGGTTGTGCTTGGTAGAGGCGATAATGCGCACATCAACGTGCATTTCATCCTCTGCGCCAACTCGACGGAAATTACCATCCTGAAGAAAACGCAGTAGCTTGATTTGCAAGTGTGAGCTCATCTCACCAATTTCGTCCAAGAAAACGGTACCGCCATTCGCTTGTTCGAAAATGCCTTTGTGCCCCTGCTCGTGGTTAAATGAGCCTGGCGCATGGCCAAACAGTTCAGTTTCAGCTACATCATCCGGCATAGACGCACAGCTCAGTACGAGGAAAGGCTTGCTCGCTCGGCTAGATCGGCTGTGACACGCTTTTGCCAGCATTTCTTTACCAGTGCCGGTTTCACCTTCTATCAATAAAGGCTGATCAAGGACAGACAACTTCTTGGCTTGGTTCATCAATGCTTTATGGCGGTTAGATAATCCGACAAAGTGTTCAAAACCAAGCGGGTTATGCAGCGGAACGGCTTCTTCAATTCGCGAAACTTGCTGGCTGGAGCGAATGGTGATCAACGTACTCGCCAGTGTCGAGTTCTGCGCTTCATCTTTGATGTAAACCGGCATTAACTCGAGAATGTAATCCAGACCATCAATAACCAGATTTTCACGAGTTCTCGCATTCACACCTTCAGACCAGCGAGAAAAACGCATGCTCGGCAATAGCGTACCAATTTGAGTGCCAATCACCTCATTTTTATGCAAACCAAGTAAAGAGAGCGCAGACATATTCGCCATATCTACCGCACCTCTAAGGTCGATCGCAAAGACAGGGTCGGGTAAGTTATCCACCAGCGAAAGAAGCTCAGTGTTATGGCGCTCCACAGGCATGAACTGGATTTTACGTACGTCTTTAACCCCCGAAATACGACGGATTTCGGCCATTAGTTCGCTAAAGGTATCAAAATCAATATCCGGGCAATTCAAATATATAATGCCACTGATATCAATCTCGATACCACGCAAGTCGATACTCTTAGATGCTAAAATATCGAGCAGTTCTCGGGTAAGACCGAGTCTATCTTCACATAAGACTTCAAGACGCACTGAAAATATCCCAATTCACAACTGTCAGGAAAAGTTGACAGTAGTTTCTATCAAGCTTGGAATGGCGTCAAGCAATCCTATTCATCAATGGTGATATTGGTTACGGTTTCATCGTAATTGATGCAACTTTCGCCACTACTGCTTTACGAATCGTACCCAGTTTAACCTGACGCTCAGGAGACCAAGGTAACGGACGCAGCAGCGCCATAGCTTTTAAGCCTAAACGCGCGGTAAGAATACCAACACCAAGCCCCTGACCTGCGCGAGCGGATACTTTGCCCGCAAGATCCATCGACATTAAATCCATACCAGCATCAATGGCTAGCTCACTCGCACCGGCGGCAGCCATGTTCACAAAGACCGCTTTTAGCAGTTTTATTCGCGACGCATAACCCAACTCAACACCATAGACTTTGGATAAGTTATCGATCATTTTGAAGTTGCGCCAAGCGACCAGCAACATATCTGCGGCGGCAAGCGGGCTGACTGCCACTAAAGCAGCGGATTCAGTGGCATGTTGAGACACAATTTTAGTTGCGAGTTTATCTTGCTGGCTCACCACCATTGAGTCGTACATATCGAGAATTTCAGCGTCGCTGTGTGCAGGGTTAACGCTGTTTTTCCAGCGGTCAAAGCCCGGATTTTCTGCCAATACCCCACTTTGTTCAGCCACTTTTTCACAAAACGTTTTACCCTTGCCAACGCTATCACTGCCAACAAGCAATTCGCTTTCTTCCTGAATGCTAAAGTGATTTCTCAGTTTACGTAGCTTCCACAACTCTTTGCCCAGTGCGCCTAAACCGAAAGAGGCGACAGTCGTAATAAAGCCAGCCCAGCCCAATGCAAGCCAGTCGGACGTTTGAACCGCGGTGACAACTGAATCGATCGCCTGCCACCCCACCAGACCAGAAAACGCGGTAAGTAACCCAGTCGCCAACCATTTTCGACCAGATTTAGGGCGAATCACATGCTCAAGCTGTAATTCCTGCTCTGTTTCTTGCGGCTCTTCTTGCACTGCTACAGGTACAAAGGTTTCTTTGTCACTAAAGGCTTGTTGAGAAGTTAAATCTTCAGATACAGAATCCTGATCTTTTTCTAGTACATTGTCTGAGAAGACCTGCTTTTGTTTGAATTCACTCATTTCAACTTATCTCCGATCAGGTAATCCAGAGCTTTATCTAAACGTATGTGTTTCATTGGTTCATCACTTGCTGATGGCATTGGACGGAAGGAAGTGAAATCAAAACCACTGTTTTGCCAATACGCCGTATTCGGTAATTTCCTTGGTACCTCACCGGGGAACATCGTCATTGGTTCGCCATCGAGCGTTGTGCCTTGCAAAGCCGGAACGGTCTTGTCGCCGGACGAAATAAACCCAGGCGTCGTGGCCTGAATAGAAGCAATGCTCATACAGCTCATCTCAATATTTTCATATGCTGCGCTTTGCCACGCGGGATGTACCATCTGCTGAAGTAAAGTGACCAAATTCGGGTGCTGCTCGGGCGTAATGTGGTCTGCTTTGGTAGCAGCGAAGAGAACTTTGTCGATCTTTGGCGAAAAAAGTCGACGAATAAAGCTGCTGCGTCCGTAGCGGAAGCTGTGCATGATTTGCTCCAGCGCCTGACGCATATCGTAAAACGCCTCATCTCCGGCATTTAAAGGCTGCAAGCAATCCACCAGCACGATCTGACGGTCAAAAGTCGCAAAGTGATGTTTATAAAATGCCTTCACTACTTTTTGCTGATATTCCTGGAAACGCGCTTCTAGCATCGCTAAATTACTGCCTTTAATCGGCTTAGTATCTGCATCAACCCGACAAGGGAAAAATTGCAGAACCGGCGCTCCGGCGAGTTCGCCCGGCAGAACAAATCGCCCCGGTTGTACCCAATGCAGCCCTGCACCTTTACAAGCGTGAAGGTATTCCGTGTACGCATGGGCAACGCTTTCTAGCTGCTTCTCATTGACACTCTCGTTAAGGTCGATGCTTTCGAGCTCGGCTAACCACGCTTTTGCTAACTCACTGCGTTGACCTTTTAATGCATTAAACTGCGTTTGCGACCAGGTCGCGAAATCCATATCCAACAATGGTAAATCGAGCAGCCACTCACCCGGATAATCGATGATATCCACATTAAGTACTGCGGTTTTGCTCAATAACTTTTTGCTGGTTTTATTCGGTTTGTATTTAAGTGCCAAACGAATTTCACTCACATCTCGAGTTGGCACTGGCCACTCAGGTGGCGTGGCATGAATCTGGTTGATCGCGTCGTCATAGGCAAAGCGAGGAACCATCATATTCGATTGAGGCTCGCGCTTAGCACCAATAAGACGTTTATCTCTGGCTGCAGTCAATAAAGGCAGATTATCGTGAGTTGCGGTATAAAGCAGTTGGTTGACCAGAGAAGTAATAAACGCCGTTTTACCCGCGCGGGATAAGCCTGTGACAGCAATTCGGACATTAGAGTCCATGCCACGGCTAATAAAGTCATTCACTTCTTTTGTAATTCTTTTCATGCTTTTTATTTATCTCATTCGTTCTGCCATACCAATATGACGTAGCTATGAGTCTAATTTTACATACATTAATCAAAGATGAACAAACGACTCACAGCAACAGGCATTGCCCAAAAACACAAAAGCCCCTGAGAATTCTCAGAGGCTTCGGCATTCTAACTATCGCTCAAACGATTTAAGCGTAAAGGTTCTAATCTTCTTCAATCAGTTTGTAGATAACGAATAGCGCCACCTCTAGTACGAACCACAATACACACGTAATCGTGACGTATTTTTCATCAAAGATACTGATACCGTGAAGAATCAAGTCATAGCCAACAAAGCCACCCACCACAACAGCAAGAATAATTTGTAGAATTTGAATAAAACGAGGCATGCCGTCTCCTAATTATTATTGTTCGCATAACGTCTGTTGCTATGCCCAAAGGTTTATATACCTAGTATATAGACAAAAAGTGCAGTTTTCGCTGCACTTTTGTCAATTGTTTGCTAGGTAAATCAGCACCTTGTCACATTCTCAAAGTAGAGACGTGACAAAATGCCATTTACATTAAGCTTCCATCTCTTGAATTTTCACTTTCCAAGTGTCCGGACCAATCTGGTGAGCGTTCACACCGTTAGAGTCTACCGCGACTGTCACTGGCATGTCTTCTACTTCAAATTCGTAGATCGCTTCCATACCGAGATCTTCAAATGCTACTACGCGCGCTTTCTTAATCGCCTTCGCAACCAGGTAAGCTGCCCCGCCAACCGCCATCAAGTAAACCGCTTTGTGCTTCTTGATAGATTCAACGGTTGCAGGGCCACGCTCCGCTTTACCGATCATGCCCATAATGCCCGTTTCATCAAGCATCATGTCGGTGAATTTGTCCATACGAGTTGACGTTGTCGGGCCAGCAGGACCTACGGCTTCATCACCCACAGCGTCTACAGGGCCAACGTAGTAGATAAATTTACCTTTGAAATCGACACCTTCTGGCAGCCCCTCACCATTCTGCAACATAGTCTGGATGCGTTTGTGTGCCGCATCGCGACCAGTAAGAATCTTACCAGAAAGAAGTACTGTCTCGCCTGTCTTCCACTGCTCAACATCAGCTTGTGTCACTTCGTCTAAGTTCACACGACGAGTATTCGCGCCCGCTTCCCAAGTGATATCTGGCCACTCTTCAAGCTTAGGTGGCGTTAAGTCTGCCGGGCCTGAGCCATCTAGCGTGAAGTGTACGTGACGAGTCGCCGCACAGTTCGGGATCAGACATACTGGTTTAGACGCAGCATGTGTTGGCGCTGTTTTGATCTTAACGTCAACGACTGTCGTCAGGCCGCCAAGACCTTGCGCACCGATACCAAGCTTGTTGACGCGATTGAAGATATCAAGACGAAGTTCTTCTTCTGCGTTTTGTGGACCACGGTCGATAAGCTCTTGAATATCGATGTGCTCCATAAGCGATTCTTTAGCCAGTACCGCTGCTTTTTCAGCCGTACCGCCGATACCAATGCCAAGCATACCCGGTGGACACCAACCCGCGCCCATCGTTGGTAGTGTTTTTTCTACCCACTCGGCAATATCGTCAGATGGGTTTAGCATCACCATCTTAGTTTTGTTTTCACTGCCGCCGCCTTTAGCCGCAATCTGAATTTCAACTTTATCGCCCGGTACCATGTTGATGTGTACTACCGCTGGCGTGTTGTCTTTAGTGTTAATACGTTTACCAGCAGGATCCATCAGAACCGATGCACGCAATGGGTTATCTGGATTCGTGTAGGCCTGTCGAACGCCTTCATCTACCATTTGCTGCACCGTCATGTCCGTCGAGTCCCACTGAACGCCCATGCCGATGTTGACAAAACACGTTACGATACCGGTGTCCTGACAGATTGGGCGGTGGCCTTCTGCCGACATACGGGAGTTAATTAAGATCTGCGCAATCGCGTCTTTCGCGGCTTGGCTCTCTTCTCGGTGGTAGGCTTTTTCAAGGGCTTGAACAAAGTCTAGCGGGTGGTAGTAAGAAATGTACTGTAGCGCATCAGCAACACTGCTGATGACATCCTGCTTGCGAATTACCGTCATTACATGCCTCGTTATAGTTATGCTTCCATTACTGGCTTGGCTTCAATCGTGTTTGTTGAGCGAGTTGCTCTTTTGAGCTTCATTTTTATAAACACATTTTATAAACGGTTGTCGAATGGCTGATATCGACACACGAGTTACTGAAGTCGCCTTCTTGTATAGTGAAACCTCCTCAGAACCCTTTGTAGAGAGGAAGTTTGGCTATACGGTGGAATATGATACTCTTGCTGCCCATGACATGCCATGCAGTGAACGATCTCTTTGTCACAAATTACACAAATGAACAACATGGATAATCAATTCATTGATTTTAAAGCGTTGGATTACGCACCAGACTTAGCACTTCACCTTTTTTCGCGTATTCAGCATCAGCCTTGGGCGATGTTGCTGCGTTCTGCGTCCGAAACTCACATCGACAGCCGTTTTGACATTCTCGTGGCGAACCCGGTCGCTACGTTAGAAACCATTGCCGATAACACACGTATCAAGACACCATCTGACGATTATGTGTCGGTTGACGACCCGTTTGCCCTGCTCGGTCAATTGCAACAGCAATGGCTACCGAGTATTGAGCTCGGTTCAGAGTGGGATCTGCCTTTCGTAGGCGGTGCGCTTGGCTACTTTAGCTACGATTTAGGTCGCCGCATAGAAGCTATGCCAGAGCTCGCCGAAAAGGACCTCAAAACAGCGGATATGGCGGTTGGCCTTTATGAATGGGCGATCATTGTCGATCATAAACTAAGCAAAGCCTGTATCGTTGGGCAAAATATTGCTCAAGTCTGGGATTGGCTCGATAAACAAACCGCCGTACAAGATGATGAATTTAGTTTGATTGGCGCTTGGCAATCGAACATGACCGAGCAATCTTACGCTACTCGCTTTAATAGCGTGCAAGAGTACCTGCTAAGCGGTGACTGTTATCAAATCAACTTAGCACAACGTTTCAATGCGCCATACTCTGGCAGCGAGTGGCAAGCCTACCTGCGGCTGGAATCCGCCAACCAAGCGCCTTTTTCTGCGTTTATTCGTATGCCTGAATCGTCTATTTTGAGTATCTCACCAGAGCGTTTTCTGGAGCTAAAAGAGAGAGTCATCGAAACTAAGCCGATCAAAGGGACACGCCCACGCAGCCTGGATGCAGAGCAAGACAAGGCAAACGCCCATGATTTGCAGACCGCAGAGAAAGATCAGGCTGAAAACTTAATGATTGTCGATCTGTTGCGAAATGATATTGGCCGCGTTGCCTCACCGGGTAGTGTTCATGTACCAAAATTATTCGATATTGAAAGCTTCCCTGCAGTTCACCATTTGGTAAGTACTATTCGTGCAGACTTGGATGAACAGTATTCGCCTGCGGATTTGTTGCGAGCTTGCTTCCCTGGCGGTTCAATCACTGGCGCACCCAAAGTGCGTGCGATGCAAATTATTGAAGAGCTAGAACCTCATCGACGCAGCGCTTACTGTGGCAGTATTGGTTACCTATCTCGCCATGGTCGCATGGACACCAGCATTACCATTCGCACTTTAGTTGCAGAAAAAGGCAACTTGTATGCTTGGGCTGGCGGTGGCGTCGTGGCAGACAGTGAATGCACTTCCGAGTATCAGGAGACACTGGATAAACTGTCGAAAATTTTACCAGCATTGAAGTAATCCATCAGTATTCGGTTCCAAAGCTCACATTCGAAAACAAAACCGCTCCTAGCACAGATAATGCCGTTCGTTTTACAGCGAACGGCATGTTTAAGTCTCCCGTTAACCTGAACCGCAACGAAGGAGCATGATTCAGGATCTTCTTTCCGAGCATTCTCTGACCAAAGTTATTTCTTAAACCTGTCGATGCGCTGCTAATAGATTCCTAGTCTCGCTATGGCTCGCTGGAATGACACGAAAAAAATCGTTAGGCGATGGGCATTTTTGTACTCAGGATTATTACCCTAACGTCTGATTTACTCCGGTTCACCATCGTTATAATCTTGACAACACATTAAGTGAGGATGCGGCTCCTCTATAATTATCAATAGATGTTAGACAAAAGGACGCAATTTGGTCATCAATAAAACAAAGCTACTACAAAACTTTCAACTGCAGTTGCCTACCGGTTATCACAAAGAATCACTCGCTCGGTTAAGCTTTTTAAAAGATAAGCCACTGCGTGACGCTGCAGTATTGATTGGATTTGTGGAACGCCCGGAAGGATTGCAAGTCATTTTAACCAAGCGAGCCGAGCACTTGCGCCATCATCCAGGACAAATCAGCTTTCCCGGCGGTAAATTTGAAACAGAAGACATTCACTTAGTGAATACCGCGCTTCGTGAGACAAAAGAAGAAATTGGTATCGCAAATAATGACATACACATCTTTGGCCAATTGCCCAAACTGCCTACCATTAGCCGCTTTAATGTGACTCCTTTTTTGGCTTTTGTATCGCCAAACTACAAAACTCATATTGACCCTAATGAAGTTGAGTATGTGTTTGAAGTACCTGCAAACCATATTTTAAATCCGAGCAAACTCTACAGCAGCAAATTTAACCTTAAACAAACGAGCCACCGTGTATTTGCTATTCCGTATCGTCAGCACTTTATTTGGGGCATGACCGCTCAAATTATTGAGTCGATGCAAAGGCACATCATCGCTAAGTAGCGGTGATTTACAAATAAGTATGATTTCCGAGCAAGCATGAGGCTCCTTAGCAGCCCTTCCATCCAACATTTCACTTCAAAAAATCTATTCGTAACCTCTCATTTACATTAGTTTAATTTGTCATTTCCACCGCAAGCGTTTGCACTGATAAAAATATGTACAAACAAGACTATCAATTAGATTTTCTAATTCGACACATTAACAATAATCACTAGTAGCACATCATTTTCGTGATAAAAAACAGGTTTTTGACATATTATTCAATAAGCCCAATCAATACATGACCTAGATCTAATTTTCTCAATGCAAAATCTTGCAAAATTGCACCCGACTTATTTCCTGTTCCCAAAATGAGTAAACAAAAAATGAATTCAATCAATTCAGCGGTTTCTACCGCACAATCGTCTAGTAAGTTTTCTTACAAAGACTTCACCTGGTGTCTGTCGTTATTCGGTACAGCAGTAGGTGCAGGTGTACTATTCCTACCAATCAAAGCAGGTGCGGGTGGTTTTTGGCCATTAGTAATCCTAGCCCTAATTGCGGCTCCAATGACTTGGTTCGCACACAAATCTCTGGCTCGTTTCGTTCTTTCAGCTAAGAATCCAGAAGCAGACATCACTGACACAGTAGAAGAACACTTCGGTAAAACTGGCGCAAACCTTATTACTTTCGCTTACTTCTTCGCTATTTACCCTATCGTACTTATCTACGGTGTCGGCATCACTAACACGGTTGACTCATTCCTGGTTAACCAAATGGGCATGGAATCTATTCCTCGCTGGTTACTGTCTGGTGCTCTTATCGCAGCAATGACAGCAGGCGTGGTATTCGGTAAAGAGCTCATGCTGAAAGCAACATCAGCGATGGTTTACCCACTGGTATTTATCCTGCTAGCGCTGTCTTTCTACCTAATTCCTGACTGGAACACATCCATGATAGAAGTTGCGCCAAACTGGGGTGACATGCCTTCTATCGTTTGGCTGGCAATTCCAATCATCGTGTTCTCATTCAACCACAGCCCTATCATTTCCCAATTCTCTAAAGAGCAACGTCGTGTGTACGGTGAAAACGCAGTGAAGAAAACTGATGCTATCACTGGCGGCGCAGCAATGATGCTAATGGGTTTCGTGATGTTCTTCGTGTTCTCTGTGGTTCTTTCTCTGTCTCCAGAGCAATTAGCAACAGCACAGTCACAAAACATCTCGGTACTTTCTTACCTGGCGAACGTTCATGAGTCTCCTCTGATCTCATACTTAGGTCCACTGGTTGCGTTTGCAGCAATCACTTCTAGCTACTTTGGTCACTTCTTGGGAGCTCACGAAGGTCTGGTTGGTCTAATCAAATCTCGCTCTAACACTCAAATAAGCAAGATTGAAAAAGTGTCGCTAATCTTCATCGTTGTGACGACTTGGGTGGTTGCTATCGTTAACCCAAGCATCCTAGGTATGATTGAAACAATGGGTGCACCAATGATTGCGGCAATCCTATTCCTGATGCCTGTTTTCGCTATGCAGAAAGTGCCAGCAATGGCGAAGTACAAAACTTCAGCACCTGTGCAAATTTTCACAGCTATCTGTGGTCTTGCAGCGATTAGTTCTGTAATCTACGGCGCTCTTTAATCTCAGCTGAAATACCAGCGTGATTAATCGAAAAATATAACGATAAAAATTAAGCCTCCCAAATCCCCTTGGGAGGCTTTCTTCTGAGGTAATCGATATGATTAGTGTATTTGATATCTATAAAATCGGTGTTGGACCTTCAAGCTCACACACTGTAGGCCCAATGAAAGCGGGTAAAGAGTTTATTGATGATCTTCGCGCAATGGGAAAATTACGCGACATCACTAAAATCACCGTTGACGTTTATGGATCGCTATCACTGACAGGGAAAGGTCACCACACAGATATCGCTATTATCATGGGTCTTGCAGGTAACTCCCCTGAGAAAGTTGATATCGATTCTATTCCGGGCTTTATTGCTCGCGTAGAAGAAACTGAACGTCTTCCTGTTGGCATGCACTGTCATACAGTATCGTTTCCACGCGACGGTGGAATGAACTTCCACAAAACCAATTTGGAACTTCACGAAAATGGTATGCAAATCCACGCTTGGATTGACGAAGAAAAAGCATACTCAAAAACCTACTACTCTATCGGTGGTGGTTTTATCGTTGATGAAGAAAACTTCGGTAAAGAAGTCGAAAACCCAATTAAGGTTCCTTACGCATTCACAACGGCAGAAGAACTGGTTAGCCAGTGTCGTGAGAGTGGCCTTTCTATCAGTGCGCTAACCATGAAAAATGAACAAGCGCTTCATTCTGATGAAGAGACGCGTACCTACTTTGCAAACATCTGGCGCACCATGCGTGAGTGTATGGATCGCGGCATGAACGAAGAAGGCATTCTACCGGGTCCACTGCGTGTGCCTCGCCGTGCTGCAGCGCTTCGCCAACAACTGCTTACTTCTGAAAAGACAACCAACGATCCGATGTCTGTGGTTGACTGGGTAAACATGTTTGCGTTTGCTGTAAACGAAGAAAACGCAGCAGGTGGTCGTGTTGTAACAGCACCAACCAACGGTGCGTGTGGCATTATCCCTGCGGTACTGGCGTACTATGACAAGTTCATACAAACCGTTTCAGAGAAAGACTACATCCGTTACTTTGCGGCTTCTGGTGCAATCGGTGGCCTTTACAAGCGTAATGCATCTATCTCTGGCGCAGAAGTTGGCTGTCAGGGTGAAGTTGGCGTGGCGTGCTCAATGGCAGCAGCTGGCCTTGCAGAACTGATGGGTGGTAGCCCAGAACAGGTTTGTATGGCAGCAGAAATCGCAATGGAGCACAACTTAGGTCTGACATGTGACCCTGTCGCTGGCCAGGTACAGGTTCCATGTATCGAGCGTAATGGTATTGCGGCGGTAAAAGCGATCAACTCGACTCGTATGGCTTTGCGTCGTTCTTCAGCTCCTACCGTATCTCTGGATAAGGTTATCGAAACCATGCTAGAGACAGGTAAAGACATGAACGCGAAATACCGCGAAACTTCTCAAGGCGGTCTGGCAATAAAAGTTATCTGCTAATCCTACCTTCTGAACACCAAGCCCGAGCCATCTGCTCGGGCTTTTTTGTATCTGCGCTTAGCGTAGTTTTCATCGCCCAGATACAACAAAGGCAAGCCGATAAGCTTGCCTGTGTAAATGACGCTTGTTGCGATTACTCGCCTTTGTAGATACAACCTGCTGTGCAAGTTTCTTTGATCTCTACTTTGCTTAGCAGCGCAAGGCTTGGTTTCAGTTGCTGCCAAATCCATTTCGCGAGCACTTCGCTGGTTGGGTTTTCCAGGCCTTCAATATCGTTTAAGTAGTAATGGTCTAAACGATCGTAAATTGGTTTGAAAGCGGCTTTGATTTCTGCAAAATCCACAACCCAACCCGTATGCGGGTCTACCTCACCTTCTACATAAAGACGAACAAGGAAAGAGTGTCCGTGCAAACGACCACACTTATGACCTTCGGGTACATGTGGCAAGTGGTGTGCCGCTTCGAACATGAACTCTTTGTACAATTCTGTTTTCATCTTGATTCTCAGGCTTTAAAAAAGACGCGATATACTAAGGAAATCACTGCCAAGAGACAAGCATTAGTCCATTATTGAGTCATAAATCAGGTTTTTTATTTAAGTGAATGATACCCGAACGTCGAGTTTTGCCATTCGCCAGTTATTTGATTACATAATAATCACGTTATGAATACACAAAGAAAACAGTGTGATTAACGCGGCATGTTTATAAAAACGTAGTGTCGGACTCCCATAAACTGAATATCAGTGTCAACTTGCATTTCTGCCTGAACGTTTTTCGCTATTCTCGTTTTCATCCTGAGTAAAACTAAGATGAAATCATCTTTTTCTGACCTTCAAAATGAATATAAAGGTTGAAGCTGACGAATTGACAGGTAATATGTCTCGTTGAATCTGTAAAATTCTACCCAACCCAGCGCCTTGCTTGTTTTTTAAACAAAAAGATTATGAAACAAGGACTTTAAAGAGCGTTGCGTTGAATTTTTACCTCTATGGAGAATATTGAAAACATGACTTACGCGCCTGTATCAGACGTTTTGAAAGGTCAGCTAGCAGTAGACAGTGAAGTGACTGTTCGTGGCTGGATCCGTTCACGTCGTGATTCCAAAGCTGGAATCTCTTTCCTTGCCATTTATGACGGCTCTTGTTTCGACCCGATTCAGGCCGTGGTCCCTAATAATCTTAATAATTACGACGACGAAGTATTAAAGCTGACTACAGGCTGCTCTGTTGAAGTAACTGGTAAGATTGTTGAGTCTCCTGCGAAAGGTCAGGACTTCGAGCTGGCAGCAACTGACGTTAAAGTGGTTGGTTGGGTTGAAGATGCTGAAACTTACCCAATGGCAAAAACTCGTCACTCAATCGAGTACCTACGTGAAGTCGCGCACCTTCGTCCACGTACTAACGTGATTGGCGCGGTAGCTCGTGTACGTAACTGCCTGTCTCAAGCTATTCACCGTTTCTACCACGAGCAAGGTTACTTCTGGGTATCTGCGCCACTAATCACCGCTTCTGACGCAGAAGGTGCAGGTGAAATGTTCCGCGTTTCTACGCTAGACATGGAAAACCTACCTCGCACAGACGCAGGCAAAGTAGATTACAACGAAGACTTCTTCGGTAAAGAGACGTTCCTGACAGTTTCTGGTCAGCTAAACGCGGAAGCTTACGCTTGTGCAATCAGCAAAGTTTACACTTTCGGCCCTACTTTCCGTGCTGAAAATTCAAACACAAGCCGCCACCTGGCTGAGTTCTGGATGGTTGAGCCTGAAGTTGCGTTCGCAGACCTAGATGACGTAGCGAAGCTGTCTGAAGACATGCTGAAGTACGTATTCAAAGCAGTACTAGAAGAGCGTCGTGATGACCTTGAGTTCTTCGCACAACGTATCGATAAAGAAGCGATCACTCGTCTAGAGCAATTCGTGTCTTCTGACTTCGCACAAGTAGACTACACTGACGCAATCCAAATCCTTCTGGATTCTGGTCGTGAGTTCGAATTCCCGGTTGAATGGGGTATCGATATGTCTTCTGAGCACGAGCGTTTCCTAGCGGAAGAACACTTCAAAGCACCAGTCATCGTGAAGAACTACCCGAAAGACATCAAAGCGTTCTACATGCGTATGAACGATGATGGTAAGACGGTAGCAGCGATGGACGTTCTAGCACCTGGCATCGGTGAAATCATCGGTGGTTCTCAACGTGAAGAGCGTCTGGACGTTCTGGATTCACGTATGCGCGAAATGGGTATCGACCCTGAGCACATGAACTGGTACCGCGATCTACGTCGTTACGGCACAGTACCACACGCAGGCTTTGGTCTTGGCTTCGAGCGTCTGGTTTCTTACGTAACTGGTATGGGCAACGTTCGTGACGTGATCCCATTCCCACGTACACCTCGTTCTGCGAACTTCTAATCACTTTTTAGTGAAACAGAATTAAAAAGACCTCCCAAGTGGAGGTCTTTTATTTTATCTGGCACTCACTAAATTAAGTATTACTTTCCTCTTGATCGGCTTTCACCGCATACCTCACACCGACAAAACACAAACCAAAGATAACAAACGGAATGACCGCAGCGGTGTATTCAACCCACGCATAATGTGCAAATGATTTAGCCAAAATAAGGTGTGCAAACACAAGTAAGAAAGCACTAAATATCGCCACAATGATCAGTGTTAATTCATGTTTCACCAACTGCTTTTTCATCATCACTCCGAGGTAAGAGGTTGTTATTGCGTTGATTAAACCACACTCCGAGTAAGATGAACTGATACAGTTAATGCCATAAATGCCTAAACAGTTGTCAGTAACTCGCCTATTTTCTCGATGGCATTTTCTAACGCTTCATCAACAGGCATGGAAGTATTAAGTCGCAGGTAGTTTTTAAACTTGGTATCGCTTGCAAACAGATTTCCATATGCCACGGTTATCTGTTGTTGCAACAAAGCTTGATAAATCGACTTGCTGTCCGTCCCGTTTGGCAACTTAACCCATACAAAGTAACCACCTTCAGGTACGTTATAGGTCACGTCCTGGGGCAAGTAACGCTGTATAAGTTCAATGAACAAACTTTGGCGCTGTTGCATGATTTTTCGCAGCTTTCTCAAGTGATTGTCGTAGCTGTCATTTTGCAGATAATGTGCGATACCTTGCTGAATCGGTGCACTCCCCGACAAAGTAGAGATAAGTTGTAGCTTTTGAATCGGTTCGTTAAAGCGATGGTTCACAACCCATCCCAGCCGATACCCCGGACAGAGACTCTTAGAGAGTGAGGAGCAGTGAAGCACTCGCCCTTGAGTGTCAAAAGTTTTAAGAGACGTCGGTTTGCTCGCCGTGAAATAAAGCTCAGAGTACACATCATCTTCAATTAAGTAGACATCGTGTTGTTCCGCCATTCGGACAATACGTTCCTTTTGGTCATCTGACAGCAATGCACCCGTCGGGTTGTGAAAATTAACCATCAGCCAACAAGCGCGAACAGCATGTTTAGCAAATATTGCTTCAAGCTGTTCAAGATCGTGCCCCTTACGGCTGTCTACAGAAACCTCGATTACCTTCAGCCCAAGACGTTCTATCGCTTGAAGCGCACCATAAAAAGCCGGTGACTCCACAACAACCGTATCTCCGGGCTGTGTAACCGCTTGCAAGCTCAGATTCAACGCCTCAAGCGCGCCAGAGGTGATCACAATATCTTCGTGCGTAGTCGATATACCTTGCTGTATATAACGTTGTGCTATCAATCGACGTAATGACTCACTCCCCGGAGGCATGTTATCAAGCAAGCTTTCTGGTCCCATTTTACGGCCAGAGCTGGCAAGGTTGCGGTTTAAGGCTTCGAAAGGAAATAACGTGGCGTCGGGAAAAGCCGAGCCCAAACGCAAAGCGTCAGACAATCCTTGATGTTTAAGATAATCGTACAGCTCATCATTGAAACTAGAGCGATAAGCAGGCACGACTTCATTACTTGCCTCAAAACGCTCTAATTCAGCCGTGACGTAATAGCCAGATTGAGGCTTAGCATTGACCCAGCCCTGCGCTTCCAACAACTGATATGCCTGCAATACCGTACCCGCACTGACGGAATGATTGCGGCTGGTCACACGCACGGATGGCAGCCTTTCCCCTGCCCTCCAGGTATTCTGCTGGATCTGAGTTTTAAACAACTCGGCTAATTGACGGTATCGATTCATCGGTATCTCACTATGACTTCGAGCGCACCATAGCATACTTCGCGCCGATATTCTGATAGTACACCTCGTGTTATTGCAAGGTTATTAGTCAAATGTGGTAATACGAATTCTCGATCCGAAGTGGAGAATTATGTTCCATACTTTCAAAGAAATGATGTTTTTCAGGAGGAAGTGATGAAAGTGTTTACCATGGATGATCTCTCATACCGAGGAGCGCATAAAGGTGTCCATAGCTGGGACCACCCTGGTGCGACCGATCCTTATTATTGGCACCCAGACTGGTTACATATTGCTGAAGATGCAATGGGTGTACACAAAATGGCGGATCTTGTTGTGCCACCAGGTGAAACAGCAACGAAAGAACATGCTAAAGAAGCGATTTTGAAACACCTCAACGAGGAAAACGCTAGCAAAGAAGAAAAACAAGACGACTAGAAGACGCACACATCGGTAAAATTCGGTGCATCATCATGGGCCGACTAGTAGGTCGGCTCACTGGTTATCAGTGCTATCTTAAATATCTTGGTTATATTGAGTCATTGATGATGCACACCTCCAAGTCACTACGACAAGAGTGTTTTCGTTAATCGGCTATGCTCTGTTAAGTTTGCCAATATTCCACCCAATGACCTCTAGTTGACGTCATTTTGAATCAAATAGAGATATCCTGACATAGAAAAAACAACGTCTAATCGGGTTTCTAGCCCAATCCAGTCAAACCCGACAATAACCTTACAGAAGCCACTAAAAAAGAAGAACAAGACATTGAACCCAAAAACATCTCTATCTGATTCTCTGGTGTTAGTTTTGCGTTCTTGTTTTGTAAAGAGTTTACCTAGGCTTTCTATGCCATCATTTAAGCAGAAATATGCAACTTTTCCATAACAATTTGGCACATAGACACTTTCGAAGTAAACGATTGCATTCAATGTACAAAACAGCATCAATTCTCGATAAAGCTTGCTTGTAACTCCCCTTCTTAGCACTGTTAGCATGCCAAAAGTCTGGTTTATCTTTGAATTCGATTTCTAATAGCATCTTTTTTAGGTTTTCTTACCAGAAGGTGTTGTAACAAGTAATGCTGAAAGGTATAAATACGGGCACACCCTTCGATTAACATGGATGAAGATTATGTTTGAAAAAGTAGTAGCCGCTCCGGCCGACCCTATTCTTGGTCTTACTGAAGAATTTAAAAAAGATACTCGCGCAGAAAAAATCAACCTTGGCGTAGGTATTTATAAAAACGAACAAGGTGAAACCCCTGTTCTTGCTACGGTAAAGAAAGCTGAAGCAGCTCTAATTGAGACTGAGAAAACGAAATCTTACCTAACCATCGAAGGGACTGCAGAATACGCCCTAGCGGTACAAAAACTGCTATTCGGTGAGAGCGCTGAAGTGGTTGCAGACAAACGTGCAAAAACAGCTCAAGCGCCAGGTGGTACAGGCGCACTGCGTGTTGCTGGTGAATTCATCAAACGTCAGCTAGGCGATGTGAAAATCTGGATCAGCAACCCTACTTGGGCAAACCACAATGGTGTGTTCACTGCGGCTGGTATCGAAACGGCTCAATACAGCTACTACAACGCAGAAACAAAAGACAAAGACTTCGATGCAATGCTTAACGATCTTCAAGCGGCATCTGAAGGCGATATCGTTCTTCTACACGGCTGCTGCCACAACCCTACTGGTATCGATCCAACTGCAGAAGAATGGGAAACACTGGCTAAGCTCGTTGCAGAGAAGAAATTGCTTCCTCTATTCGACTTCGCATACCAAGGTTTCGCGAAAGGTGTTGAGGAAGATGCAGCAGGTCTACGTACGTTTGCTAAGTACAACAAAGAAATCCTAGTTGCTAGCTCGTTCTCTAAAAACTTCGGTCTATACAACGAGCGTGTAGGTGCCTTCACTCTTGTTGCTGAGTCGGAAGAAGTAGCAACAACTGCGTTTTCTCAAGTTAAAGCAATCATCCGTTCTATCTACTCTAACCCACCAGCTCACGGCAGCGCAGTGGTTACGCATATTCTAAACAATGCTGATCTTCGTGCAGAGTGGGAAGCAGAAGTAGCCGAAATGCGTGATCGTATCCAAGAGATGCGTGAGTTGTTTGTAGCAACACTGAAAGAAGAAGGTGTAGATGCAGACTTTAGCTTTATCGAACGTCAAAACGGCATGTTCTCTTTCTCTGGCCTGTCTAAAGAGCAAGTGAACCGTCTGAAAGAAGAATTCGCTATTTACATTGTCGGCTCTGGCCGCATCAGTGTGGCTGGTATGACGAAGTCAAACATGGGTCCACTATGTAAAGGCATTGCGGCTGTACTTTAATAGGCAGAGCGATAAAAATAAATAACAAAGGTCAGCGCTCGCTGACCTTTCTTGTATTCGTTTAGCGGTTATAGCTAGTAAACGAACCTGAGGCTTAAACCCACCTCATTGATGTAATCGGATCTTGCTCCCGAGTATTCCGTATCTCGGTATTGGTAGTAAACACCTGTACCAATGACATCGTGCCACTGATAGTTAAAGCCAATTTTATATTTATTTTCATCAACGACATCGCTGCGATTCGCCTCTAACTCAGCATTAACAATCAGTTTTTCACCCACAAGGTACTGAGCGCCAACGGCGACGGCATGGATAAACTCCGAGTCTGAGAGCAGTGTTTTGTCCGTATCATCGTCTTTCGCTTTTGCTTTAATAACCCCTAATCGATAAATACCGTAGAGATCAAATTGTTGAGTTATGCCATACCGGTAACCACCACCAAACGTTAAACGGTCTATTCGCAGCGTATAACTATCCGGGTGAAAAAACTGTGCGGAATAGTCTGTATGAAACAGCCAGTTATCCGTAAACAAATAGTTACCACCCAAATCAATCGTCGTGACATTCGCATTTTCTAACCAATCTTCATTAGTTGTGCCTGCACCAACGTTCAGGTAAATGTGCTCATAACCAAATTTGTCCGCTTGTTCCGCCTCTGAAGCACTGCTTAATGCGGGAAAAACACAAAGCGGTACAAATAATAAACTTCTCAACATTCAATTTCCTTTCATGAGAATCAATAGATGCTTTGTAATCCGATTTTTATACCCATTAGACGTCTACGATATTAGCCGAATGAGGTTGTCATTGTCGTGTTGCATGTCGGAATCTTATGATTAAGTGCTCAAAACCACGAACGAGTAAGACTCTGTTTTAAAACTAAGTTAAGATTACTTTATTACTTGAAAATCAAAAGGCAACCTTATGGATGCAGAACTTCTCGAGATATATAACTTTCTCGCCAAGTATCCTCCTTTCAACGAGCTCCCAGAAGAAGCACTGAGCAAAGTCACAGAGAGTGTCGAAATTTCGTATTACCGAGAAGACACGCCAATAATCCACTTTGGAGACGAAGTTCAAGAGCTTTTCGTGGTAAGAAGTGGCGTAGTTGAAGTTTACCGACGTAAAGGAGAGCTTTACAGCCGACTTGATGAAGGCGATCTCTTTGGACAGATGGGGCTGCTTACTAATAACAAAGTACGCTTTCCCGTAAAAGCTATCGATGACGCTTTGATCTACTGTATTCCCGGCGATGTCTTCCAGGAAATGTACGATAACTATGACTCATTTGCTGATTTCGTCGAGGTAGAAAACAGCGCGCGACTGCGCATGGCGATTTCAGAAAATAAAGACGCCAATGATCTTACTACCTCCAAAGTGAAGACATTGCTAACACGTGACGCACCAACGATTGAACGCGGCCAGTCCATCCAACAGGCGGCGAAAATTATGGCGGATGATAACATCTCATCTCTGCTTATCGTTGACCCAGATTTTGTGAGTGATGAAGACGATCCTCAATCGCCAGTATTAGGCATCGTTACCGATCGTGACTTGTGCGCACGAGTTTTGGCCGAGGGCTTATCTCCACAAGAAGATGTTGCGACGGTCATGACAACGGAAGTTATCTCACTCGATCATAACGCTTACATTTATGAAGCCATGTTAAAAATGCTGCGTTATAACGTACATCACCTTCCCGTGGTTAAAGATCAACAGCCGATCGGTATCATCGAAACAACAGACATTGTCCGTTATGAGTCGCAGAACTCTTTGCTTCTCGTCAGCAGTATCTTCCACCAGCATACGATTGAAGACTTAGCCACCGTTGCGGAAGAAGTCAAAAGCAGTTTTGTGCGCTTGGTGAACGAAGATGCGAATTCTCACATGGTGGGAAGTGCCATGTCAGTCATTGGTCGAAGCTTCAAACAACGTTTACTGGAAATGGCCGAAGAAAAATTAGGTCCACCGCCAATTCCTTACTGTTTCCTTGCACTCGGCTCCATGGGACGTGATGAGCAACTTCTGGTTACCGATCAAGACAATGCAATCATTCTCGACGAAAGTTATCAAGAGAACAAACATGGTAAATATTTTGAAGAGCTGGCGCAGTTTGTCAGTGATGGCTTAGATGCGTGTGGCTACAAATATTGTACTGGCGACATCATGGCAACCAACCCAATGTGGAGAATGACACGTTCACAATGGGAAGAGTGTTTCGCTGACTGGATTGACGATCCAAACCCGAAGGCACTGCTCAACGCTTCCATCTTCTTTGATTTAGACGGTGTCTATGGGCGCCTAAAATGGGCAGAACAGCTAACGAGCTTTATCGTTCGTCGTGCACGTAAAAACAATCGCTTCTTGGCTTGTCTTGCACGTAACGCGTTAAATCGAACGCCTCCACTCGGCTTCTTTAAGAGCTTTGTGGTGGAAAAGGATGGGCAGCATAAAAACTCCATCAACCTCAAACGTCGCGGCACCGCTCCTCTGGTCGACTTGATCAGGGTACACGCACTGGCTGTTGGTTCCCGTACACAGAACTCATTCGAACGTCTTGATGACATTATTGACGCCGGTATTTTGCCAAAAGGTCGCGCTCAGGATTTAAAAGATGCGCTGGAGTTCATCTCCATGGTGCGAATTCGCCACCAAGCGTACGATGTTGAAATGGGCATTGAGCCTGACAACAATATTGAACCAGAAAATCTGTCGGACTTTGAGCGTCGAAACCTTAAGGATGCTTTCCAAATTCTGAGTAATGGCCAAAACTTCCTTAAGTTTCGCTATCAAGCAAACAAGAGCTTTAAGTGAGGCTTAACATGTTAAAAAAGCTCTTTCAAAAGCCGACTATCCAATGGCACACCAAGTTTAAACAAAAAGTTGAGATGGCAAAGGATGAAAATTTGATTGCCTTCTACGGTACTGAATTACCTGCTCCAGACACGCCGCTTTCAGAAGTGGAGTTCGTTGCATTGGATCTCGAAACCACCGGCTTGGATCCTGATAAGAACGATATCATTACTATTGGCTTGGTCCCTTTCAACTTGAATCGTATTTTTTTGCGAAAGGCGCACCACTGGAAAGTAAGACCAAAGCAAAAGCTGGATGAAGACTCTGTCATCATACACGGCATAACCCATAGCGAGCTTATTGATGCGCCCGATTTAGGGGATATTCTCAATGAGCTTTTACCCTGTTTAAGCGGTAAGATCGTGGTGGTGCATTACCGTCGCATAGAGCGGGAGTTTCTCGATAAAGCACTGCGAGATCGTATTGGTGAAGGCATAGAATTCCCTGTGTTGGATACTTTTCAAATAGAAGAAGATATTCAGAAAAAGCGTCCGGGAAATCTGTTGGAAAAGATAAAAGGTAAAAAACCAGAGTCGTTGCGATTAGCTCAATCCCGACGCCGCTATGGTTTACCGGACTATACTCCTCATCATGCGTTGACTGATGCGATAGCGACGGCTGAGCTGCTTCAGGCACAAATCGCGCATTATTACGATGATAGTCAAACGATAAGCGAGTTCTGGCTTTAACGCTACAACAGTAAAACAAAAAGGAGCTCAAATGGCTCCTTTTTAATTATTGCATACTAAAAGCTAATAGAATCAAAGCTTAAAGCGTTTTATTTCTTGCTCAAGCTCATGAGATAGCTCAGACAAGTAAGCGGCCTGTTCCGCTGCTTGATGGGCTTCCGCGGAAAGCTCATTAGAGACGTCACGAATGCCTTCAGTGTTACGCGTAATTTCTGTCGTTACCGACGCTTGTTCTTCAGCAGCAGAAGCGATCTGTGTTGCCATGTCGTTGATTTGCTCAACCGCGCTATGAATTTGAGTCAGACTCGCCGCAGCAGAGTTCGCATCATCAACGCTAGTATCAGCCAGAGCTCGGCTGTCACCCATAATGCCAACCGCTTTCTTCGTCGTACCCTGTAACATTTCGATGGTTTCTTGAATCTCTTTTGTTGAAGCGTGTGTACGCTGGCTCAATACACGAACTTCATCGGCAACCACGGCAAAACCACGTCCCTGCTCTCCTGCCCGCGCCGCTTCAATCGCCGCATTAAGTGCCAGCAAGTTGGTTTGTTCGGCGATATCTTGAATTGTTGAAAGAATCGTATTGATACTATTGCCATGCGCTTCCAGATCCTGAATGACCTCAGTTGCAACCTGCACTTCTTGTGCTAGGTTCTGGATAGAATTTTGTGTCTGCACTACTTGGCTAGAACCATGCGCACAAGCCTGCACGGCTTCTTCCGAATTATTCGCCGTACTATCCGCATTACCCGCAATTTCTTGTGTAGCCGCCGCCATTTCGTTAACCGCCGTCGCCACCATGTTGATTTCATCTTGCTGATAAGAAATACGCTGACTTCGCTCTTCCGCTTGCTGAGCCGTGGTGCGCGCTTGTTCAGACAATGATGATGAAACATGGCTTAATGTTGTTACCATGGTATGCATGTTGCCAACAAAACGGTTAAAGTTTTCTGCCAGTTTACCCACTTCGTCGTCACTGCGAGGCTCCAAACGCTGAGTCAAGTCACCTTCACCAGAAGCAATCTCTTCCAGTGCATGAGATACTCTGTTTAGATCACGGAACAAGAAGCCCACTAACCAAGATACCGCCACAATCACAGCGATGGTAATCATGACCGCCGTGATCAGCAAATCGCGAAGTAAAAGCGCATTACCCGCTTCTTCGGTTGCTTTATCCATCTCGATGGCGAACATCCAATGTGTGCCTGGCACCTTGTTGAAGTAGTAAAGTTTCTCTACACCTTTGACCGAGGTATTTTCGATTTTACCTTCTTCAGCAGCACGCTCGATAGCCTGTCGAGAAAAATCTTTTGATAAACTGGTGATTGGCTTAAGCGTTAAGCTTTTATCAGGGTGTGCGAGAAACGTTCCTTCATTCATATCAATCAACATAGCTTGAGAATTTTCACCCGCGTCTATATTGATAACATCACTGATTAACTGATCGATAAGCACATCAGCACCCACGACACCAATAAACTGGCCATTTTTCATCACTGGCTCAGCGATGGTCACTAACAGAGCATTGGTAATGGCATCCTGATAAGCTCCAGTGATGATTTGCTTGCCAGCGGCATTTGCATCTTGGTACCAAGGACGAGTTCGTGGATCATAATCCGCGCGGTTACGCTCGGGGTGAGAACGGTACATATCTCCACGTGGTGTACCAAGGAAGATATCATCAAAGCCACCTGCTTTACGTGCTTGCTGCAGAAACGGAACCACATCTTGTTCACCCGAGTAATCGTTAAATGCAGTAGCAATTTCTTTACGGATCGTAACCCAGTCTGAAATACCTTCTGATGCTACAGCACTCAGGCTTTGTGCTCTTGAATAAACACCTGCAGAAGTCTGGTCAAACAATTGACCAGCCGACAACCAAGTCAGTGCAGCTGCCATGATGACAACAGCCGAAAGACTCGCGCCGATAAGTTTTTGTTTAAGTGTAAGTTTCATAATTTTTATTTGATTTGGGAGGACAACCTAGGAGCATGAATATTACACACTTTTTTGGCACTAATCACCAAGTTTCAAACAATCAGATACAAAGCTAACTCATTGTAAGATATATACTTTAACAGTGTCATTCTTTTGTCTATCGTCAGAAAAATAGCACAAAAAAAGCCAGCTGAGCTGGCTTTTTATACATGTATTATTGGTTCGCGTTTATTGACGCTCGGTTCTCATACCCATCAATAAGCTCACGCACATCGCAAGCAAGATGATCGTAAATGGTAATGCCGTTGAAATAGCACCCGCTTGGAGCGCTTGTACAGCTTCAGAACCACCGATCCAAAGCAACGCAACAGCAATAGCACCTTCCATCAACGCCCAGAAAATACGTTGTGGTACAGGAGCATCCACTTTACCACCCGCAGTAATACTGTCGATAACCAGCGAACCAGAGTCTGAAGACGTAATAAAGAACACCAAAACCAGAACGATAGCAATGAACGACAAGATATTACCAAATGGCAATGAATCAAACATTTGGAACATAGCCAGCGATACGTCAGTCAGACCATTCGCACCTAGGTCACCCACTTTATCAACAACCTGCTCGATAGCTAGACCACCAAATACAGACATCCAAATAACCGTGACTGCAGTTGGTACAAGTAGAACCGCGGTAATAAACTCACGGACTGTACGGCCGCGAGAAACACGTGCGATAAACATACCCACGAATGGTGACCACGAAATCCACCAAGCCCAGTAGAATACAGTCCAGCCTTGGAACCATGCTTCATCGGTACGATCAAACGGGTTGCTTAGTGGAATGATGTTTTCTACGTATGCCATCAATGTCGTAGGGATTGAACCCAGACTTGCTGCCCAGCCAATCAAACCAACCAAAATCAGCAGTAAGAAAGCGACAAGCATGTTGATGTTACTGATGACTTTTACACCGCCATCGATACCGCGAACAACTGATACCACAGCAAGTAAGGTAACCACTGTAATCACAACCACTTGCAGCCCAATACCTGCCTCGATACCAAACACATGGTGGATACCACTTGCTGCTTGTTGTGCACCCAAGCCCAGAGATGTCGCCAGACCAAACAGGGTTGCAAGTACCGCTAAAATATCAACAATATGACCAGCCCAGCCCCACGCACGGTCACCCAGCAATGGGTAAAAGATCGAGCGCATCGACAGTGGAAGTCCTTTGTTGTATGCAAAGAATGCTAAGGAAAGTGCCACAACACCATAAATCGCCCACGGGTGCAGACCCCAGTGGAACATGGTTGCACCGAGTGCTAATCTCGCTGCTTCAGGCGTATTCGCTTCCACACCTAATGGCGTTTCATACCACCCAGTGAAGTAAGCAACGGGTTCTGCCACACTCCAAAACATAAGACCGATACCCATACCCGCAGCAAACAACATGGCAAGCCAGGATAAAAATGAGTAATCAGAAACGGCGTCTTTCCCACCTAAACGGATTTTACCTAGCGGAGATACAATCAACGCCAGACAGAAGATAACGAAAATGTTACCTGAAATAATAAACAGCCAATCAAATGAGCCTATGATCTGCCATTTGATCCCATCAAGTACTGTCTTAGCAGTATGTGCATCCAGAACCAATGCAGCGACAAGAAACAGTGCAATTAAACCTGCGCTGATCCCAAAAACAGGGTTATGTACATCAAACCCCCATTTTTGAACGTTATCCTGACCTACCGTATAGTCGGTACTATCGATACTGTACTTATCTATACCTTTTGTCATCGTTCCTCTCTAATTCTTCTAATCTTTACGCACCAAACAAAAAATCGTTCGAACACGATACGTTTTAAATCCCGTGAAGGGCTAAGATCCTAACATTTGAGGTATTTTTGTCTAGATTTTCCAATGAAAATCCCAATTTATTACATTTCAATAAGAAATTTCTTACAAAAAGCATGCAACATGCTGCAGCAATAATTAGACCACAAACAATTATTGCTATAATAATTTTAAAGCGTACTGACTCTCTGCAACAAGCTATAAATAGAAATTGGAACAACTAAGTACATCTAGACAAAGTATCAAGCGAATTTTTTTACGCAGCTCTTTAAATAACAGAGTATTTGAGTTAGTGTCGCCACGTTAAATGTTCATACAGACTGGATGAAAAAATTGGAAAAGTACGAAGAAGTATTGGTCTCGATTCGTCAGATCATCCGCGCTATTGATTTACACTCTAAAAAGCTGAGTAAAGAGTCTGGTCTGACTGCACCTCAGCTGATTTTAATGCGTGCTATCAACGAGCTAGACAATGTCACTATCAAACAATTATCTAGCCATACCAATATGAGTCAAGCAACAGCGACAACCATTCTCGATCGATTAGAGCGTAACCAACTGGTCGAACGCCGTCGTAGTGTTGAGGATAAGCGTAAAGTGCACGCCGTGCTGACAGATAAAGGGCTTGAAACATTAAAACAAGCACCAACGCCGCTGCAAGAGCATTTCATTAATCGCTTCCAGAAATTGGAAGAGTGGGAACAAACCCTGCTGTTGTCATCCGTTCAGCGCATTTCGACTATGATGAATGCAGAAGATATTGACGTTGCGCCGATGCTTGAGATTGGCAGTATTACTGGTACATTCCCAAAAGCAGAGTAACCTTATCTAAAAGTGCTCGCTTGGAGTGAGCACTATTCTATTTCGTAAGCCCGGTCTCAAATGCATATTTGGCCAACTCTGCAGTCGAATGTAGATCCAGTTTATGCTTAATATTGTGACGATGTGTTTCGACTGTTCTATAACTGATATTGAGTAACGTGGCTATTTTTTTGCTGCTGTTCCCCTGCGCTACGAGTTTCAGTACCGCCTCTTCTCTGCGGCTAAGTGGATTAGTTCTTTGATTGATGGGCATGACATCTTGCGTGAATAGCGTCTGAGTGACTGACTCACAAAAATAGGTTGATCCTTGGTTCACAGTTTTAATTGCTTGAACCATTTTCTCTGCAGAAATCTCTTTCAACATGTAACCAACCGCGCCCGCTTGCATCACCTTCATGATGTACTCACGATTATCATGCATGGTTAGCATCAGGATTCTGCTTTCAGGCAGTTCCTCTTTGATGATGCCCGTCGCCTCAATACCGTTCATAATTGGCATACTGATATCCATTAGAATCACATCCGGATGAAGATGTTTGGCTACTTCTATTGCTTCTAAGCCATTGCTGGCCGTACCAATGACGTCAATATCTGGTTCTAGCTCCAGTCGCGCCATAAAACCATCCAATACCACCTGATGATCATCAACGATCAACACACTAATCGGCTTATCCATAAACGTCTTCGTCCAAATTTAACAACACGGTAATTTCGGTCCCTAAACCAAGCTCGCTCATCAGTTCAAACTCTCCTCCAATAAACTCCACACGCTCCTGCATGTTTCGCAGCCCTATCCCTTGGCGATGAATAGCTTGGTTGACAACAAAGCCGACGCCATCGTCACGTATAAGTAATTGCAGCATATTGCCCATTTTTTGCAAAGTGACCGTCACTGTTTTCGCTTTCGCGTGTTTTTCGATGTTGTTCAATGACTCTTGAGCCACTCGATACAAGGTAGTAGCGACTTCTGAGGTCAGTTTCTGCTGCTGGGTATCAAAGTGACTATCGATATCAATCCCAGAGTGAGAGTGAAAGTCCTGTAGTAAGGTAGTGAGCGCGGCTTCTAGGCCAATATCGTCCAACGCACTGGGCCTCAACTGGTGAGAAATATGTCGAACTTCATTGATCGCCGTGACCAGAGACCGTAAAGACTTACCTAAGTGTTGCTTAAGTTTTTCATCTTCCAGGCGATGGCTCATCAGATCTAAATGGCATTTGCTAGAGACCAATAACTGATTAATGCCATCATGTAACTCTCGCGCCAAATGTTTTTTCTCATCCTCCTGAAACATAACGGTTTTATATGCGAGTTCTTTCAAGTGCTTATCTGCCAAGCGATGTTCGTGCAAATTAATCGCAAGGGTTAAGACAATAATCACTGCAACGGTGACGACCAGAATAACAACCACCGAAAAGAAGGTGGTTTCGATATTTTTATTCACTGCTGCGCGCATGCTAGCGACTTCCTGACTGACATCTTCAATGTACAAACCAGTGCCGACCATCCATTCCCACTTATCTAACCAACCAGCATAACTGAGCTTAGGAACGACCTCACCTGTCGAAGGCTTTTGCCATAAATACTGGTGAAATCCTCCTCCAGTTTGCGCTTGATACAACAGTGCCTCTATAAGTCGATCGCCATTTTCATCTTGCAAACCAAGCAGGTTCTCCCCAACTAAACCTGGTTGGGCAGGATGGACAAGGTTGGTACCATATTTGTCGTAAGCGAAGAAATACCCATCAGAGCCATAGGTTAAGCGGTTTAGAATCGCTTTTACACGCGCTTTAGCAACGCCTTCTTCAATCGTGCTGTCGTTATAGATATGAATGATGGAGTCGAAAGCGACGTCAACAGTGTCCTTTAACGCTGCCTCTTTGGACTGAATGAGGTTTTGCTGGAATAACTCTACCTCTCTCTGACCGAGAGTCTTAGCCTGATAGATAGAAATCCAACTGATACTGGCTGACACCAATACCACAGGTATCAGTGCCAGCAGAATTAACTTAGCTTTGAGAGGCATCCCTTCCCTCCATGAAACGCTGCTCTAAGCGTCACCGAATAAGCAGCTTAACAACTTGTTTCAAAAGGTGGAAACTCTCAGGTCACAAAATCTCCTTTTAGCCCATTCCGTAAAAGCCAGGGAAGAACAGGATTGACGCTAGCACGACTACCTGAATTGCGATAAACGGCATGACACCCTTATAAATATCACGCGTTGTTACCCCTGCTGGTGCTACCCCTTTCAAGTAGAACAAACTAAAACCAAATGGTGGCGTTAGGAAAGAGGTTTGTAAGTTCATCGCAACCAGAATCGCAAACCACGTCATATTGATACCTAGCAGCTCAGCGACTGGCGCAAGGATAGGAACGATGATGAAACAGATTTCAACGAAATCGATAAAGAAGCCCAGAATCAAAATAACCAGCATAGTTATGATCAGGAAGCCCCATTTTTCACCCGGAATACTCAGCATCCACTCTTCGACTAAGTAATCCCCACCAGTGTAAGTAAAGGCCATAGAGAATGCGGTCGCGCCAAGCAATATGGCAAATACCATCGCCGTCACTTTTACCGTCTCTTTTGAAGCATCATAAACCATCGACCAGCTAAACTGTTTGTACAGCACAGCAAGTACAATTGCGCCGGCACCACCCAAGGCCGCTGACTCTGTTGGTGTGGCAATACCTGCGAAAATAGAGCCTAATACGACAATGATCAGGGCCAGAGGCGGTAGAACCGCTTTGAGCGCGCTGATAACTTCTTCTTTGCGGCTGACCGATTCATCACGCTCAATTGGCTGAGCCGCGTCTGGATTCATTTTTGCGTAGATAAGGATGTATATTACGTATGCAGCAACCAAAGTGATACCCGGCCATATGGCTGCTTGGAATAGGTCACCGACAGGCACACCTAATACGTCCCCTAAAAGAATCAGAACGATGGAAGGAGGAATGATCTGCCCTAGCGTACCGGACGCACAGATGGTGCCACAGGCAAGACCTTTATCATAATTGTACTTGAGCATCACAGGCAGAGAGATAAGACCCATTGCCACAACAGAAGCGCCAACAACACCGGTAGATGCCGCAAGCAGTGCGCCGACTAATACGGTAGAAATCGCGATACCACCACGAACGCCACCGAAAAGGCGACCCATTGATTCAAGTAGTTGCTCTGCGAGCTTTGTTTTCTGTAAAACCAGCCCCATGAACACAAACAACGGCACGGCCATAAGCACCGTATTTTGCATAATCGATTGAATGCGGTATGGCATAAAGGCAAACATTTCAACGCCTTCTGCCCAAACACCAAAGATCAGTGCAATGCCGCCAAATGTAAAAGCAACAGGAAAACCCAAAAGTAGCGCAAATAAGGCTACAAAAAACATGACTATACCGATCATAATAACTTCCTTTTACGACTTACCGTTATTGCCGGCATAGATAAGATGAGGATTAACAATTTTATTGATAGAGTGCAGTAGCAAGCCAACACCACTCACTGCCATAAAAAAGAATGATAACGGGATCATTGCCTTAATGATCCAACGGTAAGGCAAACCACCTGGGTCTCCAGATGTTTCCCCGAGCGCATAACTTTCTTTGGCAAAGTCGATACCAAACCAGGCGACCAACAAGCAAAAAGGAAGCAGGAAAAACAGTGTGCCTATCATGTCAATAATGGATTGCGCTTTATAAGATAAACGCTCGTAGAAAATATCAACTCGAACGTGACCACCAGCTTTGATGGCGTAGGGAACACCCAGCAAAAATACTGAAGCAAACAGGTGCCATTCCATTTCCTGAAATGCGATAGAGACATCGTTGAACACATAGCGCATGACAACGTCGTAGACTACATTTAGTAGCAGTAAGATGAAGAGGATGCTGGACAACCACCCCAAAAAATCACTGAAACGGTTAAACATCCGCTCAATATAAATAAGGCTTCTCATTCCGGACTCCGTGGAACGTATGGTTGAGCTCCGCTAAGTGGCGGAGCATTTATTATGATCTTTAATAGGTATTTTTCTTGGGCTTCACTCGCTGCCCAAACCAATTAGCTTGGGCAGCATACTGACGTATTAGTCAGCTTGACTGTTTAGATACGCTCGTTGTGAGATATCAGTCCATTGACGAACTTGCTCCATGTAGGCAGCTTGAGACTCTTGAATCTCTTTCGCTAAAGCATCTTCTTCCGCGTGTTTCTTCAGCAGGCGATCATTCGCTTCTTTCATTGCTGCCATGACTTCTGGCGGGAAGTCCTTCACTTCTACGTTCGGGTACTCTGACTTGATCGTCGCCCAGTTTTTACCACTTTCGTGTTTAGACTGCGTGTACATATCGTAAGCAGCCGTTTTCATCGCCACTTTTAAGATCGCTTTCAGGTCATCAGGTAGTTTTTCCCAAGTACGCTTGTTGACTAGGAACTGCAGCTCTGTCGCTGGCTCATGCCAACCAGTGTAGTAGTAAGGCGCAATTTTGTGGAAGCCCATGCGAAGGTCTAACGAAGGACCAACCCACTCAAGTGCATCAATAGTGCGACGCTCAAGAGACGTGTACAGTTCACCCGGTGCGATATTGGTTGGTTTAGCGCCCAGTTCAGCTAAGATTTCTCCCGCAAATCCAGGGATGCGCATTTTCAGACCTTGAAGATCATCCAGTGTTTTGATTTCTTTTTGAAACCACCCACCCATTTGAGTATCTGTGTTACCACCAGGGAACGACATCAGGTTATGAGGAGCGTAAACTTTGTCCATCAGCTCCATGCCACCGCCATAGTAGAACCAAGCGTACTGCTCTGTAGGTAACATACCGAAAGGCATAGAAGAAAAGTAAAGTGTGTTTGGCACTTTCCCTTTCCAATAGTAAGACGCCGAATGGCCCATGTCGTATTGACCTGATTTCACCATGTCAAATACACCAAAAGGTGCTTTGTGCTTGTTTGCTGAGTCAATGCGAATTTGCAGACGGCCGTTTGACATTTCTTCTGCCATTCTAGCCATATTTTTTGTTGTATCGCCAAAAACAGGGAAGTTAGGTCCCCACGTCTCTGCCAGTTTCAGGCGATATACTTTTTCCGCAGCATTTGCAGACGTTGCAGCGAAGGCCATCGCGGCAACCACAGCAGTCGTTTTCAGCACTCTTTTAAGAGATTTTTGGATCAAACTCATCGTTCACGTCCTTTGTCACCAAGGTTATTGTTATCATCCATTTCACAAGGATTTGTATTACACCAAGTAACGAACAATGTGCTTGTCTAAAGTTGACTCTTAAAATAGCGCAGCATCATTTGAGTTACAGGGCGTAACTTGATGCTAAAGATGTATCAATAACGTTGATTCTGAAATGGGCAGGAACACGCAATTTTTACTGCTTACTACTCACATATTAGCCATTGGTATTACGTATTTATACGTAGGAGTTTAACCAACTAAAAACCTATGCCTCGCTAAAACAGTAAGTTAAGTTGATATTAAAACTCACGAAAGTAAAAAACCACGTAAGTAGTATCTTTCCAAAAAATTTACAAACTATTTAAAGAATTGTGACAATTGCCATTTAGACGTCGCTAGACTCACTGAAGAAGGAGCTAAAACATGGAGTTGACGAGACTTTAGAGCGCTTGGAAAAAAAAGAAAAAAATACCCCGACAATAGTCGAGGTATTGGAGAGCGGTATCTTAATAAGATCGAGGATTTAAAAACTAAATCGCTTTGTAGATAACTTTGTTACCTGCCAATTGCTCTTTTTGAACCAGGTTTTCTTCAAGAAGCTTCTTCAGAGCGCCAGTTGCCCATGATGCCGCTTTAGTGTCTTCTTGACCTGCAGCAAGGCCGATGCCTTTAGGGTTAATGCCGTCCGCATTTGCGACAACGATATCTAGCACTTGTTGCTGTTTTGGAGTTAGCGCAACTTCTACTGTTTTCGCTACAGCTACTTTCTTCTCAGCTACTACTTTCTCGGCAACAGCTTTCTCAGTAACAGAAGGTGCTGCTTTCTCAGCAACAGGCTTCGCTGCTTTTTGTACTGCAGCAATGTTTGCTACTGTCGCTTTAATGCGCTTTTGCAACTTCATTTGCACTTTACGCTTATGAGCAAGTCTCATTGAATATGTCTCCAGTTCACTGCATCTCAGCAGGGATGAAAATTTGAAGCGCGTTTTATACCAAAATTCGTAAGTAATTTGTAGGTTTTAGCGCCGAATTGCGATGAAAAATGCGCTGGAAACCTAGAGCGTCTACTATTTATACAGGTAATTTGTGTGGAGTTTCATTGAATACTGGGTATAAAAACAGAGGGTTTTTATCCACCAAATCATTTTATTTCACAACAATTAAGTGCACTAATCTCTCCTTCGTAAAGAGTCTAGAAGCGAGATTAGATCACATAGCGATCATGGCAGTCACTAAGGCATTTTCACACCGAAATGAGGTGAAGAGTATGGAAACATTGCATCTCACAAACTCACATTTTAAGCCAGGCTCTGTTCTTACCCGAATAACCTTATTTCTTATCGCTCTGATAACGTTGTTTCTGGTGTTAATATCTCCTGGATGGAAGCAAGCAATGTTGTCTGTGATATTAATGGCGGTGATCGTGGGATTTGCCGTAATGATGATCAAAAAAAGCCAAGTCTCATTTACGCTAACTGCAACCCACTTTCAACAACACCTTTTTAAAGGTGGTTGGGTTGTTCGCTGGTGCAATATTGAATCGATAGGTATTTGTAGCTATCAGCAAGAAGGCTGGTATCAACCATTGCCTTGGGTAGGCGTGCGTTTAAAGCACTACTCGCCCTACCTGGATGCGATTTGCCCTCGCATAGCGACAGAAATCCTGCTGAACCAACGCGCTCTGCTTTATCTGGGTGCCAGGCAGAATCAATGTGAAGAACAATTCGAAGATATAGTGCTAGACCCAAAACCATACCAGAGTAGTAGCGGAAAACAGTACAAAGGCTTGCTCGCAATGCTAGCGAATAGAATGAAGTATCAGCGAAGTTTCTACGGTTACGACGTATTCATCTCAGCTGGCGATCTAGATCGAGAAGCAGAAGATTTTGTCGGATTAACTCGGCGGTATTTAGCGGCCGCCGAGCCAGACTTACTCGAGACAAAATAGCTTTGTTCTCCCCGGGTTAGTCATTCAATTACCCGTTATTTTCCGAATCGATACTCGCTAGTAAAGCGGCATCTCATCGGCGACAAATGGGTTGGTTTTACGTTCGTGGCCAAAGGTTGATTGCGGGCCGTGGCCAGGAATAAAGGTAACATCGTTACCCAGTGGCCAAAGCTTCTCTTTGATCGACTTAATTAAGGTATTGAAGTCGCCTTGTGGGAAATCTGTACGACCAATACTGCCGTTAAACAAGACGTCACCAACAAATGCTACGCGAGCTTCTTCACTGTAAAGCACTACGTGACCTGGTGTATGACCCGGAGTGTGGATCACCTTCAGCACTTGGTTACCAAATGTGACAGTGTCACCTTCATCAAGCCATTGATCAGGTTCAAATGCTTCAGTTAGCGGGAAGCCAAACATTTTGCTCTGCCCTTCTAAGCCTTGTAACCAGAAATTGTCCGCTTTGTGAGGCCCAACAATTGCCTTTCCACCAAGCAAAACCGCCAATGGTTGAGTACCACCGACGTGATCCAGATGACCGTGTGTCAAAACCAATTGAACCACATCAACGCCTAGCTCTTTGACTAACGCTGCAAGCTGCTTCTCATCGCCGCCAGGATCAACCACGATGCCTTTCATCGTTTCATCACACCAGACGATAGAACAGTTTTGAGAAAAAGATGTCACCGGGACAATTTGGTATTTCAGAGCCATGGATAACCTATCACCACATAAATATTGTTAGAACTGCCGCAACTATGACACTAAGCTAAAGTGACTTCAAGATTTGTAGAATCCAAGCAACTCGACTCTTTGGCCACTCAGGCAATCTCAATTACCAGGAACGAACCGCACCAGTATCAATATGAACAAAGTTACTGCCTGGGTAGTAGCCGACGCCACCCGCTTTCAGGCTTAAAGCAGCATCACGCACGGTGGACAACTTAACCCCGTCTAAACGAAAATCGATGGCTTTTCCTTCCATATGAAGGCTTTTCTTCGCTACACCAGAAGAGCCATTTCGCAATGAAGAATTCGTCTTTGGCGAACGATAGCCCGAGATCACAATGACTTCTGACTCCGTGCCAATAAGCTTTTGAATTTGACTGATCTGATCAAACAAACGTCGATCCATTGGGAAGGTTTCATTACGTCGATGATCACGACAGAACTGATCTAACCTTTTAAGCTCAGTTTTAACGTAGCTGCTTCCATCAAAGTAGCACGTCTCTAATTGCTCTCCAGTATTGAGGTTATTCATCGCTAACACGCGAGGCTCGTCTGGGAGTGACGCCCACGATAGCGTTGGCATAGCAGAAGCTAATACCACACCACCAGCGGTCATTTTAAGAAAATCACGACGGGAAAAGTTACGACTTACCATATAGAAATACTGCTCAAAAACTACACGAGCAGCGGACATTATCCAAACTGGTGCATTTCGTCAATTGCCTATATCAGTCTGGAATGTCGTACGCAACCACCATGGTTAGCTTACTGGTTGAACAAGAAGTAAATTTTCAGAAGTGTAAATTTAGTTAAAAGTCTACCATGCCATTACCCTTGCTTATCGTAAGAATAAATATCATCTCGATAATAAAGCGTCCCATCTTCTAACCACGCGGTTTGGTAGATGATGTGAACAGCAATACGTTCACCTAGTGGAACCGACGTGTTAGAGCGGCTGGCGCTTTGACGTTTCTTCGCAAAGCGTTCTTCCAGACCTTGAGTTTTGAAAAGCAGTTCAGCTAATTGATCCGCATTTTCCACTCTGACACAACCAGAACTAAACGCGCGACGATCTTGTTCAAACAAGTTCTTACTAGGTGTGTCGTGCAAATAAATGGCTTGTGGATTTGGCATATTGAACTTATACAAGCCTAGTGCATTCTGCGATCCCGATGCCTGACGCATACGGTATGGGAAAGTTCTGGGATTAACCGCAGCCCAATTGATAGTGGTAGGATCAATGATCTCTCGTGAAGTCCATGAACGAATAATCTGAATATTATGATGAATCAAATACATTGGGTTACGTTTTACTTTAGGAATGATGTCTTTGACCATGATTTTCCATGGTACATTCCAAGTCGGATTCAAAATAACCGAATCCATATTGACGGTCATAATAGGCGTCTTTCTCGAACTCTTACCGACGACGACTTTTGACTCAAACAGTGGTTGACCTTCATGCCAGTAGGTCACTTGATACCCTGGCACATTGACGAATACGACATTATCTCGCTCTTTCGCCCATATTCTTGAGCGCTCAGCATTTAAAGCAAGTAAATGCAGCCTCTGTTTAGGAGAAAAGTTAATCCAACGTATCGTATTTGGCCCGATAACTCCGTCCTCCTTTAAACCATGAATACGTTGAAATTCTTTCACTGCTAATTCTAAGTTCTCATCATAGCGCGGTGAGTTAAGATCAACAAAACTGACATCAACGCCGACGATCGCAACACGTTCGATCAAAGCGGCTTTATCTGTTATTGGATCACCGAAACGAAGTAATCCTTGTTGTTGGTATATCGGGTATTGGTATTGAGCTTGCTCAGATAAGGTTGAGAAAGCCGAATTGAAATCTCGCTCCATTTGAAGAGGAGAACGTAGGCTTAATAGGAACTGATCAAGCTTACCAACCGTGAGCTCGTTGCTCAGAACCGATAACGTGTCGATACTTGGCGGTGGGAGTTCAACTTGAGCTTTATTGGCAAACAGCCAGTTAACCCCTTCATGAGGCAGTTGCTCAAGGTAACTCAAATACATTAAGAGCGAATCAGTCATCACCAAATCAAAGTCAAGGTTGTCGCCTTGCCATCTAATCTGGTTGATTCTATGCAGCTGGTCATCAAACTCTTTCGTAACGTCGGCAAGCGCAACTATATTTAACTGATAAATGAACTGCTCAACGTCACTTTCATTTTCCCAATTCAAATGGTAATTGGTACTCTGATACAATTGCTCCACCACTGATGGGTAGTGGATCATTTTTTCAATAGATAGCTGTTTAACCGCGCCTTCTTGCTCTGCTTGTAACGCATTATCAAGAGAAACTGCGGTAGAAAAGCTGCAAAACGGCACTAAAAGTGCCGTCATAATTAAAAGCCTAGCAATCACTGATACAACCCTTACCTACTTGCCTTATGTGAAAGTATGGCAAATATTTCACAGGTTGCTGCTTTAAAAATAAGAACGGGACAATATTTTCTCAGATAAGTTTCAAATAAAACCACCAATTAGCTCTCATTTTATACAACTTTAGACCAATGGTTATCCCACTGTATACCGCTGGAAAATGTATTTTTGAACTCTGTAGGTCGTTGTTCTACGACTTTACCAGCACCAGAGCTGATGCGGAACTCATCGCCGTAGAGCACGACACCAGAGGCGTCGGGTAACGCGTTCAACTCTACCAACCTGCCCGTCGATTTAGACCAGATGCCATAGCAACTTCCAGGAGGCGATGTGGCTAATATCCACTCCTCAGTCGCAGCAATGCTAGCGACATAATGATTGAACCGAGCCCACTCCTCTGGCTCTGCGTGTAGTGCTGACATTTCTCCACCGCGCGTATGCATCGCGATCAGCGCAGGGTATTCATCAGGCTCTCCTCGATATTGCTGGCCACATAGCACTGTCTCTGAACCATCGTGCGCAAGATGACGAATGCTCAGCTTGTGATCGGGCAGAGAAACTTGATCGAGCAACTCACCATCTTGAGACAGGTAGCTCAGACTTGGGGCCATGGAGTCGAGATTCAGAGGCTCTCTTCCATTAGTATGCACACCGCCAACACCGATCGCTAATGCACCATCGGGCATCATGATGATTTCATGTGGTCCGATACCAAAACCTGACAGCTCATCCATCTTCTGATATTGCTTGCGCACGTCGTAAACGCCAATAATGCCTCGGCTTGTGCCCCTTTCACCTTCTGTTGCGAACAGGTAATCCCCGTCATGGGAATACACGCCGTGACCATAGAAATGACGGTTTGCTTTTGCAGGGTGCAGTTTTATGGCTTGCCCTGTTCGATAGTCAAACACCATAAAAAAGGTACCTGGCCGACGACCGAAAACGACCGCATGACTTTGTTGATTGGTTGCTACACCATGGCCACGCTCTGGGATTGGCAATTTAGAAATCGGCATACCGTGCTCATCGGCAACAACAGCTGCATACTTTTCACGGCCTATAATGGAACACCCAATCAAAGCAGGTTTACGCGGAGCAGTACTCGCACAACCAAAGGGTAATAATGGTGTTGCCGCTCCAAACAGAGCGGCTTTAAGTAGGGTTCGTCGGGTTTGATCAGTCACCATCGGTAGCATTAAATCCTATAACCACGCCGAGTTCGATAGCCACCTCTTCATGAATGAGGTACTTCAATTGTTCTAACTTGTTGAACTGTGCCAAAACAGTTCGGTAACCCTCAACCGTTTGTAGTGCGGCAAATAAACTTTGCTCTTCAGGCCAGGTATCAAGTGTCATGGCAAACTGACGAGAAACTCGATCTGCCAGGGACGATTTGTCCTGTTCGCGTAACAGTGCATCCAAACCGTGACCATTGGCGAAATATAATGTCTGCATGCTTTGCACGTTCGCTTTCAAATTCGCCAGAGAGGAGCCCGAACGCCAGGATTCCGAAAAGTACGGTCTCGGGTGGCCAATTTTCGCCATCGGACGGCTCAACTTCTTCATGCTGTACTCAAGCTGGTTCGACAGTAACGAAATATATTCCGACTCCCACTGCGTTTTTTGCATTGCTTTCCATGGGTTCATGCTCCAAGCATCCGCAATCATCTTTGCTTTAGCGTTAAGGTTTTGTGCAATAGAAACCCCGGTGGAACAAGTATTACTGTTCGTTTCCAGCGTTGATGCACTGTCATAAAGTAACCACTCAAGCGCGCCTAAGCCTTGTACCGTCACGCTCTGCGTTGATATCTCTTGTGCACTCCAAACCTGATCCGATTTTGTAAGTGCCGACATTTTTCGTCCGGTCGTGTTCTTTTTATCCGGCCAGAACTGCACATTCCAACTTTGCTCCAACGCACTTGCTGGCCCGCGCTCCTGACCTTGCAATGCCATCCAGGCACGCATGGTTTCATGCCATTGTTGTTTAACAGCAGATGAATCTTTAGCCTCAGAAGCACAAAAATCATTGAAAGCTTGTTCTAAAGACGAGCTTTGAACTAGAAAGGCATAAGCGGATTGATGCTCGACTTCATACACACTTTGTGAAATATGATTCGTTTTCTCTGCCAGACTGGCTTCTTCACTCAGTGTTGACTGGCACCCCGTCAAACTTAACGCAGTAACGACAGCGCTAACTAATAGTTTTTTATTCACAATAGGTTCCTTATAACGAGCCCAGGAAAGCCACCAGCGCATCGCGCTCGCGCTTACTTAAAGCCAGTACATTCTGCTTTGCAGCCTCTGCTTCACCACCATGCCAAAGTACCGCTTCCATCACATTGCGTGCTCGACCATCGTGCAAATAGTAGGTGTGTCCGTTGACTTCTTCGGTATAACCAAGTCCCCAAAGAGGTGGGGTACGCCATTCGCGACCGTTCGCCAGATATTCAGGTCGGTGATCTGCCAATCCCTCCCCCATATCGTGTAGCAATAAGTCGGTATATGGGTGAATTTTCTGTTCTGAAAGCGCCGGTAAGTCAGTTCGCTTGGCGGTTTTAACGTTTGTTTTATGGCAGCTTTCACAACCTGCTGAGGCAAAGATTTTCTGACCTAGTTGCACTTGCGGGTCTTCTACATTACGACGAATTGGAACGGCTAAGTGCTGACTATAAAACTCTACGAAATCGAGAATATTCTGGCTAACTTCTGGTTCACCACCATTTGGTAACTCATCACAAATGGTTTGTTTTGATGTACAGTTTTCGTTCGGGAACAAATGACTTGTGAGGCCGACATCACCATTAAAGGCGGCTGCGTTCTGTTGCATCAATGTTGGCTGACCCGCTTTCCAGCCGAAGCGACCTAGTGCGAAGTCCCCTCTTTCGATATCCCAAACTTTGTTTACTTTCCCGGAAATACCATCTTTGTCGTTGTCGTTTTCATCCGCCCAGGCAAGTAGAGTCTCGTCAGGAATGCTTTCCAATAGACCCAAGCCAATCATAGGTGGTGCGACACGCGCCGAAAACTGGGTATCCGGGTGCATCTCACCATATCCCAAGTTGGTGATTTTTAGGGTTGGTTTTCTTAGTGTCACCGTTGTGCCGTCATTAAATTGCACCGGAACATCGCTATACGTGATCGATATTTTACCTTCTGGAATTTGGTCCTGGAGGGCAAAATCTTGAAGCTGACCACCATAAGTTGGCTCAGGAATGCCACCATCAATGATGTAGGCTTTTTTTTGCTCTGCTGTCATCGCAGGGATGCTCAAACGCACTAACATTGAAACGGCGTGAATATCCCCTTCTTCCGGCGGATGACCGCGACCATCTTTAATATGACAGTTTTGACAACCGTTGGTATTAAATAGTGGGCCAAGTCCATCTCGTGCATCCGTCGTCGCTGGTGCTTGCACCCAAGGGTTTCTAAAAAAGCTATTCCCGACACTAAAATCCAGTCGTTTACTCATGGGTAAGTTTGCCGCGGGAAGCGAATAGGCGTTCGCGCCGTCTTTTTTAACACTGGTTTTTCCGCCCGAACGAACCTCATAAGCGGAAACAGAAGTAGAAAGTGCAGCAGTAAAGAATAGCGCTAAGTGAAAGTAATTAAGGGGTGATGGCTTCATATCATTGCTCTTAAGTAAATTGATAACAGCGAGCTCAAACAGCAAAGGGCTCAACCTATTAGTTGAGCCCTTGATTATTTATTATAGTTTTTCTTAGAACTCGTGATCGGCAGTATCTGGACTCAGGCTATCAATGCCAATAATGCTTGCAGCACGTTCAATTGCACCTGTTTGTGCCACTAATGACATAATAGTTTCATTCACTAACGCATTGCCTTGAACGTTATCGACAGCAATCAACTGATCGAAATGTTGGTTATTCTTCTCTGCTGAAGTAACCAACTCACCCACTTGACTACGAGTATCATCAAATTGCTTCTGAATCTCTTTCGCGGCTTGCTCATCTTGTTGTGTAACAAGGTCTGCAATACTTGGTCCAGTCAATAACGTACCGTCCTGGCGCTTATACAGCCCCATGTACACGTTATAGATACCCTGTTCGTTGTAGTAGTGAGAGTTGTGTGTGTTATCTGAGAAACAATCGTGCTCGTCTTCTGTTGAGTTCGCTTCTAACGCTACTTTCATACGCTCACCAGCCAACTCACCAAGAGATAACGATCCCATACCAAACATCATCTTACGAAGACCATTGTCTGCTGAATCTGCAAGCAGTTCCTGACGGTAATTATCTTTCGCGTCCGCTGACCACTGTTTCTCCATCCATTCAAGATCTTGAACTAACAGCTCGGCAGCGGCTTTGAGGTATTCGCCACGACGGTCACAGTGGCCATTAGTACAGTCAGAGCCCACTACAAAATCAGTGTAAGCACGTTGACCAGCTCCTGCATTTGTACCATTTAGATCTTGGCCCCAAAGTAGGAATTCAATCGCGTGATAACCTGAAGCGACGTTCGCTTCAGAACCACCCACTTCATTTAGATCAGCAATCAGTTCAGGTGTGATTTTTGATACGTCTAGTTTGGTAGCACCAATAGTCAGACTGGTGTTCGCCACGATGTTTGCCGCAGCGCCTTCGTTACCAAGTTCATACTGGTAATCTGCGGCTACGTAGTCGATCAGGCCTTCGTCCAGCGGCCATGCGTTAAGCTGACCTTCCCAATCATCGACGATCGCGTTACCAAAGCGGAATACTTCAGATTGTTGATATGGAACGCGAGAGTCAAGCCATGCTTGTTTCACGTCTTCTAGCTTTTTAGCTGAAGGGGCTTTTAGGAACTCATCGATTTTAACGTCTAACGTTTTAGCCGTTGTTAATGAGTCTGAGAATACCGCATGTGCAACATCTGCATAATGTTCGACAACGTCTTGCTTGGTTACTTGAGCAGCAACGGCAGTACCACTGGAAATAAAAAGTGAAGCAGCAATAGCTTGAACTAATACTGTTTTTGCATTCATGAGAAGCATCCTTGTTGAGCAAATTGTTTTGTATTCTAAGTGCTAATTATTCTTATTTGCACTTTTAGTCACGAGATAATACAAATTTACAATTTTTTTGCAACTTAAGGTGCAAAAAAAGCCTCATCAATGTGAGGCTTTTAACAAGTATTAACTAATCATTCTATTATTGCGGCTAAACTTTCAGGTTGTGTTTACCGTGAGAGACTTTAGCTTTGAGATAGTTTTCGTTACCATCTTTGATGTGAGCAGAAGTGTTAACCACTTCAACGATTTCGATACCGTATTCAGCTAATTCACGGATTTTTTTAGGGTTATTCGTTACTAAGCGGATCTTATTAACATCTAAAGCTTGTAACATTTGAGCAGCTTCAGTGAAATCGCGCAGATCGTCATCAAAGCCTAGGTGATTATTCGCCTCATAGGTGTTCATACCCTGGCTTTGTAGTCGGTACGCATCAATCTTGTTATATAGACCAATACCGCGCCCTTCTTGACGCAGATAAAGAATAATGCCGCCAGACTCTCCCATGATCTGTATCGTCTCTTCTAACTGCTCACCACAGTCACAACGAGAAGAGTGAAAAACATCGCCGGTCAGACACTCAGAATGCATACGCACTAATGGCGTTTCTTGAACTTGGTCTGCTTGATTAAAGATAACTGCCACATGCTCTTTATCCGTCTTCAAACCACGGAAAGACAGGATTTCAGCATCAATATCACTTTTAGCCCCGACTTTAAAATCTACTCTGGCACGTACTTCAGCCATATCTACACTCACTCGATTTAATTCTTGATGCACTTTCGTTATTACATTCATGGGATGAACTCATGCTCTTCAACTATGGGGATTGATACCACATTTTTCAATGCATAGATCACTATATCTTAGATCTTTTCCTCTCAGCTATACAGGGCAATGGTTTCCCTCTGCCACGCTGACGAAGTGTTATAATATAACATTTCTGTAAAACTACAATAAAAAACCCCAGACAAAGTTTGTCTGGGGTTGATAAATTCTGGTTTAAAAAGAAGAGGCTTAATGTGCCTGACGACGCTTCCATACGGCAAACTCTATCCATACTGTTTCGAGTTCTTGAATTTCCTCGTCGGTCAAAACGGCAAGTGTCGAAGTAACTTGTGGTAACTTTGGTGCCTGAAAAGCGCGAATATGCGCATAAAAGTCCTTTCTTAACTGCGATATAACTGAATCCACTGGTATACCTACTTACATCTTTTATTACGTACCCAACTTAAAGTTCTAATTTTAAATATGTGCTGGTTCGTTCAGGAATCTCAAGAAAGAATAACACTCTGCTTGTTATTTTCACAGTTTGTTTTAAATTATGGAATTACAGTCACATAACTCACACTAATTTGACTTGTCTTTATTATTACCAATGATTAAAGGTTAAATCAAACACCGACATATTATGTTCTTCGACGTAGGCTAATTCCGCCGCAGCTCATCCACACTCATGCATACGAAACTTGCAATTATCATAATGAGGCCTTGCCACACCTGAGCATAGCTTCATTCTCACCGAACCCAGTATTTCGAGGTTATTTGGATATAAAAGCAACCATAAAATATGCAACAATTTTAACAAAATGAATACCTGCTCTATACAAACGCCTTTATATATGAGATGAAATCAAAGTTAATAAGTCCCGCATACGTACGAGGATTTAAATTAAAACCTCAGATATTGATAAATATAAAAGTAGCTAAATAATAAACGGTAACTCTATTTATCACTCATTAAGACCAACTATATTCATATAAGTTGATACTAATAAGATCAGTATATTTACTGTATCAAAAAGCAGGCACTAAAAAGCCGAGCATAACGCTCGGCTTTTAATTATAAGAGGTGTAGATTTAAAGATTAATCTTCACTGTCTTCCGTAGGAGGTGATTCAGGATCTTGCTGCTCTGCGTTTGATTCAATCGCTTCGCTTTCTTCACCTTCAGGTAAATCGGCCTCTTCAATTTCATCAATGCGTTGCAAGCCTACTACTGACTCATCTTCAGCCGTACGAATTAAGGTAACACCCTGAGTATTACGACCAACTTGGCTAACTTCTGCAACACGTGTACGAACCAGAGTACCAGCGTCGGTGATCATCATCATCTCATCACCTTCTTCGACTTGCACTGCGCCAACAACTGGACCGTTACGCTCAGATACTTTGATAGAGACGACACCTTGAGTTGCACGACCCTTGGTTGGGTACTCGGCAAGCTCGGTACGTTTACCATAGCCATTTTCGGTCACTGTCAGGATATCGCCTTCGTTTGAAGGAACAATCAGAGACACAACTTGGTCATCTTCACCCAACTTCATACCACGAACACCAGCAGCGGTACGACCCATAGCACGTACTTTATCTTCGCTGAAGCGAACGACTTTACCTGCTTTAGAGAACAGCATGATGTCGCTGTCACCATTGGTGATATCAACACCGATTAGCGAATCGTCATCACGTAGGTTCACTGCGATTAGACCGTTTGCACGAACGTTGGCAAATTGGTTCAACGGTGTCTTCTTAACCGTACCGTCACCTGTCGCCATAAAGATGAACTTATCTTCAGAGAACTCATCTACTCGCAGGATCGCCGTGATACGTTCACCATCTTCCAGAGGAAGAATGTTAACGATAGGCTTACCACGAGCAGTACGGCTCGCAAGCGGCAGTTGGTAAACTTTCAAGCGGTAAGTTTTACCACGAGTGGAGAAACACAGGATGTTGTCGTGAGTATTTGCCACGAGAAGACGCTCAATATGGTCTTCGTCTTTCATCTTAGTTGCACTTCTGCCTTTACCACCACGACGTTGTGATTCGTAATCGCTCAGGATTTGGTACTTAACGTAACCGCCGTGAGACAGAGTGACCACTACGTCTTCACGTGCAATCAGCTCTTCCATGTCAATGTCATGGCTCGCTGCAGTGATTTCAGTACGGCGTGCATCGCCAAAGCCGTCACGAACCGCTTCTAGTTCTTCACGAATCACTTCCATCAAACGCTCAGTGCTTGCAAGAATGTGCATTAACTCAGCGATTTCGTCTAGAAGCTCTTTGTATTCAGCCAGAATCTTCTCGTGCTCAAGACCAGTCAGTTTGTGTAGACGTAGGTCTAGAATGGCTTGCGCTTGTTGCTCTGTCAGGAAGTACTGGCCGTCACGGATACCGTATTGCGGCTCTAGCCACTCAGGGCGAGCGGCGTCAGTACCAGCACGTTCAAGCATTGCCGCTACGTTACCTAGATCCCAACCACGAGCGATAAGACCTGCTTTCGCTTCTGCTGGCGTTGGCGCTTTACGAATTAGGTCGATGATTTCATCGATGTTCGCTAGTGCAAGCGCCAAACCTTCGAGGATGTGGGCACGCTCACGAGCTTTACGTAATTCGAAAATAGTACGACGAGTAACCACTTCACGACGGTGATCCACGAAGCACTTCAACATATCTTTCAGGTTGAATAGCTGTGGCTGACCGTTATTAAGCGCGACCATGTTGATACCGAAAGTCGTTTGCAGCTGAGTCTGTGCGTACAGGTTGTTAAGAACCACTTCGCCTACTGCATCACGCTTACATTCAATAACGATACGCATACCATCTTTGTCAGATTCGTCACGTAGCGCACTGATGCCTTCAACTTTCTTATCTTTAACCAGCTCAGCAATCTTCTCGATCAAACGAGCTTTGTTTACTTGGTAAGGAATTTCAGTAACGACGATGGTTTCTTTGCCGTTCTTCTCTGTTTCGATTTCCGCTTTTGAACGCATGTAGATCTTACCGCGACCTGTTTTGTACGCGTCTACAATGCCTTTACGGCCGCTGATTAGTGCTGCCGTCGGGAAATCTGGACCAGGGATGTAATCCATTAGTTCATCAATAGTGATTGCTTCATTATTGATGTATGCAAGGCAGCCATCGATCACTTCGCCAAGGTTGTGTGGCGGGATGTTGGTTGCCATACCTACCGCGATACCAGAAGCACCGTTGACCAGCAGGTTCGGAATCTTGGTTGGAAGAACCGCTGGAATCTGCTCCGTACCATCGTAGTTCGGTACGTAGTCTACGGTCTCTTTATCTAGATCAGCCAAAAGTTCGTGGGCAATTTTTGCCATACGAACTTCGGTATAACGCATTGCCGCAGCAGAGTCGCCATCGATCGAGCCAAAGTTACCTTGGCCGTCAACCAACATATAACGAAGTGAGAACGGCTGAGCCATACGTACGATTGTATCGTACACAGCGCTATCACCGTGTGGGTGATATTTACCGATAACGTCGCCGACAACACGGGCTGATTTTTTATATGGTTTGTTCCAATCGTTGCCTAGTACGTTCATCGCGAACAAAACGCGGCGGTGTACTGGTTTTAGGCCATCACGCACATCTGGAAGAGCACGACCCACGATTACTGACATCGCGTAGTCTAGATATGAACCTCGAAGCTCGTCTTCAATGTTTACGGGCGTGATCTCTTTAGCTAAATCGCTCATAGAGCCATTATCCCTCTATTATCTGATCGTAATTACGATACGTGTAAGGCGAAAAATATAACATACATTTCATCACTTCGGCATCCCTTTCCCTCTCCTTTTATCAGGTTGTGAGGTTTGTTGAGATTCAAATGTCGAGAATTTGCACACTCGTCCGATATCTTTCTGATAACTGGCTATATTTTGGTCAACATTACGCAAAATGAGATTGATGGTGGGCAAAACGGCGATTAATCGGTTTAATCCTGATAAAACGTTGGAGTATACTGACGCCCTCTAAAGGACTCAGATTGAATGCAGTACAACCATTATGACTAAAGCACAAAACGTCGACCCTAGTGAAATAAAGAAATTCGAGGACATGGCTTCTCGTTGGTGGGATTTAGAAGGTGAATTCAAACCGCTTCACCAAATTAACCCGCTTCGTTTGAACTATGTACTCGAAAAAGCAGATGGCTTGTTTGGCAAACGCGCACTCGATGTGGGTTGTGGTGGTGGTATTCTTGCAGAGAGCATGGCAAAAGAAGGTGCCATCGTCACCGGGCTCGATATGGGTAAAGAGCCACTGGAAGTCGCGCGTCTGCATGCTCTGGAAACCGGAACAAAGCTAACCTATATCCAAAGTACCATCGAAGACCATGCAGCAGAAAACGCCGCAACTTACGATGTCGTCACGTGTATGGAAATGCTGGAACATGTTCCCGATCCGCTTTCTGTTATCCGCTCTTGTGCAGCGCTGGTGAAGCCAGGTGGTCACGTGTTCTTTTCAACCTTAAACCGCAATATTAAATCGTACTTGTTTGCCATCGTTGGCGCAGAGAAGTTGCTTAAGATTGTTCCGCAAGGCACCCACGACCACGAGAAATTCATCAAACCCGCAGAAATGATGAAGATGATTGACCAAACCGATCTGACTGAGTTGGGTATCACAGGGTTGCATTACAACCCACTTAACGACAGTTATAAACTTGGTCGTAACGTAGATGTAAACTACATCGTTCATACTCAAAAATACTGAACGTCAAAACGTTAAAAACCTTGTTGTTGTTGACCATTCAGTTAAGAAACTCGCCAAAAGCGGTAGCACAAAGTTACCGCTTTTGTGTGTAAGATTTGTGCAGTCGATACCATTTTGACCAACCTGATTTTCGGAAATAAAAATGTCCAAAGATCAAGGAAAATATTTTTCTGTACGGTTATTTCTAAACCAATCTCAAATCTGTAATTTTACCTATTCAAGTCCGCCCTTTTCTCATCGGTTAGTGTTCACTTACTGATTTTTTTTATTTGAACAGTTATCCACAAGTCATCCCAAATATGTACCTTGATCAATCTGAGCAATAGCACTATCTTGTAACCCGCACACAGATTAACCCCTATATATTGTGTTTAAGCTACAATATATAGATAAAATTCGATCACAAAGCCACCGCAAGACTCGCAAGCTTTGCACATAAATAGACAAAAACACGGCTTTTATCAGTTTTCTTAGGGAAATAAAGCAGAATGAACCAACAACTTACCGTCACCAAGCGTGATGGCCGTAAAGAAATTATCGATCTGGATAAAATCCACCGCGTTATCACTTGGGCTGCAGAAGGTCTGCACAACGTTTCTGTATCTCAAGTAGAGCTACGAGCTCACATCCAGTTTTATGATGGTATTACAACGTCAGATATACACGAGACTATCATCAAATCTGCGGCCGATCTTATCTCTGAAGAGACACCGGATTACCAGTACTTAGCGGCTCGTCTAGCCGTATTCCATCTGCGTAAAAAAGCTTACGGCCAATATGAGCCACCTAAGCTTTACGATCACGTAGCTCGACTCGTTGATATGGGTAAATACGACGGACATCTGTTAGAAGATTACACAAAGGCAGAGCTGGACGAACTTGACTCGTACATCGACCACAAGCGTGACCTGAACTTTTCTTACGCAGCAGTAAAACAGCTGGAAGGTAAGTACTTTGTACAAAACCGTGTAACGGGCCAAATCTACGAAAGTGCCCAGTTCTTGTACATTCTTGTAGCGGCGTGTTTGTTCGCTAAGTACCCGAAAGAAACACGTCTTGACTACATCAAGCGTTTCTACGATGCGACGTCAACATTCAAGATTTCTCTACCTACGCCGATTATGTCGGGCGTACGTACGCCTACCCGTCAGTTCAGCTCATGTGTACTGATCGAGTGTGGCGATAGCCTGGACTCTATCAACGCAACGGCAAGCTCTATTGTGCGTTACGTGTCTCAACGTGCAGGTATCGGTATCAACGCAGGTCGTATCCGCGCATTAGGTTCAGAGATCCGTGGCGGTGAAGCATTCCACACTGGTTGTATTCCTTTCTACAAGTACTTCCAAACTGCCGTGAAATGTTGTTCACAAGGTGGCGTGCGTGGTGGTGCTGCAACTGTGTTCTACCCAATGTGGCATGGTGAAGCACGTTCGCTGATGGTGCTTAAAAATAACCGTGGTGTTGAAGAGAACCGTGTTCGTCACATGGACTACGGCGTACAGCTCAACAAGCTGATGTACCAGCGTCTGGTTGAAGGCGGCAATATCACCCTATTCTCACCTTCAGACGTACCAGGTCTTTACGACGCATTCTTCGAAAACCAAGAAGAATTCGAACGTCTATACGTGAAATACGAGAACGATCCTTCTATCAAGAAGGAAACCGTGAAAGCGATTGAGATGTTCACTCTGCTAATGCAAGAGCGCGCATCTACCGGTCGTATCTACATTCAGAACGTGGACCACTGTAACACTCACAGCCCATTTGATTCTGAAGTAGCGCCAGTTCGTCAGTCTAACCTGTGTCTGGAAATCGCACTTCCGACCAAACCACTAAAAAACGTGGAAGATGATTCTGGTGAGATCGCACTTTGTACGCTGTCTGCGTTCAACCTAGGTGCTATTAAGTCTCTGGATGATTTCGAAGAGCTGTCTGATCTGGTTGTTCGTGCGCTAGACGCTCTATTGGACTACCAGGATTACCCGCTACCAGCGGCATACAAGTCGACTATGAACCGTCGTACTCTGGGTGTGGGTGTGATCAACTTTGCTTACTACCTAGCGAAGAACGGCGTGAAGTATTCTGACGGCAGCGCAAACGGCCTGACTCACCGTACATTTGAAGCGATGCAATACTACTTGTTGAAAGCTTCAGTAGCGCTGGCAAAAGAACAAGGTAAATGTCCTTCGTTCGACGAAACCAACTACGCGAAAGGCCTGCTGCCGATCGATACGTACAAGAAAGATATCGACCTGATTTGTGAAGAAGAACTTCACTACGACTGGGATAGCCTGCGTACAGAAATCATGGAACACGGTCTACGTAACTCAACACTGACGGCGCTGATGCCTTCTGAGACCTCTTCTCAGATTTCTAACGCGACAAACGGTATTGAGCCACCACGCGGTTTCGTATCCGTAAAAGCATCGAAAGACGGTATCCTGAAGCAAGTTGTGCCAGAATTTACTGAGCTAAAAGACAATTACGAGCTGCTTTGGAACATTGGTTCTAACGATGGTTACCTTCACCTTGTCGGTATCATGCAGAAGTTTGTTGACCAGGCGATCTCGGCAAATACTAACTACGACCCATCGCGCTACGAAACGGGTAAGGTACCAATGAAGAAACTGCTTCAAGATCTTCTTACTGCGTACAAGTTTGGTGTGAAGACGCTTTACTACCATAACACTCGCGATGGTGCGAAGGATGAACAGAAAGACGCAGTTCAACCGGAAGAAGAAGATTGCGCAGGCGGCGGTTGTAAGATTTAATCTGCACCACCCTGACAATCCCCAGAACCAGTATTAGAAACAGAATATCGAAAACCTCCCTTTTGGGGAGGTTTAAAAGGAATTGAGGCATTATGGCTTACAGTACTTTTAATCAGAAAAAAAATGACCAACTAAAAGAACCAATGTTCTTGGGTCAATCAGTAAACGTTGCTCGCTATGACCAACAAAAATTCGAAATTTTCGAAAAACTGATCGAAAAACAGCTTTCTTTCTTCTGGCGTCCAGAAGAAGTTGACGTATCTAGCGACCGTATCGACTACAACAAGTTGCCAGATCACGAGAAGCACATCTTCATTTCTAACCTGAAGTACCAAACGCTTCTCGATTCAATCCAAGGCCGTAGCCCGAACGTTGCGCTGCTTCCTCTTGTTTCTCTGCCTGAACTAGAAACATGGATTGAGACTTGGTCTTTCTCTGAAACGATTCACTCTCGTTCGTACACGCACATCATTCGTAACATCGTCAACGATCCTGCTGTGGTATTTGATGACATCGTTGAGAATGAACACATTCTAAAGCGTGCGAAAGACATCGCGCACTATTACGACGATCTGATTCAAGCGACGAATGATTACCATCGTTACGGCGAAGGTGAGCATGTCCTCAATGGTGAAACTGTCAAGGTAAGTCTGTACGAGCTTAAGAAGAAACTGTACATCTGTCTGATGTCTGTGAACGCTCTAGAAGCGATTCGTTTCTACGTAAGTTTCGCATGTTCATTCGCTTTCGCAGAGCGTGAGCTAATGGAAGGTAACGCGAAAATCATCAAACTGATTGCACGTGATGAAGCGCTTCACTTGAACGGCACTCAGCACATGATCAACCTACTGCGTAACGGTCAGGATGATTTCACTTTCATGCAGATCGCAGAAGAAGCAAAACAAGAGTGTTTTGATCTCTTCAAAGAAGCGGCAGAGCAAGAAAAAGAATGGGCAGAATACCTGTTTAAAGATGGCTCAATGATCGGCCTGAACAAAGACATTCTTAGCCAATACGTTGAGTACATCACCAACATTCGTATGAATGCGGTAGGCCTGCCAGCAGCGTACCCGGAAGCAACCAGCAACCCAATTCCATGGATTAATGCTTGGTTGTCTTCAGATAACGTTCAGGTTGCACCTCAAGAAGCAGAAATTTCATCTTACTTAGTGGGTCAGATTGACAACGAAGTAAACGCAGACGACTTTGAAGGATTTGAGCTGTAATGCCGACAATCAAAATCAACAAACTTATCAGCATTGAATCTAACCCTTCCAACACGATTTTGGAAACGATGGAGCAAGCAGGCTTGCAACCAGAGTATAACTGCCGTGACGGTCACTGCGGTGCCTGTCGTTGTACGTTAGAGTCTGGTGAAGTTGAGTATGTTGGTTTTGCCATGGCTTACACCCAAGGCGAAGAAATTCTGCCTTGTATCTGTAAAGCGAAATCCAATGTTTCACTCAGTGGCGTTAACTATACGATGAAAGAAAAGCAGCGTGCCTGACGTCAACTGAGAAGCATCGAACGTAAAAAAGCCAAGGTGATACCTTGGCTTTTGTTTATCTACATACCAGCAAAAATCATTCGTCTAAATTGCACTGGATGGAATGTGCATCTCTTTCACTTTTTCTAAAAATGCATAGTGGGCAAACATCGGCTTACCTTCCAGGTAACGACGCAGTAGATCGAGAGCAGCCGTACTGATGACTTTTACTTGATCATCGCGCTGATATTTTCTCGACAGCTTGTAGACAGCTCCCCATTCCCCTTTAGGCGTCGACAGCGCGACAGAAAACAGACCATCATCGAATTCGCCTGTAACTAACGACAAATCAGTTCGGCACTTTTCACGAGTGGCTCCCGATAGTGCAAACGTTGCAGCTAGTGGGTCACCTTCGTCTTTAATAGCTTGATTACTACCTGATAAAACCCAGCTGTAGCCAAGTTGCTTTTCGGCGTTTTCATCACCATTGAGCCAATAGGTCAAATACCCTGCACTGCTCTTTTCAGATACCGACACGGTTAAACCTTTCTCAACCAACATTGTACCCACATTCTCAACCATTGGCATATCGATACTGACCGTGTTCGACTCCAGATGTTGATTAATCATCTGCATTAACTTTACACGCTGCTCGAATTGGTCTGTTGGGCCAAAAAGCTTAACTTCGATGAAAGGTATATAGGAACGATAGCCAAGTTCATACCCTTGAGGGAGCTTGAGCGGATCTAACTTATCTGAAATTCCGGACTCAGAAAGACCAAAAGTATAAATGCGGCTACATGAAGAGCCTTTAACTTGAGGGAACGAGCGTTTCAGATCTGGTAGAATCTGAGTTTCTGCCATCAGTTTAAATTCACTGGGTACGCCTGGCGTAAAATAGAAAACCGCATCGTTGATCCGCATTTTAAAGCCGCAAGCGGTCCCTATCGGGTTGTCTAATATCTCTGCAGTTTCAGGTAACATAGCTTGCTTTAAGTTGCTATCCGGCATCGTTCTGCCACGTCGAGCATACATGCTCTCCAATTGTTCCAGCCACTCCTTAAACAATACCAATTTACACTCAGCCGCTTTAGCTGCCGCTGCTGCACTCATGTCATCGGTCGTTGGGCCTAAACCCCCATTAACGATTACTACGTCATTGTTAAAACTCAGCATTAAAAATTCTTCGACTAAGCTTGATAGCTTATCTCCGACCGTAGAGCGTTTCGTTAAACCAAACCCTTGCTGATAAAACAAACTGGACATCCAAGCGGCATTTGTATCTACGATATCACCATGAAGGACTTCTTCACCGGTACTCAACATTGCTATTTTCACAACTGACTCCTCACTATGAGTACCATTCTATTTTTATTGGCTGTACCCATATCATGTTCTATTTATTGAATTAGTTTGAGTGTACTGGTGTTAACTATACACAAATCCGCTTGAAATGCATGGTTCAACGAGAGTAACCACAACAAAGCATCCAATACGACCGTTCTCAAAACGTAAAAAAGGACCACGTACTGTCACTCGAAACACTTAGCGATGGTCGGCCAATCACGTCAAATACAGGATCGAGTAATGAAATCATTTTGATATAAATTAAGCTCAAGTATTTCAATGGATTTTTTTTTAATGGATAATTTATGTTAGCTCATCAAATCAAGGACTCGGAGACCTTTGTGTCAAAATTATCCATATTCAAGAACACAATAGCAGGGCTCGGCTTTATAACCACAAGCCTTGCAAATGCAAACCAATACGATATGGCCAGACATTCAGAGTTTTCGTACGCGCCGGATTGCCTTTCCGGTTACTGCGCAACGACAAACCTATATACCTTTGAAGCTCAAAACCGCAGTCTGGCTTTTGAACAGGATAGTGATGGTTCTTTAAACCTTGACGCCGATCTTCAACCCAAACACCTTATTGTTCCTCAGGACAAAGATTGGGATTACTTGATGGGTCAAACCTATACCATTCTTGGCTTGAGTGTAGCGACCGTCGGTTTGATGACCTTCCTACCTGAAAGCGTTACCAAGTGGGATGAAGAAGACCGTGATATGAGCAAGCTGGGTCAAAAGTGGAAAGATAATGTTTCTGCTGGTCCGGTTTGGGACCGGGATGAACATGCTCTCAACTATATTATGCACCCCTATTTTGGCGGTGTTTACTACACCGCAGCACGACATTCTGGTTACAACGAGTTTGAATCGTTCTTGTATTCGGCGACAATGTCCGCTTTCTTCTGGGAGTATGGTGTGGAAGCTTTTGCGGAAGTTCCTTCTTGGCAAGACCTTTTCATTACGCCATTTTTTGGCGCGGTTGTTGGTGAGATGATGGTCACTGCAGAACAAGATATACTGGCCAACGGTGGTGAAGTACTCGGTTCGGAAACCGTCGGTGATGTATCACTTTTCTTCCTAAACCCTGTCGGCCATGTCCACCACTGGGTCACCGACGCATGGGGTGGCAGTGCGGATCTGCAATTTAGCTCATCCCCTTGGTTTGGCAATCAGGATGCGGCTGATTTTGCCAAAAATGCAGGAGTCAGTTACGACAGTCAGTTCTATGGCGTCGAATTAAAAGTGACGTTCTAGAGTTACGTTGACGTAACAAACAGACAGAAGGTTACTTTTTTGTGGTTCAAACACAGTTTTAAATATTCGCGTCAAGAATTAGCCCAAAAAATTGACCTTCATCAAACATATACCCCATCTAGCATCTACACTGAATAAAAGGATTTATTCCAATAACTTAAGCGCTACGTAATCCCGTGCCGCGTCCAAACCTTTTCCAGGAGGGGACCATATGAACACTGTGTTTATCGTTAATTTTGCTGGTCAAGCATCACCCGCGACTATCAAGGAACTTGCTGCTATCACTCATGAAAATGGCGGTAAGTGGTTAATCAGTAAAGTTAACTTTATTGAAGACCAAGTGGCAGGGGTGATTAAAATTGAATTACCCAAAGAAAAAGCCGCGATCGTTAAAGATGCTTTCTCAGCCTGTCAGACTCTGGTGGTTAAGTTCGTAGACTCAGAACCTTATTCACATAGTGCGGATACTATATTTCAGCTCAGGCTCGACGCCAACGACAGAGCGGGTATCGTAAACGAGATAACCCATATTCTTGATGATCAAGGCATTTCGATTTTAGATATGGACTGTCAACGTGTCTTTATCGCTGGCGGTGGTGGTGTCAGCTCAAGCCTGTTTAGTGCAAAGATCGCGATTAAACTGCCAAGCGAAATGGAAATTGAAGATGTAGCGAATGAGCTAGAAGCGCTGAGTGAGGATACTCGGGTTATCATAGAAGACTAGTAACCTGCCCCGCATCCTATATACCTATATAAAAGAGCAGCCTCAGCTGCTCTTTGTCGTTGTTATGGTACAGAAAGCCGAACGCTTATTTCACTGACCTTATTTTACTGACCACTGCGAAAGTGAACGTTTGAAGTCTGAATAATCAAACTCGTTCAGTTTTTGAATCTCGCCGCTTGAACGCTCACAGTAAACCGAAGGCATACGCAAACCGTTAAACCAGTTTAGTTTCACCATGGTGTAGCCAGCACTATCTAAAATGTGTAGACGTTGACCAATTTCTAGCGGCTGTTCAAAATTCGCCACACAGAACTGGTCACCCGCAAGACAAGAGCATGAGCCGATCACATATTCGTGCTCGCCATTCTCAGACGCTTCTAGAATCGATGCTGGCTCGTTGTAAATCAGCGTATCTAAACGGTGTGCTTCTGTTGCTGAATCCACAATTGCCGTCTTCTTCACATTCTCAACGATATCAACCACAGTCACAACCAGATCCGTTGTCTTAGTAATGATCGCTTCACCAGGCTCTAGGTACATTTGTACGCCGTGTTTCTCAGAGAATGCTTTCAGAGCAAGGCCAAGCTTTTCTATATCGTAACCAGGCCACGTGAAGAATACACCGCCGCCCATGCTTACCCAATCCAGCTTGTTTAGGTATTCACCAAACTGCTCTGAGATTGAATCAAGCAAGCCGATGAATGCATCTACATCTTTGTTCTCACAATTCATATGGAACATCACGCCATCAATACCGTCAAATACTTCCGGTTTGATGTGATCCGCTTGCACACCAAGACGAGAGAATTGACGTGCAGGGTTAGCTAAGTCTTGACCTGCGTAGCTTACACCGGGGTTCAAACGCAGACCAATTGACACTTTACCTTCGACGATATGACGGTAAGCACCAAGCTGCGATTGTGAGTTAAAGATCATCTTGTCACAAATGTCAGCAACCTCACGTACGTCGTCTTCACTGTAACCCACACTGTAAGCGTGCGTTTCACCGCCAAACGTTTCATGACCAAGCTTGACTTCGAACGGGCCAGAACTTGTTGTTCCGTCTAGGTAAGGTTTGATGATGTCGAAAACACCCCAAGTTGAGAAACACTTCAGTGCAAGAACCAGCTTAACACCTGAGATCTCTTTCAGCTGTTTCGCTTTCTCCAGGTTTTCTACCAGCTTGTCTTCATTGATCATGAAGTACGGGGTTTTTAGTTCGTTGTGTTGCATTGTAATACCTTGAGTCCCCTCGCCTAAACGAAGGCACTATAAAATCGAACAAAGCCGACGCAATCGCATCGGCTTAGATTTAAGTTATTTCCAGATTTGCTACGAGCTTAAATAGTTACTTTTTAAGTTCGTGGATAACCGGAAGTCCCTGACCTGCTTCAAGCTCTTGAACATGCCAATCCAGACCAATAGAAGGCATGGTTTCCAAGAACGGATCTGGGTCGAGCTGTTCCATATTGAACACGCCTTTATCTGCCCACTTGCCACGGAAGAACTGTAGTGCCGCAGTGATCGCTGGTACACCTGTGGTGTAAGAGATCGCTTGGTGCTCTACATCTTCGTATGCCACTTCGTGGTCAGCATTGTTGTAGATGAAGACACTGCGCTCTTTACCGTCTTTCTTACCTTGTACCCAGGTACCGATACACGTTAGACCGGTGTAGCCTGGTGCAAGAGAAGTTGGATCTGGTAGTAGCGCTTTCAATACGTGCAGAGGCTGTACTACTGTACCATCGTGCAGCGTTAGCGGGTCTGGGCTCAATAGGCCGATATCACGCATTACATTGAAGTAGTTTAGGTAACGGTCACCGAAACCCATCCAGAATTCAATGCGTTTTGCAGGGATGAATTCCTTCATTGAACGAACTTCATCGTGCGCCATTGAGTACACTTTGTGTGAACCACAGTTAGGGAATTCAAACTCAAGCATACGAGAGTGACAAGGTACTTGTTTCCACTCGCCATTCTCCCAGTAGAAAGAGTCGCCTTGGATCTCTAGCATGTTGGTTTCTGGGTCAAAGTTTGTCGCAAACTTCTTACCGTGGTCACCAGCGTTTACGTCCATGACGTCGATAGTATCGATTTCATCGAACAGATGCTTAACTGCGTACGCTGCAAATACCGATACTACGCCTGGATCGAAACCAGCACCTAGGATACCTGTGATGCCCGCTTGTTCGAACTTCTCACGGTAACCCCACTGCCAATCATAAGCCTGAGGTACTTGCTGACCTTCAGAACACAGGTCAACTGCTACTGATGTATCTAGGTATGACACTTTCGCTTGGTAACATGCTTCCATGATTGGCATGTTTACCCATGGAGGACCAGCGTTGATCACAAGATCAGGCTTCACTTCTTTAATCAGAGCAACAAGAGAATCTACGTCGTCAGCATTAACTGCTCTAGCTTCTAATTTCTTAGTTGAATCTTTCAGGTTGTTTTTCTTTTGAATAGATTCGATGATTTTCTCACACTTACCTACGGTACGTGATGCGATTGTGATATCACCCAGAACGTCGTTGTTTTGTGCTGCTTTGTGTGCAACTACCCAGCCAACGCCGCCTGCACCAATCTGTAGAATTGCCATAGTTTTCCGTTACCTTTGTTAAACTAGCTCAACTGCTAGCATATGGATTTTTGAGAGCAAAGATTCAAAGTCCGCCGTCGTTAGACACGGGTTCAAAATCGTAAATTTAAGTGCGGTTTTACCGTCAACAATGGTTTCACCCAGTACTGCGGTTCCGCGAGTCAGCGCCTCTAAACGCAACGCTTTATTCAATTCATCAAGATCTGCGGACTTATGTGTCGTACGGAACAGAACCGTAGATAGTGATGGTTCCGCCAACAACTCAAAGTTGTCGTTATCGCGGATCATATCTGCTACTTCTAGCGTTTGATCAAGCAGATGGTCGTACATGTCGCCTAGAGCTTTTGGCCCTACGCTTTGCATTGTCATAAACACTTTTAAAGCATCAAAACGCTTAGTTGTTGCGATAGACTTATCTACCAAGTTTGGTAGTTCGTCGTGTTCACGGTTCAAGTAATCTGCATGATGAAGCAGGAACTTGAAGTTTGACTTGTCATTAACAAGAAGCGCACCACAACTGATTGTTTGGTAGAACAACTTGTGGAAGTCAACGCTGATAGACTGCGCACGCTCAACACCTTTCAGGCGAGCTTTTTGGCTGCTAAGAATCAAAGCACCACCGTATGCGCCGTCGACATGCATCCACAGTTCATGTTTTTCAGCCATGTCTGCAATGAAGTCTAGATCATCAATCGCACCGTGATCGGTTGTACCAGCTGTACCAACAATCGCGAATGGAATTAAACCTTCAGCTTTTGCCTGAGTCAGCACGTCATCCAGTTTGTTTACATCCATCGTGCCGTCGTGGTTAGCATCAACAGTCATGACTGCTTTTTCGCCCAGTCCCATCCAAGACGCTGACTTTTGAACCGTGAAGTGTGATTTCTTCGAACATACGATTCGCAATTTGTCAGCATACTCTGGAAGACCTAGCTTCTGAATAGAGTGACCACTTAGTTTGTCTGCGATCCAGTCTCGCGCCAGCATCAAGCCCATTTGGTTACTTTGAGTACCGCCGCTAGTGAAAATACCGTCAGCTTGCTCGCCTAGCTCGTATTTATCGCAAAGCCAGTTCACCACTTTCTGCTCAACGTAAGTCGCAGAAGATGCTTGATCCCAAGAATCCATAGACTGGTTCAGAGCCGCAATCATCGCTTCAGCCGCAATCGCAGGCATCAATGGTGGTGTATGCAAGTGTGCAATACAATCAGGGTGTTGTGTAAAGATAGCATTTTTTGCAACAAGCTCTGCAGCGTCGTCAATTACTGATTTAAGAGGCGCATTTTTGTTGTCTAGGTCGACAGCATTAATCGCTTCTTCTAACGCTTTAGGGTCCATACCGGAATATGGCGCACTCACTTGTTCGAATACAGACTTCATCGCTGCAGTCGTGTGGTTCATCACTGATGCAAACTCAGTACTACCCAATTCACCAGTGTGAACGAAGTGCTTTTTCCACTCTTCTTGTGGTGCAGCTTCAACATGGTTACCGCCAGCAGTAATGATGGCTTCTTCAAGCACACGTAGAGCGAAGTCAATTTGCTCAAATGAAATAATCAGTGGTGGAAGGAAACGAATCACTGAGCCGTCACGACCACCTTTCTCTACCATCAAGCCACTCTCTAGCGCCGCACGTTGAATCGCAAGCGTGAGTTCACCGTCAGCTAGAGGCTCGCCGAACTTGTTCAATTCGCCATTAGGGTTCTTGATTTCAACACCCAGCATCAAACCTTTGCCGCGAACTTCTGCGATACAATTAACACGCTTCTGAATCCCTTCCAAACCAAAACGTAGGTATTGACCAGCAATGTTCGCATGCTCAACAAGGTTGTCTCGTTGAATAATTTCCAGCGCTTTAGCACCACTCACCATAGCGAGCTGGTTACCACGGAACGTACCGGTGTGCTCGCCCGGATTCCAGGTATCGTGCTGCTTGTTGATAACAAGAAGCGACATCGGCATACCACCACCGATCGCTTTCGACAAACACAACACATCAGGAACAATACCCGCTTCTTCGAAAGCAAAGTTGTAGCCAGTTTTACCTACACCACACTGAATTTCATCGAAGATCAACAGAATACTGTGCTCATCACAGATGCGGCGTAATTCACGCAACCAGAACGCAGGCGCTGGCATTACACCGCCTTCACCTTGCACAGGCTCAACGATGATAGCTGCTGGTTTCATGATGCCAGATTCGTCATCGTTTAATAGACGTTCGATGTAACGGATACTCGCTTTAGCACCGTCATCACCACCAAGGCCAAACGGACAGCGGATGTTATACGGGAATGGCATAAAATGCACATCAGACATCAGACCTGTACGACGAGCCTTAGTACCTAGGTTACCCATCATGCCCATCGTGCCGTTAGTCATACCATGGTAAGCGCCACGGAATGCGAACATGGTGTTACGGCCAGTCGTCTGTTTTGCCAGTTTGATCGCGGCTTCAACTGCATCGGCACCAGATGGTCCACAGAACTGAATCACACAGTTATCACCTAGCTCTTGAGGAAGAAAAGACTTCACAGACTGAATAAAATGCGTTTTCGCCGAGGTAGCGATATCAAGAGTCTGATAAGGCAAGCCAGAATCTAGCTGATCTTTCAATGCTTGATTGATTTCTGGGTGGTTATAACCCAGTGCCAAAGTACCCGCACCCGCAAGGCAATCCAAAAAGATTTGACCTCGAGTATCTTCAACTAAACAGCCATAAGCCTGTTTAATCGCGATCGGCAAGCGACGAGGGTAAGAGCGAACCGCAGATTCGTGCTCAGCCTGATCAAGTAACACTTGGTCTGGAGTTAAGTCGTACGTTCCCTCAACAACTGGAACCTGTGATGAAAAAATGTTTGCGATATTGTTATCGACTTCAAAGGCAGTGGTCATACTAGGTAATCCCTTGAATTATATTAGTTCTTCATCCTGTATTAATTATCATTAGAAAAAAGTTACAGGAGAAATAAGTAAACCTCCGCATTTGCCATAGCCTAGATGACAAACACAGATAATCCTGTCACGACATTCGTGACTTCTATATGCGCTGGGACGTAATCAAGGTTCCGTAATGCATCTGTTTTGTAAAACAGGACATTTCGGCAGTATGAAGCTGATTAGTGTATGTTTATTCAAAGGTTTCAATGTTGGGTTTCCCATTAATATGCTGCACTTACAGCATTAGTATCCCGTCTATCAACAAAAGGCTTTGCCGATACCTACCCTACGTAGTGTCACAATCAGCTTGAATGGTCACTACGCGTATCCCCCAGAGAACCAAAGGCGTAAATTACGCTCCGAGATTGCGCGCGAATTTATCACAAAATAAAATCTTCTGGCAATGATTTTTCATCATTGATTTATTGATCTCAAACGCAATTATATTTTTCTAATAGCCACAGAACTTGTAACCATCTTCTATATAAGGTAATGAGTCTGAATGAAAAACACGCAACAAGCTGAAAATATCAAGAAAATAACCTCACTGAAAGCTCATCCTGTACAGCAAGAGAACTGGATTCAGATGCGCGTCCCTATGTAAGCAGAGAAGTTCTGTTGGAATGTGCCAGATTTGTGTAAACGTATAAACAGGTTACATTGACCCACGATAGAAACGAAAAAACCCAGCATAAACATGCTGGGTTTTAAAATTTTGGAGCGACACACGAGGTTCGAACTCGTGACCTCAACCTTGGCAAGGTTGCGCTCTACCAACTGAGCTAGTGTCGCATTGAGATGGTGCCCCGGGCCGGACTTGAACCGGCACAGCGCGAACGCCGAGGGATTTTAAATCCCTTGTGTCTACCAATTCCACCACCAGGGCACACAAATATTCTTTGTGATGCCTTTACAGAAAAGTAAAACACCATCTGATACCGCTTATCAGCCATATCTTTAAATTTTGGAGCGACACACGAGGTTCGAACTCGTGACCTCAACCTTGGCAAGGTTGCGCTCTACCAACTGAGCTAGTGTCGCATTTATTCTCGAAAGTTGCTTTCTCTCTAAAGAATAATGGAGGCGCCTCCCGGAGTCGAACCGAGGTCCACGGATTTGCAATCCGCTGCATAGCCACTCTGCCAAGGCGCCTCATTGCAAGAAAAGTTAACCTTTCCTCACCACCCTTTTGAGCCATGCTCTCTTGGGTACGGGATGCATTCTACGGATTCGAGCGATCGAGTCAACACTATTTTTATTTTTTTAAATCGTTTGACTAGATTTTGTGCGAAACACGGAAGATTGCTTAGTTTTAATACGAAAACTTGCTCAAATACACTTGTTTATCATGAAACTTTGACTACTCACCAGCCAAAGAAACCGGATAGTCAGCCCATATCAACCGTTCATAATCGCGTTATCTGCTTTGCCAGATAAGCAACAGCGAGAAAAACAAGATCCATGTCACACTAATTTTCTATACCACCCGGTCTGTGATAACAATGGCTAGAATTAATGTAGATATACGACGGGTAGAAAAAAGCAGGCTTTGAGCGCCTGCTTAGTATAAATACTTAATTTATTAATGATGCTGCTCGTCGAGTAAATCGTCTTTGGCAGCAGCAAGATACTGAATCATTGACCAATACGTTAGGAATGTCGCGATATATAGTGCTGCAAAACCAAGCCACACCATCCAATCATCATAGTGCCAAATTAGCACCCAGAGAGCGAACATCTGTGCCAGAGTTTTCACTTTACCTACCCACGAGACGGCAACACTAGCGCGTTTACCAATTTCAGCCATCCACTCTCTTAAAGCGGAAATGATAATTTCTCGGGCAATCATGGTGACCGCAGGAATCGTTACCCAAATAGAATGGTAATATTCGGTAATTAAAATCAACGCTGTCGCAACCAATACTTTATCAGCCACAGGATCGATAAACGCACCAAACCGAGAAGTTTGGCCAAGTTTACGAGCCAGCATACCGTCTAACCAGTCGGTAAAGCCCGCGACCCAAAACACCATTGCCGCAGCAAACGGTGCCCATGAATAAGGCAGATAAAAAACAACCACAAAAACTGGAATTAAGAACAGTCTAAGAAGAGACAGAATGTTCGGGATATTCAATCGCATTTTATTATTCTCTTACACATTGCGTGCTAATGTTGCGGGATTTTCCTTATTGTTTCAATGCTTGGAAAATAATTTCTGCTAAAGAGTGACTAATCCCCGGTACTTTGGCGATTTCTTCGACACTTGCACGTTTAAGTTCCTGTAATCCGCCCATATATTTTAGCAAAGCCTGGCGTCGCTTCGGTCCAATGCCTTCGATCCCTTCTAAGGCACTCGTGCGGCGAGTTTTACCACGTTTCGCTCGATGTCCGGCAATCGCATGGTTATGGCTTTCGTCACGAATATGCTGAATAAGGTGAAGCGCTGGAGCATCACTTGGCAAATTGAACTCATGGTCATCCACAGTAATTAAGGTTTCCAACCCGGGCTTACGCGTGACGCCTTTCGCTATACCGATCAAAATTGGTCGTTTTGGCCAATCTCCCCAATGTTGCGAAATGATTTCATGAGCTCGGTTTAGCTGGCCTTTACCACCATCGATGAAAATGATGTCTGGGATCTTCTCCACATCCAGTTGCTTTGAGTATCGGCGATCCAGTACTTGACCCATTGCGGCATAATCATCACCACCGGTAATGCCTGTGATGTTGTAGCGACGATATTCTTGTTTAACCGGACCTTCATTATTGAAGACCACGCACGACGCGATGGTGCTCTCTCCCATCGTATGGGAGATATCAAAACATTCCATGCGCGTTATCGATTCCATACCCAACTCTTCACGTAAGGCATGAAAACGCTGATTGATGGTCATCTTATGATTAATTTTAGTGGTAATTGCCGTCAGTGCATTGGTATTAGACAATTTGAGGTAGCGACCTCGAACACCACTTGGAGACGTATGGAAATGAACCTTGCGTCCCGCTACTTCGATCAGCGCTTTTTGAATTGGTTCAATATCCTCTGCCAGCTCCTGATTGAGAATAATCCGGGCAGGAATGGTACGTGCTTCGTTGTGGCTCAAATAATACTGAGTTAAGAAGCTGTCAAACACTTCTTGCTGACTGGTATTTTGTGGGATTTTCGGGAAGTGGCTGCGACTACCGAGCACCTTACCTTGGCGAATCATCAGAATGTGAATACACGCAATACCGCTCTCTTGAGCAAACCCGAGTACATCCATGTCATCCATGCTGTCTTCAGATACATATTGCTGTTCCTGAACCCGGCGAATTGCCTGAATCTGATCGCGGAACTTGGCCGCATCTTCAAAGCGGAGCTGCTGGCTAGCCTGCTCCATCTTTTCAATCAGCAGCTTAAGCACTTGCTGATCTTTACCCTGGAGAAATAAGCGAACAAAACCCACCAGTTCAGCGTATTCCTCATCTGATATGATTGAGCTAACACACGGTCCCGCGCAGCGCCCAATCTGGTACATCAAGCAGGGACGAGTTCGGTTAGAGTAAACGGTATCTTCACATTGACGAACCGGAAATATCTTTTGCAGTAGGTGTAACGTTTCCCGCACTGCACCAGAATCGGGGTAAGGACCAAAATACTCGCCTTTACGTTTTTTAGCCCCGCGATGCATCGATAATCTCGGGTGTTTGTGCCCGCTGATAAAGATATAGGGATAGGACTTATCGTCACGTAACAGTACGTTGTATTTTGGTAAGTATTGCTTGATGTAATTGTGCTCAAGGATCAGCGCTTCGGTCTCGGTATGAGTGACCGTAACGTCAATTTTGGCAATATTACGCACAAGCGCACGAGTCTTTTCACTGTCGACTTTTTTACGAAAGTAACTCGAAAGGCGCTTTTGGAGGTCTTTGGCTTTTCCGACATAAATAACAACAGCGTCGGCGTTGTACATTCTGTACACGCCGGGCTGATGAGTTACTGTCTTGAGAAAGGAAGCCGAATCAAAAGGAGGATTCACACTAAAGCGTCTCGGTGTCCAGCATTCCGTGACGAATCGCTAAGTGCGTTAACTCAACGTCGCCATTAATGTCCAACTTACTAAACAATCGATAGCGATAACTATTCACCGTTTTTGGACTCAAGTTAAGTTGTTCAGAAATATCCGTTACTTTCTGACCTTTAGTGATCATCAACATAATCTGCAATTCACGTTCAGATAAATCTTTAAACGGGTTCTCAGAGGCTGGTGAGAATTGACTCAATGCCATCTGCTGCGCAATCTCTGGAGAGATGTAACGCTGACCACTATTTACCACACGAATCGCATTTACCATCTCGTCCGGGCCTGCACCTTTGGTTAAATAACCAGAAGCACCTGCCTGCATCACTTTGGTTGGAAACGGATTTTCCGTATGAACGGTAAGTACGATGATTTTTACATCTGGGTTCAAGCGTAGAATCTTTTTAGTGGCTTCTAAACCACCGATTCCCGGCATGTTCATGTCCATCAAAACGACGTCAGCATGATTACTGCGACACCATTTTACTGCTTCTTCACCGCTGTCAGCTTCTCCTGCTACGTTCATTCCACGGACGTCTTCAATAATACGTCGTATCCCTGTGCGAACCAGCTCGTGATCATCTACAAGGAAAACATTTATCAAACTTGTATCTCCACACTTTCTATTGGTTCTGCACCCACATGATATTCAACGTGGGTATCAGTATGACGTCTAATACTAACGTATTTGACGAAAAATTGCTTTCTATGAATATGTGCTCAAACGCAAACTTTAGCAAGAACTTATTCATAAACCACTCCGTAATTTCACAGAGTCGTTTGCAGAACCGAAATATAATACAAGCTAATTAACAACATTAATTGTAATAAATCAAGCAACTAGGTTTTATATTTCCTAGAGCAAACCAATATCCCCCGTCAAATGATTAACCTTTAGACAAGCAACCTTAGTCTGGCCACTTATTCTCGTGTTACCGTACCAAAGAATGTTTACGTTTAAGATCTAGGCCACACTTTGGCGTAATGCTAATCAGTTAACAGTAAGCAGATACTCCAGTCATCCGTCATTCTGAACCGTGACGAAGGAGCATGATTCAGGATCTTCTATCCGAGTACTTTGTTTTCAAGTGTATTTCTCTATATTCCAGCGAGCTGTTACTAGATTCCTAGTCTCGCTAAGGCTCGCTGGAATGACCGTATAGGAGTCCTTAAGTGACTGGTATTACACTCTTTGGTGTGTTTTATTTTTCAGAGCCCGGATCTGAAGCAAAACTGGCTCGATGACAAAAACAACAACCATCATCACCGCACGTTTTCTTCTTATCGCATGGTGCTAGAATACAGGGCTTAAGTTATCGATAAGGTTTTTCTCATTTGAACATCCAGCAAGGATTCTTACTCACTCGTCAGGCGCGAGATATCCAGGGTCAAACTCAGATTGAACTATGGCTGTCAACAGAAGCTGGCCCTACCCAGTTGCTCATTCACGCAGAAAAACCTGTATTCTTTATTGCCCAATCAGACGCAGAGCAAACCAGAGAGATCGCTCAGTCAAACAACATTCACGCCGAGTTCCGTGTGCTGGACATGAAAACCTTCGAGCACACGGCTCTTGTCGCTTGTTATACACGAACGACTCGAGATGCCATTGCGTTACAAGGTCACCTTTCACAATGCGATGTTACCACTTACGAAGGCGATATCCGGCTTGCAGATCGTTATTTGATGGAGCGCTTTATTAGAGGCAGCATCGAGTTTACGGGGAACCATCAAGCTCGGAGCGGATTTCAACGCATTCAAAACGCCAAATGTCGTTCCGGTCACTTTGAACCTAGATTACATGTGGTCTCTTTAGACATAGAGTGTTCCGAGAAAGGCATTCTCTACTCTATCGGTTTAGACAGTCCAATGGACTCGCGCGTCATCATGATTGGTGAAGCCGAACCCGCGGACACTCCTATCCAGTGGGTACCAGACGAGAAAGCGTTACTGGACGCTCTGATAACCTGGTTTAAACAATTCGACCCTGACGTCATTGTCGGCTGGAACGTGATTGACTTCGATTTCCGTTTACTGCACAAAAGAGCCGAATGGCACAAGATGAAACTCAAACTTGGCAGAGCGGACCAGGCGAGTTTCTTTCGCAGTTCTTCACAAAGCCAACAGGGGTTCATTTCTATTCCCGGCCGCGTGGTGATGGATGGTATCGACACGCTCAAAACTGCGACTTATCACTTTCGCTCTTGGTCTTTGGAATCCGTCTCCCAGGAATTACTCGGCGAAGGTAAAGAAATTCACAATGTGCATGATCGTATGGATGAGATCAATCGAATGTATCGCTCTGACAAGCCTTCTTTGGCTAGATACAATCTTCAGGACTGCGTGCTGGTTAATAAGATCTTTGAGCATACTCACCTGCTCGCATTCGCGATTGAACGCTCACGATTAACCGGTGTAGAGCTGGATCGAGTTGGTGGCTCGGTCGCCGCGTTTACTAACCTCTATCTGCCGCAAATTCACCGCGCGGGTTATGTTGCCCCCAACTTACACCCGGAAAACTGGATAGCCAGCCCCGGCGGGTACGTAATGGATTCAATTCCCAACCTTTACGACTCAGTTTTAGTGCTGGATTTTAAGAGCCTCTACCCTTCTATCATCCGCTCCTTTCTGATTGACCCAATGGGTCTGGTTGAAGGGCTTCAGCTCGAGCTAGGAAAAGAAGACTATCAGGCTGTTCCCGGATTTCGTGGTGGCCAATTTCATCGCACAAAACATTTTTTACCCGAGATGATTGAAAAGCTCTGGGCAGCACGTGATGTTGCTAAGAAGAACAACGAAAAAGCGTTCTCTCAGGCGATTAAGATCATCATGAACTCGTTTTACGGCGTATTAGGCTCCTCCGGTTGCCGATTTTTTGATACCCGACTGGCATCCAGTATCACCATGCGTGGTCATGAGATCATGAAACAGACCAAAGTGCTGATTGAAAAACAAGGTTATCAGGTCATTTACGGTGATACGGACTCCACCTTTGTGTCGTTAAACCGCACCTACACTCAGACAGAAGCCGATAAAGTCGGGAATCAGCTAGTCGAACACATTAACACTTGGTGGCAAGAGCATCTTCGTTCGGAATACAACCTCACTTCAATGCTTGAAATAGAGTACGAAACTCACTATCGAAAGTTTTTGATGCCAACCATTCGTGGTGCTGAAACAGGCTCGAAAAAACGCTACGCGGGCTTAATTGGAGAAGGTGAGCAAGAGAGGATTATTTTCAAAGGGTTAGAGAGCGCTCGTACAGACTGGACGCCACTGGCGCAAAGATTCCAAAACAAGCTTTATAGCATGATCTTCCATGGCGAAGATCCAAGTGACTACGTACGCGAAATGGTTGAGAAAACCAATAGCGGTGAATTCGACGATCAGCTGGTTTATCAGAAACGCCTGCGTCGCAAACTGCACGAATACCAAAAGAACATTCCGCCCCAAGTGCGTGCCGCTCGATTGGCTGACGAAATCAATGCCAAACTCGGTCGACCATTACAGTATCAGAACCGTGGTCGAATTGAATATGTGATTACCGTCAATGGGCCGGAGCCACATGAATATCGTAATAGCCTCATTGATTATCAACATTATATTGATAAACAGCTGAAGCCCGTTGCTGATGCCATTCTGCCGTTTATTGGCACTGATTTTGAGACGTTATCTGCGCCGCAGATGGGCTTGTTTTAACAATCGGCTTTAGCTAGCCAATACGAAACTCTGTTTTTTGATACTGCTTGACTAGCCAACTGCCAAAGCTATCTAAAAGGCCTATCACCGAGCGTTTTGGGATAGCCCGTCCCGCAAGCAATATACTCAGACGTTCGATCTCCAAGTGCTTTTCTGGATGGTAGGTCAAAAATACCTGACCACATTCCACAGGGTCGTCAAACCAGCGTTTATCGCGGTACATAATCAGAGAATACGACGCCCGCAACAACTTTTTGGCTATTACCGTTTGAGCTTGAGTTTGCTCTTCAACACTTTTTGCCTGCGCAATTTTCGTTCGATAGACAGAGAGCCACTCTTCCACATCCATGTTCCAATGTTTAGCAATCTCCCAGCTTGGAACATAATCGCCAAAGCAGTCCGCTAAGTCATCACCATAAATACAGACACAGCAATGCTTGAGCATAAATCCCCAGGTGAAAATGCTGTCGAGATTCGCCACATCACTCACCAGCGCGGTTCGTACTGAAACGCCATTTACGTGCGGGTAGCCTTGCTGTGCACGCCACTTGATAGTGTTCAATAACGTGGCCCGGTTAGACTCAAATGCCGCTTTGGTTACAACCACTAAATCGAGGTTCGACTTACCTGCCACCGCCGTTTTACGCGCAACACTGCCATAGACATAGACACTATGTAAGTTTTGCCCTAGCCCACTTTTAAGGCACATAAGAACTTCTCTGATCAGAGGTTCGAATTCGGTTTGAAAAGGTTGTTTTGAGTCGATAACAGGAAGAGACATTGAAAGTAACGCGATCTAAAGCTTAAGATTCAAGAACAATATGATCTACCAGCACTGAATTTGGATCAAGCTTAATAACGCGTTTATTCATGAGAGATGAAGCCAATTTCAGCGATGAATTTTGATGCCAGCAAGACAACTTAACGCTATAATCATCAAGTTTTGCGTAATAAGTATCAATAGGAAAATACAATGCCAAAGGCAAGTGAAATCAAAAAAGGCTTCGCAATCGAGTCTAATGGTAAAACTCTTCTCGTTAAAGACATCGAAGTAACG